>JABHAA010000080.1 GCA_018674495.1 Rhodospirillaceae bacterium | reverse complement strand
TCCCATTTTGCTGATCTTGGTCTATCTGTTGTTCATATATCTGGTGGGCTGGTCCAGCGATCACGTGGTGAAATTCAGCCTGTTGGCGCCGACGTTCGTCTTTTCCATCGTCCCCATCGCCATCGCCTATCATTTGTCCCATTATCTGTCGTTGCTGGTGATTGAGGGCCAAGTGGTCATCCACCGATTGTCGGACCCGTTCGGCTTCGGCTGGGATTTGTTCGGCACCGCCGACTATAAGGTTGATATCGCCTTAATCGACGCCAAATTCGTCTGGTTTTTTTCGGTCGCCGCCATCGTCATCGGCCACATCGTCGCCGTCTATCTGTCCCATACCGAAGCAATGCGCCTGTTCGGTAACCGCCGCCGGGCGCTCGATAGTCAATTGCCGATGCTGGCTTTGATGGTCGGCTATACGATGCTCTCGCTCTGGATCATCGCTCAGCCTATCGTCGCCTGATTGACCGACACCACCCTGCGAATGGCGCGCCAGCCGCCGCCATGATCATCATGCCGCGACGTTACACCGCCGCAGCCACTTGTTTAATCAGGTTGCGCATCCAGAGATGGCCGGGGTCGTCTTCGTAGCGTCGATGCCAGGCCATGTGGGTTTCGAATTCAGGGACCTCGAACGGTAGATCGCGCACCGCCAAACCCCGCTCGGATGCAAAAAACGCGGCATTGCGCTGTGGCAGGCTGGCGATCAGGTCGGAGCCCGGCAGTAGCAGATTGGTCAACAGGACGTGCGATATCCCGACCGCGACCCGACGTTCAAATCCCAGTTCGGCCAACGCCATATCCACCAGACTGACGGCGTTGCCGCTGGTGCGTACGGCGCTGTGCGGATAGGCCAGATAGTCGTTCAGCGTAAACGATGTCGTCAAAATCGGGTGGTCGGCGCGCATTACGCAAACGAATTTTTCGCGATAGACCAACGCGCTGGAAATATGTCCAGGCAGATTGCGGGATTGAAGCGCGATGGCAAGCTCGCATTGATCGGTGTCGATCTGATCAACACCCGGAACTTCGGTGACGCCGACCACATTGAGATCGATAGACGGCGCGTCCACCGACAGGCGGCTGATGAGGCGTGGCATCAAAACAAAGGCAGCATGCTCGACCATGGCGATGAGGAAAGTACGCTTGGCCGTGGCCGGATCGAACGCCTCTTCGTCGTTGATGGCGGTTTCAATATATTGGAGCGCCGGGCGGACTTGTTCGTGCAGTCTGAGGGCCCTGGGCGTTGGAACCATGCCTTCGTTGGTCTTGACGAACAACTGATCACCCAAGATGGCACGCAATCTGGCGAGCGCATGGCTGACCGCCGGCTGGCTGCGCCCGATGTCCTTGCCCGCCTTGGTAACATTTCGGTTGACCATCAACGCATCAAACACAGTCATCAAATTCAGGTCCAAAGAAGAGATATGCATGAAATGGATCGCCTGTATAATGATTATCAATTTCACTAATAACACCAAAATTGATATAAAAGTCGCAAGATTGAAATTGGAAACCCTTAAAAGCGAATACGGAGGAGAGAATGTCTAAATTTTTGATCGAGCCGCATATGCGGCTGCATGAGTGGGTGGCTCGGGAAAAAGGCTATTTCGAGGAAGAAGGACTCGACTATGAGTTTATAGATTTGGCCACCAAAAAGGATGCCCAGGCGCACAATATTGGCGACAAGCGCGGCGCCTACCAGACGTTCGAGGAAGGGCGCAAAAGCGATGTCAGCTCGGCCTGCCATTGGACCGTCAATATTGCGGCGTCGGCTGGCCATGGGCAGATTTACACGGGCGCCTACTCGGTGTCGCCTTGCGGCATATTCGTGCACCCGGATTCGGGCATTGAAACGCCCGACGATCTTGCCGGGGTTCCGATTTCCGTTGGCCACCAATCGGGCAGCCACTATTCGACGATCCAAGCGCTGGAGCAATATCTCAAGCCCGAAGACATTAACCTGTCATTCAACGACGGTATGCTTTGGGCGCGCATGGAGAAACTAATCGATGGCGAAGTGCCGGCCGCCAGCCTGTTTTCGGGTACATACTATTTTCTCGACCAATTGGGCTTTAAAAAAATTGCCGAGACCACCTTTATGATGGCCGGCATGATCACCGGTGATATCGATCCTGAGACCGTTGCCAAATACTACCAGGCGCTGAAAAAGGCGCAGTTTGATATCGATCTCAGGCCGGAGCTTTATGTGCACTACTATAAAGAGGAGTTTCCGGAGCGGTTCCACGACATGATGGATCTGCGTTATTTTGGTCCCGGTGAGCGTATCGTATTCGAATCCTATTCCCAGAAAATGTATGAAGAGTCGCGGGAATGGGTAACCCAACGGGATATATTCCCCGATGGCGACATCGGCGACAGAGCCTATGACGAGGCGCGCTATATCGCCGCAGAATAGCCGGCCCGTTTTTTTCCTGGTATACAAATAAAAAGCCGTCAGGCAGCCAACGGGTGCATGGCGGTTTTTTTTAAAAGCCCGTTGATAACCAACGGTGAGGCGCCGCACCACACGCCCATAGTTCAGGAATTGATTTTCAATCGTGCAAAACTCTAGTCCAGCGAGCCCGGCAATGACCTCGGGGCCGGCGCCTAGCCGATGGTTGTTCGCTGTACTCGCGCTAGTGACTTTTATGGGCCCGCTGTCACTGCACCTGTATTTTCCCGCAGCGCCGGCGGTAATGGTTTATTTCGAATCCAGTGAGGCGATGATTCAAATGACAGTCAGTGCGCCGTTGTTTGCTATGGCGTTCATGACCTTGGTTTTCGGTTCGCTCTCGGATCGCTTCGGCCGGCGCCGAGTTCTCTTGCTGGGGATATTGATGTTCTTGGCCGGAAGCGTGCTCGCTGCCCTATCAAACTCCATATGGATGCTTGTTGGAGGGCGCTTAATCCAGGCCTCTGGCGGCGCTTGCGGGCTGGCTTTGGCACGCGCCATCGCGCGCGATATTTACGGTACTGACCAATTGGTGAAGGTGGTGGCGTATTTGACCATGGCCTATTCGCTGGGACCGATGGTAGCACCCCCTATCGGAGGTCTACTCGCCGATTCATTGGGATGGCGCAGTGTTCTTATGTTCGCCGCCGTCTCAGGCGCCCTAATCCTGATATTGGTGGCGCGGACAATCAACGAATCTGGGCCTGGGCGGTCCCCAAACGAGCGGCGCCAATCCCCATGGGCAGACTATATTTCGTTATTCCGTGATATCCGATTTTCCGCATTCGCCCTGCAGGCTGGAGCCAGCACCGGCTCCTTTTTTGCCCTCGCCAGCGGCACGGCCTATATCATGACCGATTATTTGGGCCGCCCAGTCGCCGAATTCGGTCTTTGGTTTCCGTTGATGCCATTCGGTCTCTGGTTAGGCAATTTCTTGTCTAGCCGGATCGGTGGCCGTGTCGGGATCGAAACCATGGTTTTCGGAGCCACCGGTTTGATGCTGCTGGCGACGTCAGTTTTCGCTGCGCTGATGATGGCCGGTCTGGTCTTTCCGCTCACGCTTTTTCTTCCCGGGTTTCTTTTGACATTCGGCCAAGGTTTGAACACACCTTTCGTGCAGACAGGTTTGCTGAAAGCGTCGGCCAGTTTGGCGGGTACCGCGGCGGGCGTCGGCGTGTTCGCTCAAATGTTTGGTGGCGGCCTGTTTAGCCAGATATATGGTTGGGTTTCCGATGGCACACCGGTGCCGCTGGCTGCAACGGTATGGTCAGCAACTGTCGTGGCCTTTTTGGCCAGCATGATCCCCTTCATCTTATCCCGGTGGAAGCGGTAGTTTGGATGATGCCATCACAAGCCAACTCGAAGTTCGGATCAGCTCTCCCATTCCATGTGACCATCGACGGCAATGAACTGGCCGCTGATATGGCGCGCCTGACCGGAGGCAAGGAATACCGCCAGATCGCCCACCTCGGCGGGATCGATCCAGCAGCGCATGGAAACATAGCGTAAGTAATCGTCTTCCACTTCGGCGGCGCTGATCCCCCGATCCTTCGCCCGCTCGGCGACCAAATTCCGGCCGCGCGCATTGTCGACCAAACCCGGCAGGATGGCGTTGCAACGGATATTGTCGGGACCCAGCTCCCTGGCCGCGTTGTGGGTTAAGCCCATCACACCCTGCTTGGAGGCCACATAAGGCATGCGCCCGGGAAGACCGGTGCGCACTGAGGCGGTGGCAATATTGATCACCGCGCCGGAGCCTTGCGCCTTCATGCCCGGCACGGCGGCGCGCAAACAGTAAAACATGCCGCTCAAATTCACATCCAATGTGCGCTGCCAGGCAGCGTCGGTAATATCTTCAATGGCCGCCTGGCCGCCGCCAATGCCAGCATTGTTGATAAGCACGTCAAGCCCGCCCATGTCTTGTCTGACTTTTTCGAACAACCCGGCTACCTGATCTGTATCGGCGACATCGCATTGCACGACCTTAAGCTCCGGCGGCACCGTTTCCAGCGCGCCCGCATCGATATCGCAGACTATGACTTTGGCGCCGGCCGCCTGAAATCGCTCGGCCACGGCGAGGCCGATACCAGCGGCGCCGGCGGTTACCAGGACCCGCGCCGCGTCCACTACCAGACCGACCAGCCGGCATCGACGATGATGGTTTCGCCGTGGATCATCTTGGCGTCTTCGGAGGCCAGGAACACGGCAGTGCCGGTCAAGTCCTCGGGATCCATGAAGGCGATACCGGTGGGGGTGAAGGTTTTCATCAATTCGATGTATTCTTCGTTTCCGGGCCCGCGCACATGGGCGTTGAGCGGCGTCGCCACATTACCGGGCGCGATGGAATTGACGTTGATATTGTCCTTGCCCAGCTCTGCCGCCAAGGCGCGGGTCAGATTAACGACGCCGCCCTTCGATGCGCAATAGCCGGGGCAGTTGGGAAAGGCGCCGGTGCCGGCGATGGAAGATATATTGACCACCTTGCCGCCGCCAATCTCGCCCCAATGGGGCACCAGGGTTTTGACGAAGAAGAAATAGCCCTTGAGGTTGAGATCAAGCTGCTCGTCCCAAATCTCTTCGGTGGTCTCCAAGACCGGCACGGTGCGAAAGACGCCGGCATTGTTGACCAGAATATCGATCCGGCCGAAATCATCGATCACATTTTGCGCGAAGCTCTCGATCTCGGGCACTTTGGATACATCCGCCTGATAGGATTTGGCGGTGCCGCCTGCGTCCTGGATTTCCTTGACCACTTCGTCGGCCTTGTCCGGGCTTTTCAGGAAATTGACGGCTACGGTCGCGCCCTCGGCGGCATAGCGCTTGGCGATGGCGGCGCCGATGCCGAGGGACGAGCCGGTAACGATGGCGATTTTGTCAGTGAGACGCATTTTGAAATTCCTCCTAAGGTAAAAATATTCGCAAATTTCGATTACTCGGCGCGCGCGGCCCGGGTGGCCGGGCCGTCGATCTGCATGGCCTCGGTGATGATCACGCCGTAAATTTCGGCTGCTCGCTCTCGGCTGACCAGCCCTTCGGCCACATCGCGCAACACCCGGTCCGCATCGCGGCTCTTGGGATCGCCGTAGCCGCCGCCGCCGCAGGCGATGGACACCAAGGTTTCGCCGTCCTCGATCCAGATTTGAGAGCATTGTTCGAGCCGCTCGAGGGTGCCGCCCGGCAACCTGCGGAACTGATCCGAATGCGCCGCCGCGCCGCCAGCGCGGGCGCCCAAAGGATTGTGGATATTGCCATCGGCAACGAAGCCGGCTTCCATGCGGCAATCGACGGGGCCTAGCTCGACTTCGATCCCGGGCGCGCCGCGGAACCGCCCGGCGCCTTCGGAATCCGGAATCAGGTGGCGCTTGGTCACACGGATCGGCGTATAAATCTCATCCAATTCGACCGAATCGATATAGCACATGCCGCCATTGCCTGCGTGCAGCATGGTCATCCAGGCGTCTTCGAAGGGCGCGCCGGCGCCCGCCGTATGGCCCAGAAACAATTGATTTACATAAGGTTTTCCATTCCTGGGGTCGGTGCCGGAGACCACCGAAGTGGACGGCGGGCAGAAGCAGCCGATCTCGCCCATGCCGAGCCCGTCGCCGATCTCGGCCATGGCGCGCATGGTCGAATTTTGTATCCGGTCGGCCAGGTTGGTGGTCGAGGCCGAGCAGCTTATGGGATGGCGCGGGATGCCGACGACACCGTTGTCTTTCAGGTGCAACTTCACCCGGCGGAAGGCGCCGGCGTTTTTGGGCACCGAATTATCCACCGAATTAAAGATGCCGATCATCGCCGATGTGCGTGTGCAGGCCTCCGATACGTTGAGCCCGCAAGCCAGCGCTTCGGAATTATCGGTGAGGTCCACCTCGATCATCGCCGCATTGGTGTCGATGGTAACTTTCGATGTGATGGTGATGCCTTCGGCGGGTGTGCCAGGAATGGCATCGTGGGTGGATTGGGCGGTGGCACTGCCGGCGGGCATGGATTGGATTGCCTGGATCATACGTTTTTCGGAATAATCGAACCACTGGTCGGTGAAGCCGTGCAATGTGCCCCAGCCAATCTCGGCGCCGAGTGCCAGCAATTCCCGCTCGCCGATATAGGCGGCGCCGAGCATCGCCAAAAAATCGCCGTACCATTGGTCGGGCACGCGGATGCGCATGCGGCACATGCGGATGATATCGTCGATCACCTGGTAATTGTCGGCCACTTTTACGGCGGGAAAAATGAGCGCACCTTCTTCGTAAACATCGCGCGCCGTGCCGTGATAGGTGGTCGGGATCGAATTGCCGATATCGGCCTGATGCGCCTTGGCCAAAAGCGTGAAGTGATGGACGCCCGCATCGTCGATCACCGGCATCAGGAGGGTGTGATCGGCGGGGTGGGAATCGCCGTGATAGGGCGAATTGTGCAGGAACACGTCGCCTTTCTTTAAGTTTGGATGGAACTCGTGCATGGACCGGGCCATCAGATCGGGTCCCGACAACACATGAATGGGCAGGCTTTCCTCAGCGGTCAGCAATTCGCAGTCCTTAGTGACGATGCAGCAGGAGAAATCCTTGGCCCGGTTGAGGACGCCGGAGCGCCCGGTGCGCAACAAAGTATTGCCCATCTTGCGGCAAATACCGCCGAGGCGGTTGGAAAGTATCGCCAGTTTGGCGCCGTCCAGCTTAGAATTTTTCTCGCTCATGGGCCTGTTCCTAGGGCGTGATATTGATACTGCCGGCGTTCGCCAGATGAAAGCTGGCACCGGGATCAATGACAATCGTGGTGAACGGCGTTTCGATAATCGCCGGGCCGGATATTTCCTCGCCGGGTGTTAGCTGCGCCGGTGCATGGATTGACGTATCGACGATGCCGGCGCCCTCGAAATATATCTGGCGGCTGCCGCTGTGTTCGGCCCCGCCGTCCGCTGCCAATCTGCCGCCGCCTGAGCCGGTCAGCTTGCAGGCGACCGAGGCCGTCCAGCCGACAAACTCGACGATGGAGCTGGGATCGTTGATGGCGAATATTTCCTCGTGCGCGGCGTTGAAATCGGCGATCAGTTTTTGCAAATCGGCAGCTCCTTGGAAGCGGCTTGCGGCCAGCGGCACCTCGATTTCCCAGACCTGGCTGGCGTAGCGGGCCTCGACGCCAAATTCGATCCGGTGTTCGGCGGCGCCGGCGCCGGGGCCATTGATAAAGGCCTGGCATTTGGCCTCTAGGGCCGCCAACACCGCGTTGGCGGCGGCCTCATCCCAATCCTCGGAAGTGGTGAAATAGATCGAGCGAAACTCGGTCGTCAGGTCCGATATGGTAGCGCCGTAAGCGCTCAAACCGGCGCCGGTTTCCGGGATCAGAACCCTTGGGCAGCCGAGCCGGCGGGCGATAAATACCGAGTTCAGCCCAGCCGCACCGCCGCCGCCGATGAGCACCGCATCGGCGGGATCGATACCCTGATTGACGGTGATCTCGGTGATCGCCTGGACCATGTTTTCGGTGGCTACCTCGACAATTGCCGCTGCCGCCGCGGCCAGTTCCAGGCCGAGGGGCGCTGCGATCTGTTCTTGGATCACCGCTTCGGCGGCGCCTGTATCGAGAGCCAGCGTGCCGCCCAGGAAATAATCGGGATCCAGATAGCCGAGCACCAGACAGGCGTCGGTGAGGGTTGGCAGGGTGCCGCCGGCGCCGTAGCAGACCGGGCCCGGCGCTGCGCCGGCGCTTTCCGGCCCGACGAAAAGGATGCCGCCGTCATCGACCCGGGCGATGGAGCCGCCGCCGGCGCCCACCGATTTGATATCGATGGACGGAAAGCCGGTCATGTGGCCGCGAAAGGGCTGGCCGATCCAGGTCTCCCGTGTTTTGGGAATGCGCCCGCGCCGTACCAGCGAAACATCATAGGTGGTGCCGCCGGTATCGGCGACGATGGCGTTGGGCTCGGTGCATTCGGAACTGGCATAGTATCGCCCGGCGATGGGCGCCATGGACGGCCCCGAATTGATGGCGTGGATTGGCTCGCTAGCAAGCTCCATCGCATCGATCATGCCGCCTTGGGATGTGAGTACTAAAGTACGGCCTTGGAACCCGGCAGCCGTCAGCCGCTCGGTCAGGCTGCCGAGATAGCGCTCCATCAGCGGCTTCAGGGAGGCATCGATGGCCACCGCCGAAGCGCGCCGATATTCCCGGAGCGCTGGGTTGAGAATATGGGACAGCGAAACCGGCACTTCCGGCATATGTTGCGCCAGCAATTCGCCGACGCGGGTCTCGTGCGCCGGATTGGCGATCGACCAGAGGAAGCATACCGCCACGGCCTCGATTTTTTGAGCATTTAGCGCGCCGATGATGTCCATCACCGCCGCTTCGTCCAAGGCCAAAACTACATTGCCTTCGCCGTCCATGCGTTCCGGCACTTCGAACGTGAGCGCGCGCGGGATATAGGGTTCTGGGTAGGGAATGCGGAAATTGAACGGCTCGATGCGCCCGCCCTCGCGCAGCACGAGAATATCGGGATGGCCCTGGGTGGTCAGGAACGCGGTCTTGGCGGTATTGCCGGTGATGATGGCGTTGATGGCATGGGTGGTGCCGTGGATTAGCATCTCGCCTTGGCTTAAGAATTTGCTCAGTTCCATATCCCGGTCGCGGGCGGCAAGGGCGAGGGCATCGAGCACGCCCAGCACCGGATCGTCCGGCGTCGTCGGCGCCTTATATAGCGCCAGGGCGCCGTCGTCGCCTTCGACAATCAGATCGGTAAACGTGCCCCCGGTGTCGCAGGCAAAGCGCATGCCCCATACCTTTTGTTGCCCGAGACGGGTGCCACGGGATTACCCCGGCGCCTGGCCGGAGAGATTACAGATCGTCGGTGCGGATTTGTGCGTCCAGATCGGCCAATTCGGACAGAAGTTGCTCTTCCTCGGTCTCGTCGATATCGACAAAACGGACGCCGATGCCCTCATCGAACGAGCGTGTCACCTCGGCGCCAAAGACGCCCACATCCTCGATTTCCAGCTCCAGGGAATCGTCGTTCTCCAGCTCGAAAGCCCCGGCGACCGAGGCACCGCCGGCTGAAACGTCACGCAAAAGTGCGTCGATCTCGTCGTCCGATCCGCCTCCAACGCGGGCCGTGATCTTTTTGCTCACCGCGTGACGCGGATGCCTACGTTTGTCCTCAGCGCTGCCTGTTGCCGCCATGACAGGTCTCCCGATCAGTTTATTTCCTCACTATTGTCTCTATTACGCCGAGCCCGGGGCGTCCTGTCAATTGCCTTCGAAGGCGGGCTTTTCCTTGGCCACGAAAGCATTGTAGGCGCGCTCGAAATCCTTGGTTTGCATGCAGATGGCCTGGGCCTGGGCTTCGGCTTCCAGAAACTCCGGCACGCCCATGTCCCATTCCTTGTTCATCATCATCTTGGTCATGCCGTGGGCGAAAGTGGGGCCGCTGGCCAGCCTTGCGGCCTGGGCTTGCGCCTCGGCCACCAATTCCTCGGGCGCGATCAGGCGGTTATAAAAGCCCCAGCGCTCAGCTTCCTCACCGCCCAAGGAGCGGCCCGTATATAACAGCTCAGCCGCCCGGCCCTGACCGATGATGCGCGGCAGCATGGCACAGGCGCCCATATCGCACCCAGCCAACCCAACACGCACAAACAAAAACGCGACCTTTGAGCGCTCAGTCCCGTAGCGCAGATCCGACGCCATGGCGATGCACGCGCCGGCGCCGGCGCAAATGCCGTCGATGGCTGAAATGATGGGCTGCGGCGCCTCGCGCATGGCCTTGATGAAGTCGCCGGTCATGCGTGTGAATTCCAAAAGCCCGTCCATGTCCATGGCCACCAGGGGGCCGATGATTTCGTGCACGTCGCCGCCTGAGCAGAAGTTTTCGCCGGCGCCGGTGAACACCACCGCCTTGATGTCATCCACATAAACCAACTGGCGGAAGGTATCGCGCAACTCGGCATAGCTATCGAGGGTTAAGGGGTTTTTTCGTTCCGGCCGGTTGAGTGTGATGGTGGCGACCCGGTCTTCGACGTTCCAGCCGAAATGCTTGGGGCTAATGTCGGATGCTTTCATGAAATCAGTCCTTCCTTGGTGGCATGTAAGCGATCATAGGTTGGCCTTAGTTTTAAACCCTATGCCGCCATCGTCAATCCGCCGTTGTCGCCTGGATGCGGACCCGGTGCCTTGATTTCGATCAACGCAATCGGGCAGTCAAAACCGGCGGCAACAAAACTCGAGGCGTTTTTGAAATACCCCCAATTTGTGTGGGAATTGGCAGGCAGGGCCCAATCGCCTATAACCCCAGGCGCAATTGCCAAGGATGTTTACCTGAATGTTTCGCCATAAGCAGCTAATCCGCATCATGTTCGCCGACTGCGATCCGGCGCGGATCATGTTTTATCCCCGCTATTTCGAATGGTTCGACCGGGCCTGCCAGGACCTGTTCAACGCCGCTGGGCTCGACTGGACGTCGATCTGGGCAAAGCATGGCATGGCCGGCTTTCCGGTGGTCGATGCGTCGGCCAAGTTTCTCGGTCCGGCGCGCATGGACGAGACGGTCGAGTTGGAAACCTGGATCGATGAATGGCGTGGGCGCACGTTCGTTGTGAAACACGTTGTCCGCCGGGACGGTGTAACCCTGGTGGAGGGTCAGGAAATCCGGGTCTGGGCGCTGCTCGATGCGGACGCGCCCAAGGGCGCCCGCGCCGGCGAAATTCCCGAAGACGTGAAGGCCCTGTTCGACAACGGCCCGTTAAATTAAAGCCCCCGCTCCAGTGCGGCGCTCAAGCGTTGGGCGAAGCCGGCAGCGTCGCCAAGGGGCTCGCCCTCGGCAATATAGGCCTGATCCAGCAAGAGATGCGCGGTCTCGGATATCTGATCCTTCTTGGTCAGATCACCGCTCATGGCTGTCAGCTTTTTGATCAGTGCGTGCGCCGGGTTGATCTCCAGCACGCGGGCGGCGGCGGGCGCCGTGATCTGGCCGTGGCGTTTGAGCATGCGCTCCAGATGGAAATCCATATCGCCGTCGCCGGAAATCAGACAGACGGCGCTGTCGGTCAGGCGGTCCGATGTCTGCACGTCGCGCACCGCATCGCCGAGCGCTTCCTTGAACGCCAGGATCAATTTGGCCACATCGGCGGCATCGGCTTTCTCAGGGCCGTCCTTGTCCTCATCCTTACCGGCGTCGCCGTCCGTTTTGATCTTGGAGAAATCAATGCCGCCGGCGGTGACCGAACGGAACGGTTTTTCCTCGAACAGGCCGACCGTCGGTAGCCAGAACTCATCGACCGGATCGTCCAACAGCAACACTTCGAGGCCGCGCGACTGAAAGCCTTCCAATTGCGGTGAGACGCGCATCTGATCGATGTCCGCGCCGGTGATGAAGAATATCTCTTCCTGGCCCTCCTTCATGCGCGCCGCATAATCGGCCAGGCTAATCAAATCGTCGCTGTTGGTGGAGCGGAAGCGGGCGATTTCCAAAAGCCGCTCGCGGTTGTCGGCGTCTTCATAGAGGCCTTCTTTGACGACGGCGCCAAAATCGGCCCAAAAGGCGGCGTATTCTTCCGGCGCTTTTTCCGCCTTTTTCTTCAATTCAGAAAAGATGCGGCGTACCAGGGCGGTGCTGATGCGTCTCACCACGGCGTTGTGCTGCAACATTTCGCGGCTGACATTGAGGGGCAGGTCTTCCGAATCGACAATGCCGCGCACAAAGCGCAAATAGGCCGGCATCAATTCTTCGCAATCGTCGGTGATGAAAACCCGTTTCACATATAGTTTGACCCGATGCTTGCGGTCCGGGTTCATCATATCGAACGGCTTCGATGAAGGAATATACAGCAGGTTGGTATATTCGATCTTGCCTTCTGCCCGGTTATGCAAGGTCAGCCACGGGTCATCGAAGGCATGACCCACATGGTGATAGAATTCCTTGTACTGCTCTTCGGTGATATCGCCCCGCGCACGGGTCCAGATGGCCGAGCCGGTATTGAGCTGGTTCTCGCCCTCCTTGGTAGCGATCATGATCGGGATCGAGACATGATCGGAATAGGTGGCGATGATGTTGCGGATGCGCGCCTCTTCCAGAAATTCGCTTTCGCCCTTGGCCAGATGCACGATGACCGAGGTGCCTTGGCCTTCGCGTTCCGCTTCGGCCAGGGTGAACGAGCCGGCGCCCTCGGATGTCCACAGCCAGGCTTTATCCTCGCCGGCTTTGCGGCTTAACACTTCGACCTTCTTGGCGACTGAGAACGAGGCGTAAAAGCCGACACCAAACTGGCCGATCAGGGCCGAATCCTTTTTTTCGTCGCCGGACAGGCTTTCCAGGAACGCCGTGGTGCCCGAGCGGGCGATGGTGCCCAGATTCTCGATCAACTCGTCCCGGTTCATACCGATGCCGTTGTCGGCAACCGTGACGGTGCGGTCCCGCTTATTGGTGGAAAGCTGGATATTGAACTCGGAGCCGGCTTCCATCAGGCCGGGTTCGGTCAGCGCCAGATAGCGCAGCTTGTCGCAGGCATCTGCGGCGTTGGAGACCAATTCCCGCAAAAATATTTCTTTGTTGCTGTACAGCGAATGGATGACGATATCGAGTACCTTGCCGACTTCCGCCTCGAATGTGAATTCGTCCTGAGCCATGATTTCCTCGCGCATTAAAATTGTTTGTAAAATTACCGCCGCCATCTTGTGGCGACGGATTTGTGACCTCATATGTATTGATAGGGACGCTTGTGCAAGGGCTATCGTCGATGCAGTTAAATTTTGCCGCAAATGACCAAAATCAAGGTGCAAGCGCCCGATATAAGACAATAATGGCTAACCATGAATACAAAAAGATTGCCAAGTCTTGGGAGCGCGCCGCTTTCGGCGCAAAATCAAATTCTCTCACACCATCGAAGTCGTTTCATGTATCATCGCTCCTTGGCTGAATGAAGGGTAAAATATGTCCATACCGGCGCAAATCTCATTCCGAAATTTTGATCGTTCCGAGGCTGTCGAAGAGCGGATTCAGGAAAAAGTTGATAAACTAGAACAATATTTTGACCGCATAACCAACTGTCAGGTGGTAGTCGAGGCGCGCCATCGGAGCCATAACAAAGGCAATCTGTATCATATCAAAGTGGTGATGTCGGTGCCCGGCGAAGACGTGGTGGTGACCCGCGATCCCAAAGACGCCCACGCCCACGAAGATATCTATGTCGCCATCCGCGATGCCTTCGAAGCGGTGCGCCGCCAATTGAAAAAGCATGTGCGCATGACGCGGCAAAGACCGGTCAAGGAGCCGGTTCCCGAAGTATAAAGTTTTGGGCCGGGTAGTCCCTTAAGGTCATGGCCGGCCCTGATCCAGGCGCGCTTAAGCGGCTGATGACGGCGATTGCCGAAGACACATACCGCACCGCCGGTGAAACCGGGCTGAGCGAATTATCACCATCGGTACTCGGCGCCATAATGGACGTGCCGCGCCAGGAATTTGTGCCGGACGGCGACGCGGCCTCGGCCTTTGACAACCGACCATTGCCCATCGGTCATGGTCAGACCATATCGCAACCCTTTGTCGTCGCGCTGATGACCGAACTTTTGGATATCAGGCCTGGCGACAAGGTGTTGGAGCTGGGCACCGGATCGGGCTACCAGACCGTGGTGCTCGCCGCCCTCGGCGCGTCCGTTTATTCCCTCGAAATTATCCCCCAACTGGCCGATGCGGCGGCCAAGCGTCTGGCTCGGCTTGGGGCTAGCAATGTCCATTTGCAAACCGCCCAGGGCTGGGATGGCTGGCCCTCCCAGGCTCCGTTCGATGCCATCATTGTGACGGCGGCGGCGGGGCGCGTGCCGCCGGCATTGTTTCGCCAATTGAAGCCGGGCGGGCGCCTGATTGTGCCCATCGGCGAGCCGGGTGGCCATCAAGTGCTGATGCGTATTGTCAAAACCGAAGATGGCGGCATAACCGAAGAGCGCATTCTGTCGGTTGCTTTCGTGCCGCTGGTGGAAGATTGAACTTCATTTTCGCTTGCGCCGGAACGCCAAACGCCTAATTCTCTGAATATGCACCAGCACTATTCTTCATCCAGCCAGCCGTCACCGGCGCGCGTTGTCGCCGTCTTGGGCCCGACCAACACGGGCAAGACGTACCTGGCGCTGGAGCGCATGCTCGGCCATGGCAGCGGCATGATGGGATTTCCGTTGCGTCTGCTGGCGCGGGAAAATTATGACCGCGCCGTCGCCATCAAAGGGCCGCGCCAGGTAGCGTTAATCACCGGCGAAGAAAAAATCGTCCCGCCTTACGCCAAGTATTTCTTTTGCACGGTCGAATCCATGCCGCTCGACAAGCGTCTGGCCTTTGTCGCCGTTGACGAGATCCAGCTTGCCGCCGATCCGGACCGCGGCCATGTATTCACCGAGCGATTGCTGCGCGCCCGCGGCGAAGAAGAAACCATGTTCATGGGATCGGACGCCATGCGGCCTTTGATCCGCCGGCTGGTGCCCGAAGCCAGCTTTATTTCGCGGCCCAGGTTTTCGGTTCTGACTTTCACCGGACCTAAGAAAATTCTACGCCTGCCGCCGCGTTGCGCCGTGGTCGGCTTTTCCGCCCAGGATGTCTATACCATCGCCGAATTGATCCGGCGCGAGCGCGGCGGCGCCGCTGTGGTACTCGGCGCCCTCAGCCCGCGCACTCGCAACGCCCAGGTGGCCATGTTCCAGGAAGGCGAGGTGGACTATCTGGTGGCCACCGACGCTATCGGCATGGGCCTCAATATGGATGTGGATCACGTTGCCTTTGCGCGGCTGGCCAAGTTCGACGGCAATTTTCACCGGGATCTCAGGCCCGATGAGTTGGCCCAGATCGCCGGGCGGGCCGGGCGCCATATGAGCGATGGGACCTTTGGATTGACCGCCGAAGCGACGGAGCTGGCGCCGGAAATCGTTGAGCGGATCGAAACCCATAATTTTGCCAAACTGCGCCAGATATATTGGCGCAACCCGCATCTGGAATTCTCCAGCCTGGATAAGTTGGCTGCCAGTTTGGCCGAGGCGCCGGGGCAAACCGGGCTGGCTCGCGTCATCAAGGCGCGCGACGAGGAAGCATTGGCCGATGTCCTGCGTGATGACGAAGTTAGCAAGCGCGCCGTCACGCCGGACGCCATCCGGCTTCTGTGGCAGGTCTGCCAGATACCCGATTACAATCGCACCGGCGGCGGCCAGCATGCATCGCTTCTCGGTCGCATATTCCAGTTGCTGAGGGACAAAGACCGGCTGCCCGCCGATTGGCTGGCCGGTCAGGTCGATCGCATCGATCATGTGGATGGCGGCATCGACAGCTTGATGCAGCGCATCGCCGATGTGCGCACCTGGACCTACGTGTCGCACCGGGACGATTGGCTGGACGACCGTGCCCATTGGCGGGAACGCACGCGCCAAATCGAAGAACGTCTATCGGATGCCTTGCACACCGCGCTGACCCAGCGCTTTGTCGATGCCCGCACAACCACCCTGGTGCGCCGCCTAGCCGCGGGTGATCCGTTGCACGCCCACATCACCGGGGAAGGCGAGGTGATGGTTGAGAACCATTTTGTCGGCAATATCGAAGGCTTTAAATTTTTTGCCGACGTTGCTGACGGCGCCGCCGCCGAACGGGCGGTATCGACCGCCGCCAGCCGCGCCTTGGCGGTGGAATTTGAACGCCGGGTCGAGGCATTCGGCAAAGCCGCCGATGGCGATGTGACGTTAAAGCCCGATGGCCGCATCCTGTGGCTGGGCGCCCAGGTGGGGCGCATCGTGCCGGGTAACCGTATCTTGCGCCCGCGCGCCGTTCTTAGCGCCAGTGAATTGTTGCAGCCATTGCCGAGGGCTCATGCCGAGGCGCGCTTGAACCGCTGGCTTAACTCCATCATCGACGCCCGCCTGGGGCCGCTGTTGCGCATCTTGAAAGCCCAAGATGACGCAGAATTGAACGGCAATGTGCGCGGCATCCTTTTTCAATTGACCGAGGGGCTGGGCGCCTTCCCGCGGCGCACCGCCGACACCCTGATTGGGGCGCTTCGTAAAGAAGATTTTTCGCGCCTTCGCGGTCTCGGTATCTGGGTTGGCGCGCGCGACGTCTATATGGAGGCCATGATCCGGCCCAAGGCGGCGCAGGTATGTTCACTTTTGTGGGCGATCCACAATGGCCGAGCGCCGATCCCAAATCCGCTGCCGGCGGGCCGAGTTTCGGTGGAAGCCGATGAGCAATGGCCGCCCGGGTTTTTGTATGCGGCGGGCTACCGGCCGGCGGGAACGCTGGTGCTGCGCATCGATATCGCTGAGCGGCTGATCGTCGCCATCGATGCCAAGATGAGCCGGACGGGCGCGGTGTTGTCGCCCGAGATACTCAATCTCGCGGGCTGCGGCGAAGACCAAATCGCCGGCGTTCTAGATGCCATCGGCTATAAGCTGGCAAAGGATGGCGAGGCGCTGCGCATCCGCCGCCTCAAATCCAATCCAGCGCCCAAGGCCAAGCGCAAGGCTGCCAAGACCAAGCACCCGGCCCAAGTTGATCCCAATTCGCCTTTCGCCAAGCTGCAGGATTTGGCGCTGAACTGATGGGCAAAAACGCAACGGACGCCGCCGCCGATGCCCTCAGGCTCGACAAGTGGTTCTGGCATGCGCGCTTTTTCAAAAGCCGCTCGCTCGCCTCCAAGTTCTGCCAATCGGGTAAGGCGCGGGTCAACGGCGACACCATCCGCAAGGCCCACTACATGGTGCGGTGCGGCGACACCCTGACCTTTCCCATCGGCACCAATGTGCGGGTAGTTCGCATTGTCGCGCTGGGCTCAAGGCGCGGTCCGGCTCCGGAAGCGCAAGCGCTGTACGAGGATTTGCAGCCGGCCCAGTCGAAGGCGGAGGCTCGGGATGAAAAGACCGCCGCCGCACCACATCCACCGTCGGGGCCGCCGCCCAAGCGCGATCCCGGCAGCGGCCGACCGACCAAGTCGGACCGCCGCGCCATCGACCGGTTGATGGGCCGCGAAGTCGGCAAGCGGGGAATGGTGGGGCGTATGGTCGACGCCATCTTAGGACGGAATTCGGACCCCGATTAGTGCGCCCCGGGGCATCTCATGTTTCCTTGAACAGGGCCGGGCGTCATGCTAGGCCACGTCCATGATAAATCGATTTAAGAAATTGTTTGCTGCGGACGCGGCCTCGGGGTCGATCCAGGACCGGGACCAGGAAATCCAATTGGCGGCCTCGGCGCTGCTTGTCGAATCCGCCTGTAGCGATGGCGATTTCGATGCAGATGAGCGCGCCAGCATCACCGCGATTTTGCAGTCAGAGTTCGATTTAAACGACGACGAAACCCGCACCATGATCGAGGAAGCCGAACAAGCGGTCCAGGAGACCGGCCAGCTTTACGGCTTCACACGGGTAATCAAAGATCGCTATACGCCGGAAGAGCGCGTCCGTATGATCGAATGGCTTTGGCAGGTGGCCTTCGCCGACGGAAATGTGGACATGTTCGAATCCAACTTGATCCGCCGCATCGCCGGTTTGATATATGTTTCCGACGTGGATCGCGGGCGCGCAAAAAAACGTGTCCAAGCGAGGCTTGGCATCAACGAAAGCCCGGTGTAAGTAAGATGGGCGAATTGCCGAGGCAGGTAACGTTACTGGGAATATACGGAGAGTGATATGACTTACATAGTCGTCGAAAATTGTGTCAAATGTAAATTCATGGATTGCGTCGAGGTGTGTCCTGTCGATTGCTTCTATGAGGGCGAAAATATGCTCGTTATTCACCCCGATGAATGCATCGATTGCGGTGTGTGCGAGCCCGAATGTCCGGCCGAAGCGATCCTGCCCGATACCGAAGATGGCCTTGGTGATTGGCTTGAAATCAATACCAGATACGCGGCCGAGTGGCCCAATATCACGGTCAAGGGCGAATCCCCCGCCGACGCCGAAGAATGGAAAGACAAGCCTGGCAAAAAGGAAATGCTGAGCACCAATCCAGGCGCCGGCTCCTAACAAGCGGATTATTTGCTCTAGGCCTCGGTTTAGGGGCCCGGCGCTGAAGGTGAAGCGTGGCGGCAAGGTGCTGTTATTTCACCGAATTTTGTGTTATACTTCGTACAAGGCCTCAGGGACGTTCGCGTTCTCGGGCCTTTTTACGCATGGGGGCTGCATTTGAGCACCCGGCATTTGGCGATGCGATTCCCCGCAGCGTCCGCAAACGGAGATATTGAGATACAATGGCGAGTTCCGCTAAGAAAAAAGATGGCAAGCTGGCCTTCAAGGCCGGCGAATATGTGGTCTATCCCACCCACGGCGTCGGTCTGGTGACCGGCATCGAAAAAGAAACCATCGCCGGCCATAATTTGCGCCTGGTTGTGGTGACCTTTGACAACGACCGCATGACCCTGCGCGTGCCCACCGACAAGATGGACTCGTCCGGCCTGCGCAAAGTTTCTTCCAAGAAAATCATGGACGATGCGGTCACCACCTTAAAAGGCAAGGCCAAAGTCAAGCGCACCATGTGGAGCCGCCGCGCCCAGGAATATGAAGCCAAGATCAATTCCGGCGATCCCATTTCCATCGCCGAAGTGGTGCGCGATCTGTTCCGCAATGTGGGCCAGCCGGACCAATCCTTCTCCGAGCGGCAAATCTACGAGGTTGCGCTGGAGAGGCTGGCCGGTGAGTTCGCCGCCGTCGATGGCGTCGATAAGGAAAAGGCGACCGAAAAAATCGAAACCGTGCTGCAGGCCGTCTGATTTCCTGAGCGCCCGATCTTTTAAGCGATTCGTCTAACGAACCACCAGCTTGACCGGCGTCCCCGGCGCTATTCGTGCGCCGGGCACGAGCCCGTTCAACACTTGAAACCAGTCCGGCCCGAACCGGTCCATGGCCATCCGGGCCGCCAGAGCCGCCGCCGTGTCGCCGGCTCTGGTGTTGCGGATGCGAATGCGCAAAGGCTTGATTGCGGATGCTTCCGCCGGCGCCAGGTTGCGCATGGAAAATGTGGTGCGCCGGAACGCCAAGCTGAATTTCTGCGTCAGGTTTGGCGGCGTTTGGAATATCAGCCGGTAGATGCGCCCCGCGTCCCGGCGAATGGCGACAAAGCGGATATCGTAGCTGGTGCCGCGCCGGTCCTTGATTGCCGTGCGCGCCGTTGCTGCCTGCATGCCATTGACCGTCATGCTTTCCATATCCGCCAATTGCCGGCCGCGCGCCCATTCGTTTTTGATATAGCCCCGCATGGCTGGATTGGCGTGCTTGCCGGCAATATCGAACTTGACGCCGGCGCCGCCGGGGCCGACGGCGACCAGCGCGTCGGGGCGATTGTTGACGGTGAAGCCGGCGGGAAGGGTAAAGGAAAATCCCATGATCGGATGGGCATAAACCCGGCCCGTCAGGATGCCTTCCTTGGGATCGGAGCCAAACAAAAGGCCGTTGATATTCTTCATAAACGCTTCGCGGTTTTGCAAGTTTCCGGGCGCGGCGCCCTTGGCGTTGGCAATCGCGCGCTCCACCCGGTCCAGGGTGCGCGGGTGCGAGGCGAAAAAATTGCTTTTGTCGATTTCGTTGGCGCCCCGGCCCTTGATGCGGTTCTGCAAGGCTGAGTGGGCGCGCATTTTGGCCAAAAAGCTAGCCATCATTCGGGCATCGTAGCCTAAACGGGCGATATAGCGGACACCCAGCTCATCGGCCTGAAACTCTTGGCCCTGGGAATATTGCTGGATGATGCCTTGCCCGACTACGTTGGCCAACTGCCCGGCGGCGCCGCCGAGAATGATGCCAGCGGCGGTGGCTCCGATCTCGGTGAGGGTGCCGCTCGATTTGCGCTGTGTCGAATGGCGCGCCGTCACATGGCCGATCTCGTGGGCCATGACGCCGGCCAGCTCCGCCTCGTTGCCGGCCAGCGCGATTAGCCCGCGGGTGACATAAACAAAGCCGCCGGGCAGCGCAAAGGCGTTGATCTTTTCCGAGTTTAAGACCGTGAACCGCCAGCCGATATTGGGCAGCTCCGAGGCCCGCGCGAGGTTCGTTCCGATGCCTTGCACATATTGGGACAAGCGCTGATCGCCATAGACGCCGCCGAATTGCTTAACGATGACCGGGTGCTGCGCCTCACCGGTGCGCCGCTCATCTTCAAGTGTCGTGCCGAAGGTGATCATGCGATCGCCGGTCGCCGGATTGACCGCGCAAGCGCCAAGCCCGAGCACCGTCAGCACCAAGAACAAAATACCCGATAACCGATTGCGGGGCCGCGCGTTCATCAATCAAGCACCTCGATCTGCTCAGGATGGGTAACTTTGATCATAGGGCCGTTGAAGGATTTGAGCCAGCCGCGCACCCGGATGCGCTTGCCTTGCATGGCGACCGGATCGATGCCTTCCCGGCGAAACAATCTGACCACCCTGGGCGCCAGCGACAGGGTGAAGTCGGTGCGCCAGTTGAGCCCGAAATTCAAATACACCCGGCCGCGAACATCGGCGGCGTCCAGAACCTTGCCTTCGACAATCTGGAACGTGTTGATATGGCTGCCGCTGGTTTCCGGGTTTCGGATGCTGTAATAATCCAGCGCCCAAATGCCGCGCCGGGCGACGCGGGCCTCGCGCTCAAGCGCCAGCATTTCGGCCACCCGCGCCCGGTTGTCGCCGAACGAATAAACCCGCGCCAGGCCGGCGCTCAGCAACGCGCCTTGCACCCAGGCGCCGTCCTCCAGATTGAGATGCGCCAACAACCTTCCGTGCCGGTCCATGCGCCGCCCGCCATGGGAAAGCCGCACCTTTCTGTCGCCGGCCAGTCGGCTGAGAAACGCCTTGGCGGCGTCGGCCAGCGGCCATTTCTGAAATCCCCGCCGGCCGAGGGGCAGCTTCGGCGCTTGGATACCCACCAGCCTGATTTGGGTAGCCCCTGATATGGCTTCTTGCATGGTTACCGTGTCGCCATCGACGATGCCCCGGATCACCGCCACGCCGCCGGGCTGCAACGCCTGGTTCAGCTCTTGGGCCACCCCTTGACCGGCCAATAGCCAAAGCGCGCCCGTCAGAACGGCGCAGGTAATCTTGCCGAAGATTTGGTTTTGACTCATCATTGGCGAAGCAATAGACCTTAAAGCCATGGACGTATCGCAATCCCAGAACCAGCTTTATCCCGAGATCCAGCCCCATGCAAAGGGTATGCTTGATCTCGACGGACACCATCAAATGTATTGGGAGGTGTCGGGCAATCCCGATGGCGTGCCGGCGGTGTTTTTGCATGGCGGGCCGGGGGCCGGCGCCTCGCCTTCGCACCGGCGGTTTTTTGATCCCGACTACTACCGGATCGTGGTTTTCGATCAGCGCGGTTCCGGCCGCTCGAAGCCGTTCGCAGAGACCACTGACAACACCACCCAGCATCTGGTAGGCGATATGGAGACCCTGCGCAGCCATCTGGAAATCGATGAATGGCTGGTGTTCGGCGGCTCCTGGGGGTCGGCTTTGGCGCTGGCCTACGGCATCGAGCATCCAGAAAGAGTGTCGGGCTTCGTGTTGCGCGGCATCTTCCTTTGCCGCCAGTTGGAGCTGGACTGGTTCCTGGGCGGCATCAAAGCCGTGTTTCCGGAAAACTGGCGCGCCTTTTTGGCGCATCTGGATGAAGCCGACCGGGATGATCCGCTTACCGCCTATCACCGCCTTTTGATGGATTCCGACGCGTCCGTGCATGGTCCTGCGGCGAGGGTCTGGGCTCGCTTTGAGGGTGCTTGCTCCACCTTGATGCCGAGCCCGCGCAGCGTCTCCAACCTGGAATCCGGGCGCGAAGCCTTGGCTTTGGCGCGCATCGAGGCGCATTACTTCGTCAATGATCTGTTTCTTGCCGACGATCATTTTTTGGCCAATGTGGATCGCATCAATCATCTTCCTGCGACGCTTGTGCAGGGCCGCTACGACATGGTGTGCCCGGTGCGCACCGCCGACGAGCTGGCCACCGCCTGGGATGGCGCCGAGCTTGTGATCGTTCCCGACGCCGGCCATTCGGCCATGGAGTCGTCGATCCGCTCGGCCTTGGTGGCGGCGACCGAGCGTTTCAAACAATTGTAGCTAAGGCCGTTGCGCACGCTTTCGGCTTGCATCAAATCGGCGAGCGCCTAGTATGGCCTGCGAAATCAAAGGGCAGGGGGCCCACCGGTGAAGACATTTTTTAAATCCACGGTTAAAGTCATAAGGTCTGGGTTGGCCGCCGTGATCGGCGTTGCGATGCTGGGTTTGGCGACCAGTGCACCGGCGCTGGCCGATGATCCCGATTTCCTGTCCGTCGGCGCCGGCTATTTCGATTTCAACCGGCAGAAGGACCAGGGTGCCGAGTTCCGCCTGGAATACCGTTCGTCGAAAAAGCTGTGGGTGTTCAAGCCGTTCGCGGCGGTCGCCTATACCAGCCCGGGCCACGGCTTCGTCGGCGCCGGCGTGCTGATCGACATCTTTCTCGGCCGCCGCTTCGTGCTGACCCCCAGCTTCGCGCCCCATGCTTATTGGGGCGGCAACGATGATCTGGATTTGGGTCATACGGTTGAGTTCCGCTCGCAGCTTGAGTTAGCCTACCGTTTCGATAATCGCTCCCGCCTTGGCCTGGCCATCTCCCACTATTCCAACGCTAGCCTGGGCGATGCCAACCCAGGCACCGAAACCGCCACCCTCTATTATTCTCTGCCGCTGGATAACTTGTTCGGGAAATAAAAACCTGCCCAGCCTACCATCCCTAGTATGCCGCCGCCTCATCAGACACATGGCTGCGACATATTTTTCCAAAATCGACCATACCGTTTTATTACTATTCCTTACGGTTCCTTATGGTTCCTTACGGTTTTCAGGCTGTCCCTTGCACCCGATGCTCCAGTGCTCACGTTAAATGCGGCAAATAGGCCCGCCAGCCACGTTGCGCGCGCATAGAAACTGTCGCGCCAACCATGGCCTGGCCGGACGGGGATCAGTTCTTCCTATTCACAATGTAAAAGAGCACCAAGCTGATATAGTCTGAATTGATTCAGATGCAAGTTCCGGCAATGTCTCGCGCAACTTTGTCGGCTATGCTATAAGCGCCCGCGCCAAATCGCGAGCGGCCCCGTAGCTCAGTCGGATAGAGCGACAGATTCCTAATCTGTAGGTCGCAGGTTCGAATCCTGCCGGGGTCACCAGTCTTTTCAATAGGTTACAATAAACATATTTCTTCAAAAACACCTCATGGTACACGTATGGTACAATTACTATTGTAAGACCACGGTACGTGAGGCACGATAAGGATAAGGTCATGCAAAGGAGTGCATTGTGGCCAGCATCCAAGTTCGTGTCGCTAAAGACGGCACCAAAAGTTATCGCGCCCTTGTTCGACGAAGGGGATACCCTCCGCAGACAGCCACTTTCGTTCGTAAAACGGATGCCAAGAAATGGGGGCAGTCAATTGAGGCATCAATTGAGGAAGGACGTTACAAAAATAATGTCGCGGCTAAGAAGCATACATTTGCCGAATTGGTTGATCGTTATATTGAAGTAGTGCTTCCTCGTAAGCCAGCTTCGGCAAAAGACCAAAAGCGCCAATTGCTTTGGTGGAAAGACCAACTGGGTGACTTTCGATTATCGGATTTATCTACAGACCTTGTTCAGGAAGGCCGGGAGAAACTTGCCAAAAGAGAGAATCGTTATGGCCATTCGATTAGTTCGGCTACGATCAACCGTTACTGTGCAGCAGTTTCACACGTATTTTCGATAGCAATTAAAGAGTTCAAGTGGTTATCGGAGTCACCGATGACAGGCTTGGGCAATCTCCCGGAACCCAAGGGCCGTGATAACCCACTTAATGACGATGACCGTGAGCGCCTTCTCAAGGCGTGTCGGGAGAGCAATAGTAAGTATGTCTACATGATCGTTGTTCTGGCGCTTTCCACAGGTGCGAGGAGGTCGGAGATACTAAATCTTAAATGGAGCGATGTTGATTTTGAACGGCGTGTTTTGATCTTCCGTGAAACCAAGAACAAAGAAATACGCACGGTACCAGCAGCAGGTCATGCGTATGATTTGCTGGTCAACCATCAATCGACCAAATCCAATTCTTCGGACTATCTTTTTCCAAGTGCCAAAACTGGGAAGCCGGTTGAGATTTCGAAAGCGTGGTCCAAAGCACTTGCAGACGCAGGAGTAGACGACTTTCGTTTCCACGATTTACGCCATAGCGCCGCAAGTTACCTCGCAATGAATGGTGCGACGTTGGCCGAGATTGCAGAGGTGTTAGGGCATAAATCCTACGACATGGTTCGGCGCTACGCCCACCTAACCGAACCGCACACGGCAGGCGTCGTCGAACGCATGAACGCGGTGATATTTGTGGACGAATTGTCGTGACCATCGAGCCAGCGGTCTTGTATGGGGCCATGATGTCAACGTGGTCGTTGTCGGAGGCCGCCCACTATGTCCACAATCTCGATCCGGCAACGTCTGTTGGACAACTGCTGCCAAGATCAACATCTCACGCATCAAAGACATTCTATTGGCTCAAAAAGGAATTAGATCGGGGGCGTATCAGACCTGTTGTTGACGAAGGTGATGGAGAGCCAAGATTTATACCCGGCACGATCATGCGGCACCTTGAAGATATGAAACACGGTTTTCACAAGCCGGTCTTGAAGGCTTACTTAAACCATGGGGTTACAACAGGGCCATCGGATGCGAACAAGGAAGCAAAATTTCTATACCGAAAAGCAGCTACAGCGATTCGTGAGCAATATCCCCAAATCCGTAAAGCCCAGGTTGCGGGTTTGCTTACTGAGTTACCAGTACATTTGAAAGACGGAATGACGCTCCCAAGTTTCAGTGCCGTTACTATTCGGAAACACTTGAAAGGTTTATGGACTGGAGTGAACGGGCGTCCCAGAAAAGGCGAAGAAGACCTGCCAAAACTGGACTGGGCGACTATCGTCAAAAAACTGATCTGAGAAACTGATCTAACTTGTTTCTTCCGGCAATTTATTAAAAGTCGAGACATTTATACCTTGATCCGCAGAGTTCAACAGCGGTCAAGGAGGATCGGAAATGTCTAGTAGGGAAATCGCAATTCATCAACGGCGAGGAGGATGTCTCGTCACGGTTCGGCAGTTGGCACAACTTCCGAAGTACGGGTGGCTAACCGAAAGTGCGGTTAGACATTTAATTTTCGAAGCAAATCCCAGGTACAACAGCCGAGGAGATTTAGTCGGCGGGAACGGATTAGAAATGGCGATTGTTCGTTTGGGACGACGCCTACTAATCGACCTAGCAGCATGGGATGCATGGATTGACAGTCACCGAGCCGAATTCCTCGCCGATGGGGAGGACGCATCATGAGCATTGTCATAAAAAAAGCTCCGGCGAAATCCAACCAATTTCCATTTAATGGCATCAAATCAGCGTCTGAGGCGGCCATAAAATACGACCAATATGGTTTCGACCCTGTTCCGCTTGTGCCGGAAAGTAAGAAGCCGGCGGTGAAATGGAAGGATTACTCCTTCGATCCTGCTCAAGCTCAAACCGATTTTGGTGATGGTAGGGGAGTAGCACTACGGATGGGGCAGGGGCATGGTGGTCTAGCTGACATTGATTTGGATTCTCCAGAAGCACGGATGTTAGCCGCGCCATTGCTGCCAAAAACGGATTGTGTGTTTGGCCGCGAATCAAGTTCTCCAGGGCATTTTATTTACCAGGTGGATGGATCGGTCAAATCAACAAAATATGAAGCTGTTGTCGGAGGCGAAAAGACTTTATTCGCAGAAATACGTGGAGATGATCAACTGACGATGTTCCCATGTTCGACCCATCCCACGGGAGAGACTGTCCGCTTCGAAAAAGGAAAGTCAGGTCATCCTACGCATGTAGGTTATTCACAATTGATAAAATGTCTCGGCCAAGTCTGTGCCGCGTCTCTATTGGCACGTATATGGGCTGGTTCAGAAGGCTTTCGTCAGGACATGGCAATGGCAGTCGCCGGTGGAATGTTGAATGCCAAACGCTCTCCCCAGTTCGTCGAAACATTTATTCTAAACGTCGCCATCGCCGCCGGAGACGATGAGGCACAGAAACGAGCCGATGTGGTTGCTCCTACATTTGAGAAAATCAAAGCAGGAAAAGCCGTCACCGGCTGGCCTACTCTCATCAATTTAATTGGACAGGATGGTAATGACTTAGTTCAGAAAATTACCGAAGGACTGAGTATCCTCGACGACACGATGCCCCCTATGGCCGACGATATAGCAGCCGGAAGTCTCGATGTTGTATTGGCCAGTCAAGTTTCCGTCAAAGAAGTCGAGTGGTTTTGGCAGGATCGCGTTGCCTACGGTGCAATTACGATTCTTGATGGCGATCCTAGCATGGGAAAATCCACAATTTGTCTTGATCTTGCCGCCCGCCAGTCCGCTGGACTGGGCCTACCAGGAGGAATGAAGTGCGATCCTGCAGGTGTCTTGATTTTAAGTTGTGAAGACAATTATGACACGACTGTGGTTCCTCGCCTCATCGCTGCGAATGCTGACATCGACAAAATAGCCTTGGTCGGGAACGTAACTTTTCAGGACGGTTCGACAGAACTAATTTCAATTCCTGAGGGCCTCGGTCTTATTCGTGACACCATTCTCAACATCGGTGCGAGGTTGTTGATCATAGAGCCTCTCGTAGCCTTTTTCGGCGCCTCAACACATACCCACAATGATCAACAAATTCGCCGGGCATTGGGTCCGCTTAAGTCTCTGGCAGAAGAAACTGGTGTGGCGGTTATAGCGGTCCGCCATTTGACAAAAAAAACAGGTTCATCCGCCATGTACCGAGGAGGTGGGTCCATAGGCATGATAGGTGCAGCTAGGACAGCTTTATTGGTTGGACATGACCCTTATGAACCAGACAGCCGTGTTCTCGCTGTGACCAAAAACAATCTTGGGAAATACCCAAAATCATGGCAATACCAATTGGAGTCTCAAACTGGGTCGATGGATGATGATCAGCACTGGGAAGCCCCAGCGGTAAATTGGATCGGGTTAACCGATGTGACGGCCAACGAACTTGTGTCTGAGCCAAAGCCAGAAAAGACCGGGGCATTGAAAGATGCCAGGGATTTCCTCGTACAATTGCTTGAAGACGGTCCCAAAGCGGTAAGCGATATTGAAACTTTGGCCGTGGCAGAGGGTCATTCCAAATCGACCATAAAAAAAGCGCGGAAGGAACTTGGGATCAAACCAAATCAAGTATTTAGCGAAGGAAAAATTTTACATTGGGAGTGGGGTTTGCCCGAAAAGCCGACTATCGGCTGACTATTTCCAGAAGTAGAATGTCGGCATAGGGATGTATGAAACTGAAAATTCTATGATTTTGAGGGGATGGATTGTAGGTCTCCTAGGTCATCTTGATCAGCAAAAATATATGCTAATTTGATAGACCAACTTTTATAGCTATATTTTTTATAATGGATCAGGCCAAGGAGACCTAGATGACCAACATTCCTCCCGCCATGAGATCACTGGCTACTGATCCAGATATAAATAGCCTAGACTATTGTTGATAGGTTCAATCTCTCTCAATTGACGTTAATTTCAATTGGCTTCAAAACCAGATTAGTCGTGTCGAAAGTCGGAATATGCATATGCTCGCCACCATCATTCTGACCCTGGGCGTTTTCACCACCACTGCAATGGCCGAAAACATTTCTGGCAAGCCTCGGATCATTGACGGCGACACTATCGCCTTCGGCAAGACCCGTATCAGGCTGTTTGGTATCGACGTACCAGTGACGAAGCAGACCTGCTCCCTGGATGGTAAACCATGGCCCTGCGGTCAGGATGCGACAATTGCTCTTTCCGCCGCTATAGGCGAACCACAGCGTCACCTATATTCCGAAAGACAAAGATCGCTACGGGCGGATAGTAGCGGTATGTCTCGTCGGTAATATTGATCTAAACGGCCATATGGTGCGAGAAGGATGGGCCGTTGCATATAGGCGGTTCAATAACGTCTATGTCGGCGATGAAAATGCGGCAAAGCAATCACGAAAAGGAATGTGGCGGGGAGAATTTGTGGTGCCCTGGAAGTGGAGAACGACAATCAAATGAATGACCATAAAGTTAGGCGGTTTGGCCTTACGTATCATTTCAAAACTCGGATAATTCTACAAATAAGGAAATGCTAAGTGTTTGATTTTACAATTTTAACGCCGGATGAATTCTACAGATAAATATTCTCACCGTGGCCTAGAGGCAGGTCAAATTTGATCGAATATTATCGGAACCAGGCGAATATAATATTTACATCTAAGCCCAGTAATCTATCGTAAATAGTGGGAATCACGTTTCTCGATCCTCCCTTTGGAAGCAACCCTCAAGGAGGAGACGACGATGAACGGACCCCATATTCTCGATCACTACAGAACTCAACTTGCCGACCAAATATCGGAGCGGGGAAACGAACTTCCCGACTTCAATCCACTGAACATAAGCCCTTGGCTTGCGATGTCGTTGATGCAGAAGTCCATCAGGCGTGGGAGGGAGGACTTGGCACTTAGAAGTGCCGCTACGCTGCTTAAAATCTCTCCTGAGAGGCTGTGGCGAAGACTATGTATCACTGCTTACGAAGACATAGGCGTTGCCGACTACGAAGTCGTCTCGCTGGTCACCGCTGCCCTAAAAGGGAAACGACTAAGAGCCGAGATCGGGGGAGAGTGGGCAGTCGCATCTTATCTAATTGGCATCATGTGCGAAGCGATCAAATGCCGGGCGGCTGATGATCTTGCGGTTGTCATAGACTGGCATCCAGACCTTGAGAACGCGCGGCTCGATTTTACCTTCAAGCCGATCCCCGAACTGCTGAAACTGGCAACAGGTAATGGAACCCTCCCTGAACGGGCATTGGCGGTTTGGTATGCCATCGGGACAGATCGTTGCAGTTCATCGGTGTTGCGGGAAAGGCGGGGTGAACCTCAAGCCGTCTTTGATTACCTCTGCGAGATAGGTTTCCCGGATACGGTTGTTGAGATCGCACGGGAGGGGTTCAGAAAGTGTAACGAGGTAATCGCCCCCTTCACCGTACCGTTGTGGCGGGAGGCTCAGCAATTTGCTCGTCATGCTGAACCTGACGATATCCCCGAAGAGGAAATGATCGGAGAGGTTCCGGGATGGGCATATGACATGCACGTTCGGGAAGGCAATCAGGCCATGGCAAGGTTTCTGGAGACGGATTGCAAAACGACCCGATGGGTTGAGGCGAATCTACCCCCCAATGGCCGGGTCAAATTCATGGGCGGTATATTGTTTCGGGTTGAGAGTGGATTGGTGTCCAACCGGCTACGTTGGGAGGTAGGCGACGATCTACGGCGGATGGCAGAATACGAATGCCCCGGTCTAAGGCACAAGAAAGCGGCGGAGATAATGAACCTCCTTCGCCGAGATTTGCCAATGCTGAATGAGGCTCGGCATAATGTCGCAACCTAAGCCGTGGATGTCCGCTTTCGGGGTGCGACCTCAACCGGTCGGCGAAACACATGCATTAAATATTTCTGCCGGCGTTTCGAACTCCAGCGTTTTGCGTCGCCTCTCGTTTAGCTGCCTCGCCACCTTGTTCAAATCAGCTTGCGAGCATACCGACAAATCCGTTCCCTTGGGGAAGTACTGCCTCAAGAGGCCATTGATATTCTCATTAGAGCCCCGTGGTGGCGGTACCTTAGCTTGCGGACGAATCTGCCAGTGCATCAATTAGTCCGGCTAAGTCACTTAACAACTTTTTGTGCTCACGATGGGAACTCCCAAGTTTTCGAAGTTCATCCGCCATCGATTTGAGCGATTGATTCAGCTCTGAATATGTCTCACGCCCTGCAATTTTGGATTTTCCTATACCGTCCATAATTCTATCTCCCCGTGAATGAGTTATGGAAGGAAGAATATTTCCAAAAATTGCGACTTCAACTTGAATGCCGTCCAATTTGGACGCTTTTTTATCCCTGAGCTGAAGTCTGATCGGCCCAATAATCGATGAACTCCATCAATTCTCTACCAAGCGGTTTGACTTCCATCGCCAAACGGTGCCCCTGGCGTACAAGGGCCGGACATCTTTCCTTGCCAGCATTCATAGACTGGATACGACGGGCTAACGTTGAACGGGATATACCAAGCAACTCAGCAATACTGGTGCTATCCGGCTCGTAACCTTGAGCGCGGGCTTCTGCCAAAAATATCGTCAATCGAATGATATTGTCGGGACGCCCATTGGCTTGGCGTACTGCCGGTATCGAAGCCAATAATTTTTGTGCGCGCTTAATGATCCCCAAGGTTGCCAGGATTGTTGTCCTAGGGTGGCGGCTGTGTCGAAACATGATATCCAGCGAATTTTCGTTTGTTTTATTAAAAGCTTCTGGCTGATCTGTGTCGCGCGCTTCATCCATCACTAGCATTCTCCATTCAAAGGCACCTGAATGGATTCGGTGTAAGCAATTTCTCGAATTGATAAGGGATTACGCTAGAATCGCATATACGATTGCTGAGAGATTTGAATCAGCGGCGCAGCTGCCACTGATTGGATATGCCCAAATACAATTACTGAATTTCAATCGGTGCCATATAATTTATTGACGATAGCGTCAGCGACATTGTTCGCCGTGTATTTTTCAGGCGTTGCGAACGTTCCGAGGCCGCCCGGATTGTAATCACCATTTACGTTGAAGCTGGTGATAATTTTATTTGAATTAGCGTCCTTCAATGTGACGGATACATGAAGCCGGTCCATGCCAGAGAACGCGCCGATTAAGAGCCGGCTTGTTGAATTAGAAAAGTTTGCACGGGTGACAAGGACGTCCAAATTAGCTGGTGATTTGCTACTCGGCGCTGCCTTGGGGAGCCTCGCCAAAATCGCCCCCTTTAGATTGCTCAGAACGCGGCGTGTCGCACCGGATAGATGCTTGGCGCGGATCGTAACTTCTTTGATGCTGGTGCTCTGTACGGCCTTCTTATCGAAGTCTCTAGTCAAGTGAACGCTGGTGGAGCACCCGCTCAGCATAAACCCAATTACAAGAATTGCGGATACACTGGTTCGCCCCAAACTTTTATGCATCGCCAAATCGATCCTCCAAGGATCTAGGTGTTTTCTTCGTCCTCCGGCTTTTCCTCGACCTCAGGAGGTACGATGGGTGCAAATTCAAGGCCACACTCCTTTTTTATAGCAACCTTTTCAACAGCCTCATACTCGCCTTTTAGACGCGCATATTCCTGCGCTGCTGGGCCGTCGCCACCTTCCAAGAAGAATAAAATTGGCCAAAGCAATATTAACCCCGCTGCCATTTGAGCTTCGTCATTGTCAGCCGTCTTCTTAAGCGTCGCAAACAGCTCATTGGCTCTTCCTGAAACACGGGCGGCCTCGGCACCAAGCTGATTACAATTATATTGGTGATATTGGAGCTCAGAAACGTAGGCTGAGCCTATTTCATCTGGCTGTGTGGCACATGCTCCGAGCGCGACCAGCCCCGCAAATATCGGAAATGTCCGTAAATTCATTTGGGTGCTCCCTATTATTTATTTCTCGTATAAATAAATACTCCCCCAATGATAGTAAGAAAAAATAATTTCACTCGCAATGTCAATTTTGTTTAGCGATTAGGCGTCCAGCGATCTAGCTATGAAGGTGCGATAAATCGAACTTCGGATACCGGACAATTTCGATCTTGCACTCAAACGGCAATGGATGAGCGGTGGCCCTGATAATTGTGAACCTGCTATAACGGGGAACACCGAGATTAACCCGGCGCAATTGGGGCCCCGCTCTATTGAATTTGTACGAAAGCTTCCAAAAGCCGCTGCTGTTCGCACTGCCGGCGGAAATATCTCACCGTCTGGCAGTGCGCGCATTATCCCTGGGGATGGCGCCTCGCTATCGCGCGGACCAACACACCCAATTGCGAATTAGTTTATGGGGGAAGGAATTTCCCAATCCCATCGGTATGGCAGCGGGTTTCGATAAGGACTGCGAAGCGTTGGCCGGGCTTCATTCTCTCGGTTTCGGATTTGTCGAAGCCGGCACGGTAACACCCAACCCCCAGCCTGGTAATCCCAAGCCGCGCCTGTTTCGCCTTCCAGAGGACCGGGCCATCATCAACCGCTTCGGATTTAACAGTCGCGGACATAAGGAATTTCGCCGGCATTTGGAGACGTGGCGCAGCTCTGAAAGAGCTAAGATCGTCGGTGTCAATGTGGGCCAGAATAAGGAAAGTACAAACGCCATCGCTGACTATTCCACGGGCGTTGCGATATTCGCTCCATTGGCGGACTACCTGGTCGTCAATATATCGTCGCCCAATACGCCGGGCTTACGCGATCTGCAATCGATAGAAAAATTGCGTGTCCTACTGGCCGCTGTCCGTGAAGCACGAGACGCGGTGTCTTCTGCCTGTCCGTTGCTGGTTAAGATTGCGCCCGACTTGGGCTCTAGCGAGTTGGAAGATATCGCTCGGACGGTTCAGGAGTTTGGTATCGACGGGATCATTGCGACCAATACAACAATAGACCGTCCGTCTATTCTGAAAAGCACCCAAGCAAGCGAAACCGGTGGGCTCAGCGGTGAGCCACTATTTACACCATCAACAAAACTGCTAGCTGATCTCTACCAATTTACCGATGGTAAAATACCCTTGATCGGCGTCGGTGGCATATTCACCGGTCGCGATGCCTATGAAAAAATTCTAGCCGGCGCTTCTCTGGTTCAAATATATACATCACTCATCTATCGCGGCCCCGGTGCGGCCAATTTAATCTGTGAAGAACTAGCCCAATGTCTCGCCGAAGATGGCTATACCTCGGTTTCCGAGGCAGTCGGTGCAAAGCACCACTAATCCCCGACACAAAGATGGGATAAATCCAAATCCGGGTACCGGACATTTTCAATCGTCTTCGACAGTTCGGCGACCTCCGCAGGTGTGCCATAATTGTAGTCGAAATTCAGCCTCGGTAATGACCAGCCACAGAGGCGCCGCATATGCATGACGCCGGTATCGGCGCGTTCGAGCGCATCTTTGAAATTGTGCCGGAATGAATGGAATGTGGTTTCCGGCGTATAGACACCAATGCTCTTGAGAAACAATTGGCTGAACCAGGTGGACACATTCTGTGAATAGGTGCCTCTGTTTTGATTGAATAGAACCTGAGGGAATAGCTTTCTCTCGCCTGATTGGCGGATGGTGTCTGCGTAGTCGAGCAACCCGATCTTAATAAGCTCTGAATGGATGGGAACGCATCGCTCCGAACCTTGGGTTTTAATGCGCTTGTCTTCGGCGCCATCCGAAGAAATATGCGTGACAGCAAAGCATGGGATGCCGTCAACGTCCCGAATATCGACAGCGTTCAATTGCAGAATTTCGTTCAGCCGTAATCCGCTATAGAGCCCAATCAACGGCACCCAAAAGCGATGCCGGCGTGGCTTGTTCGGGCCCGCCCTTTTGTAGTGCGATTCATCGTCGATGCAGCCGGTATAAATTGGTGCATGAAAAATATTGTTGAGCTGATCGATAGAGAACGGTTGGCGCCGAAATCGGATATCCGACGGGCCGGGCTGAATGGCCAAATTCTGCGCCGGGTTCTTATCAACTAGCCATTCGCTTTCTGCCCAATTGAACAGCGCCGTTATCCGTATAAGCATTTGATTGACCGTACGGATACTCCGGCGCTCAAGATTTTGTTCCTCCGCAACGTTCACTGCCTGCTCAATGGTCATTCCCGGAAAGCGCATCGGGTAAAAGCTTGGCATCGCGACTATCATTTTGCGGGCGTAGAGAATATCTTGCCGGGTGATTTCCCGGACCATCGTCCGGCCACCTAACAGATCGACCAGGTTCCGGCACAGCCGATCAAATGTCGTTCTGGACGTATGCGAGCCCTGCCGTCTCTTTTCCTCAAGGAACTGGTCACACATTCCCCGCAGCGTGATCCCCTCGGCTGCAATTTCCTCTTTGCTGAACCGGTGAGCCGGTAGCTTGTTCGCCTCGATGGATGGTAAGTCGTTGGGTTCGGCAATGTTGTTTCTGAATCCTGGAAGCCGGAGCGACTTTAGAAATTCCAGCGTCATTGGTGTTAGCGGCGCCACCAGGTAGGCGCCTTGGGGGTGATCGGCGATAGAACCGTTCTCAAGGATTTTACCGAGCACATAGCGTTGCTCCGCGTTTAGCGGATTATCTGAAAATTGAATGTTCATTTGCCAGCCCTCCATAAATGAAGGACCAGCTTAGATGAAATTATCTCAAGCGCGCTTGACCCAGATTATAGGCGCGGCCCAAATCAGGCGGACATTTTCGATGGGTGCGGCATTGTAGGATATAAGCGTGTAGGTATTTGGATTTGATCCGTTCACCAGCTTTTTTACAAATCCTTCGCCTTGATCGGTTTTAACGACACAATCTTTGTTCATACAGGTTGCGATTTCGGTTCCCCGGCGCCGGGAGCACAGTAAAAAGTCACCGGGCCGATAAACCGGCAGCATGGATTCGCCGCGAACCTCGATAGCAATGGGATCGGCATCGTCCAGGGTGAAATCGATTTCATTATAGCCGGTACCAAGTGGGCTATCGTCAAAGGGTATGAAGCTTTCGCCGGCGGCGACCCGGCCAACGACTGGGATATGGACAACAGCCGGACCAACCTCAAAGCGAAGCCAAGTCTCGGAAACACCAAGCGTATCGGCCAAGCGCAACATGATATCACCGCGCGGCTGATCTACTCGGCCCTGCAAATACTTGTAGACCTTTTGCTCATGAATGTCGGCACGGCGTGCCAGTTCCCGCTGGGACCAGCCTTTCCACTCAAGAGCCTTCCAAAGCCGTTTTGACCAATGGTCCAAATTCAAACCTCCAATTTCCAGAATATATCGAATTTGAACTATATTCCAAAATTTCAAGAAAAAACAGGTGGAATAGGTATCAAAATTAGTCAATCGCACTGGTTGCCCGGAAAGGGTCAACGGGAGCCGTTCAGAGAATTTGGTGGGAATGTCCGGCTTCCGGAGCAAAGCAAACGTCAAATACACAGGGTATTCGACCTGTTTTTTGCCAAATTGGCCACTTGAAACTTGGTGATGGCAATCTTGTTGCGGAGACAAGTAGCCAAGCGGAAATTTAGATTATCATAGAATATATTCTTTCTAATTTATTGAAATTGTTATATATTTTACCTGTTATCATACATACCCTCCTTTACCCATTAACACTGAGGAGCAAAAAATGGCCGGTGCAAACAACTGCATCGCCTACTACCGTGTCAGCACCGACAGGCAGGGAAAGTCCGGCCTCGGTCTTGAGGCTCAAAAAGAAACCGTCAACCGCTATTTAGAAAGCGTCAGGTGGAACCTCGTCGGCGAATACGTTGAGGTTGAAAGCGGAAAAAAGAAGAACCGGCCCGAATTAGAAGTTGCCTTACAAGTATGTAAGAAGGAAAAGGCGACGCTACTGATCGCCAAGCTGGACCGGCTTGCTCGTAACGTCTACTTCATCTCCGGCCTCATGGAGAGCGGGGTCGATTTTGTTGCCGCCGACAATCCCCATGCCAACAAACTTATGATCCACCTTCTGGCAGCATTTGCCGAGCATGAACGTGAACAGATTAGCCAGCGGACCAAGGACGCCCTGGCTGCTGCTAAGGCTCGGGGTGTCGAACTTGGGAAAAACGGGAAGGTTTTGGCGAAAATGAACCAGGAGAAGGCGGACACATTCGCAAACGGAATGGCAGCGACCGTGCGGCAGCTTCAGAACGATGGCTTCACAACCATCCGCCAACTTGCGGATGAACTTAATCGCAGGGAAATTTCGTCGGCTAACGGGGCACTGTGGCATATTCCCACCGTGCATCGACTTCTAAGACGCTTGGAAAAGACCGCAGCATAAATCTCTAATCAGTCGTGTTTCTCTGGATAAAGCTGGTTGATAATTTCAACGGCGGATTCCAAAGCCATCAGGGCTCCTCTGGGTTCCAGTAGCGTCGTTCCCCCGTGGGCGAAGCCGTTTCTGAACTGGGGTAAGATATCCAGCAATTGCCGAGCGAACGTGGTCCCCTCTGGATCAAGTTCGTTCCAAGCGGGGGTGCCAATCAAATGAACGAACCCTCCGTCTTTAACCCAGCCATGATTGATTGCTGTCTTAAGCAAACGCCGCAAACCCCAGTACGGATGTGGATCAAGGCCCTCCTTCTTGCATCGTTCTCTTAAGGCAAACTCCAACGTGGCGTATGCCTGTGCCTGGGCTGGCGAGGTCAGCCGATAGACATACCAAGCATAGACATAAAGATTCCTGGCGACATCGAATTGGACCTGGATATCATTGGGTACGCTCGGCAAAAGCTTGAAACTGGCGACATGCTCGTAATGTTCCTTGAATGTTATGGCTTTCCCGGAGGGAACCTTTACCCAATAAGAGTCACGTATATCCGGATCGTGAATATTATCCAAAGGCTTAAGATCATCCGAACCGTAGAGCCTTTCGTCTTTGCCACGACGAACAATATCAAAGATGCCTTCGAGGTCGCCCACGTCCAGTTCGAGCCGTTCGTTAGTGATCTTTATTCCCGCCGGAAGATAAACAATCAATCGCCACTCATTCTCAACACAAAAACGAATAGCTTTTGTCCACCCCGCCCTTTCCATGATTTCCCGCGCACCGGGTTCACGGTCGTATCCCATCTGATTTGTATATCTGACCTTTTGCCAAATTAAGCCGGTATGTGCCGGGAGCGCATCTTTGATCTTCCCAAGGAGAGCGTCCTTGTCCTTCAAGGCGATTACATACTCACCGAAATGGGGAATATTTTCTCTTTCTGAGAAGCATAATATATATACGGCCTGGGTCGGAAATTCGTCATTTGCGACTACTACATTCATGCCTTCACGAATTGCCCCGGAAGCGCGGCCCTCCTGGACGTCTCTTCGCCCTTCATCTTCAATGTTTTGAAAATGCTGAAAGGAATGAAGCCAAAGCTTTCCTTCAAGATGGGCAACGGTAGCGTTCCAGTTATTGAGGTGGCGATAATAAATCATCTGTTATTTTTCATTAAGTCAGCGGAACCGATTGCTCAGACCAGATTGCAAACAGGTTCGTCGACCTGTGGATGTTCGGGATTCCTGAACGTGTAAACACCTCCTGATTCCTGAAGGGATCTACGCCAGATATCGTCTTGGAACTTCTCTTTTGTTGTCACGACCCCAGGCGTCACAAAGCAGACAGTGTGCAATACTGGCCGCCGAGCGATTAAGTCGTTCGCCATCAATTGAAGGCCCGTGGGCTTGTCTTTTCCGGCCGCTGCAAGCGAATCAAGTTGTTCAACCGTGATATCGGATAAATAAACAAAAAGCGCCGCAGGACGGGTGCCGCTAAACTGATTTTTCGCGGAACCTTTCAACTGACGATAAATTCCATTCAATACTTGGTCCGGCTTTTCACTTTGTATTGTAATGACAACTGCACCATGGGATGGCCGGAAAAGCATCAGCATATTCCTGTTTTCAACATCATGTTCTTCTTCAAAATATTGACGTGCTCGAATTCTCACGCTGTCATCCGGCTCCTCCATATTCAGCGGGCATTCATCAAAATTAAAATTTTCGATCTCTATGCGACAGTCGTCTCCGTCTATTCTGGAGTTGGAGAATTCAAGGGCTTGGCCAATGCCCTGCGAAATCGCTTCGTGTTGATCTGGAGAACCCGTTAAACGGTCGGGCAAAAACACACGGACCAGAGTTCCGCCTGGACCAGAATTCAGCGTGGTTAGGCTTAACGGAAGGACCCACTTTCCGAGTTGATAAAGTCTCCGCTGGTGGATTTTTCGACCGATATCGGCGGAAACATATTTGTCTTCCACCTCAATCTCGATGCCGTCCTTTTCCACAAGAAAATCATAAGTGCCGCCGAGCATTCGGTTTTCATAGTCGTTGCATGTCACGTCGAAACCTTGGTTCATCAAATGATTGACAGTTAGAAACTCGAACGCCAACTCCGCCAAGCCGTTCTCACTTTTCAAACCATCTCTCGCCATCCCCGTTATACGTCTGCGGCCTACATCGCTCATGTGATAATGCAGTTTGGAAAACATGGTGAAAAAGGAATAAAGTCGGTAAAGGCCATCGGACGTTGGTGGCCAAAGAGGCTTCTTGGTGTCATGGTAATATTTCCACGCATCGAATAGGGCGAGTTCGCGGCCATATTTCTCGAATGCGATTTCTCGCAAAAATGGGTTTTCGCTGATCTGCTGCGTGATGGATAAGATGCGCTTCTCCCATCTCTCCCAACCGATAAAAGTGCACGTTCGTATCATCGCACCCGGAATTTCAATCGGTTGGGCAGAGGTGGAAAACCGCATAGTTCGCTGTAAACCTAGATTTATGCCATCCAAGTATTATAACATGCAGAACTTGAAGACGAAGAGGGCGGTGAACTTTGACCAATTATTGAGTTGCGGTGGTTAAGTATCGTCCCAGGTAAGAAGGGAATCATCGTGTGCTAAAGCAAGGGCATCTTTAACTCCGGTTGGGGGAACGAACAAAAACCTAGTAGTAACGTGGTGCTTACTGGCTTCGTGCAAACACTGATAGAATTCATCAATCAATGATTCAAGGTCGTTTAACCTGATGGGCCATTGATCCAATTCCATAGTCGATACTGGAATATTTTGATCAACATGCGAGATCATTTTATTTCTAACTTCTTGTTTCCATACCAAAAAGTCCGAGGAAAAGTTACCTCGAAAATTTTGGATAATATTCAATCCTGGATGACTACCTGACAGGGTGCCCCATTCTTGGAGCAATGACGTTGTCGTAGGCCCGTAGTTATTTAACGGTGGACCTGTATAGACTAGTTCCTCGAGAGCAATAAAATCCGCGAGTATAAGTTCGTAGATTAACCGACGATAAATCTCGGGCCGGAAGTTAAACTGTATAGGGGCATTTATTGTCCTCATCTGACGGATATAGGTCATCAGTCCTACTACTCTTAGCGTGATATCCTGGGGAGTTGTATTTCCTGGCACGAGCGAGACAATCCCCGGGGTCCACATACCAGCATATACGAAAGCACTTCTAATTGTCGTTGGATCACCAAGAATTTCCGGATTTCTCCAGTCATCTACTAAGTTTCTGGGGACAGCCAGCACTTGGTTGGCAGCAGAATAGTTTGTGGGATCGAGGTTGACCAAAGTGGCATCAATCTCTTTCAAATCGTCGGAAAGAATTTGAAACGCTGACCGTTTCATAAAGAGCCAATAGTCGCCGATGTCTGTAGACGGAAGGTGTAATCCGTGCCCTGCTAAAGAGTGCCTTATAGCCTTAATACCGGTTTGATGATCCTGTACCAGTTGTTTGTTTAGGTTTTCCAATTTCTGAATAGATAACGAGGTGGGGCTAGTAGATTTTAGGATATTCTTATAGACGGGAAGAATATTGGCGAGAGCATCAAGTTTCATTAATGCCAAACGAGCGACGATTCGGCGTTCAAGTTCATGCTCGATTGCATCAACGAGTGAAAATACTGCCCAGTAGTCACCGATCAGGCGAGCGACCTTATTTGGTATGTCTGTCGGCATGTTAAATCCACCATAATGAGAATAGCTCTCGCTATTTCTGCCGCTTCTAATAGATTAACATCCTAATATAGATAGTCCATTATGCCACAACTCACGATTGGGCATTTCAAATACAGAACACACACAGCTATTGGCGATTAAACTTGAACAAAGACAATCTAAAAATATTTCTCGAACGAAACTCGGATTTAGTCAATCTTGAGAGACGGTATCAAAGTGTCGTGATTGATCAAAACGAAATTCGGGAGACCGAATTTAGGAATTGGATTGATCAATTTGAAGGGAAGGAACCAGGATACTCGATAGTTGAGCTTGCTAAAAATCCATTAACAGTGGTGCTCGGTGAGGCGCGTAGCGGGAAGACCACCGAATTAAGGATGGCAGCCGCATCACTTATGGATATCGGACAAAAAGCATTCTTTTTACGCATTGAAGATTTAAACCAAGGCACAGGTCATCATATTGAGGTCCTCCGAAATGCTATCGAGAATGAAACGATTTCTATCGATGAGTGGCTTGCATCGCAAGTTGACGGAATCTTCCTTCTGGATTCAGTAGATGAAGCAAAATTGGTGTCTTCTGGAGATTTCCGCCGAGCAATAGGTGTCTTCAAAAATGCTCTTAGCGATCACCTGAATCGAATACATCTGGTTGTCTCCTGTCGCGTGACTGAGTGGCGTCCCAAGGACGATGCTGTTCCTCTTCTGGAATTACTTCCAAGATTAGCTTCTGCCAAGGACAAGGACGAAAATAGCAATGAGAGTGGGTTCAAGCTTGTCCAGATCATACCGTTGGACAAGCGGCGAATTGAAATCTTGGCGGCCCACACGGGCCTGGAAGGCCCTGACCCATTCATTCAAGCCATCCGAGAATCCGACGCATTTGAGTATGCAGAACGCCCAGGTGATGTCATAGGATTAATAGACCTCTGGCAGCGAGAGTCTAGACTCGGTACTTTGAGCGAAATTGTAGAACACAATATTCGCCGCAAGTTGAAAGAAGAGGCCGACATATATGACGCCGTTATCTCCGAAGAAAAAGCCCGAATGGGTGCCGAGCGATTAGCCGCGGCGTCAATTTTATGCAAAGAGTCTTCTATAAGATTTTCTCCCCTCGATCAATTTACCGAGAACACCGTTCAGGCAATTGATCCATTTGATCTACTGCAAGACTGGAAACGAGAAGAAATACGGGCATTGTTACGGAGGCCGGTGTTCGACGAAGCTACATATGGGCGTGTGCGATTTCACACACGTAGCGTTCGGGAATATCTGGCTGCAGGTTGGTTTCGCCAACGTCACACCCAAGGATGCTCTGCAACTAATCTCGCTCAAGTATTTTTTGTTAAGCGTTGTGGTCGGACAGCGGCCATCCCAGGTTTGAAGCCAATAGCCGCTTGGCTTGCACCCCATCAGTCCGAGTTGATGGATACGTTGATCAAAAGTAATCCTGAGGTGTTGGTCGATGGCGGTGATCCTCACGCACTACCAGTTCACGTGCGAGTTCGTGTGCTTGATGAGATGATCTACAGATATGGAGACCGACGAAGCTATATCGGGTTTAGGTACGATCGCCATGGTCTAAGGCGATTTGCGCACGGCGACCTAGCTGAAGCGATCCACGCCCATTTGAAAAAAAAATCTGCACCAGAAGATATACTGAAACTTCTGCTCGACCTGATTCAGGCTGGTAGATTGAATGGCTGCAAAGACATCGCCTTCCAATATGCGATTGACAATTCTCTATCAACCGATGTTCGCGTTGATGCATTGCTCGCGCTTAAAGAATGTGCGGCTGAGCCGGAATTGCGGGATGTCTACAATCATATTCTATCATCAACGAATGTATCTGATCGCCTATACGGTTGGGTGCTGCTGACATGTTATCCCTTCGCAATCGGCGTCAGCGGATTCATTCGACTACTGATTGAAGCTCCGGTGATAGCAACTACGACCGAAAATTGCGTGAAGGATTTTGCAGAGAAATCGGTGGACCAGGAATCGGATATCCGTCGTCTGGGGATTCTTGTGCCCAAGCTGTATGACTTGTTAGCGAATAATGTTGCAGAAGGAAATTACGAGACTGGACCTTATGGTTGGCTCCTTCCGGCGTTCTGTTCCGCATTGGTGAATTGGCTGGAACAGACCCAAGCCAAATATACTCGAGAATGGCTGTATGATGGGTTAGTTCTTCTCGAAAACCTACATTCAACCGACTATCACGTTAACAAGGCTAGAAGGAAGGTCTGCAAAATTTTGAGTAATGCACCGGCCGATATTAGGGAGGTGTGCCTGTGGAAAGCTCATTCCGCATATACCAAACGAACCGGTGAACAGAGAATTTGGTACATGCAATTGATGCCGTACAATTGGACCTGGATGCTTTGTCCTGATGATATCGATTGGCTTGTTGATCGAGTTGGCTCGACAAATGATCATTCTATCCGTTTCACAGCTTTCGATGCTGCTATTTATCTATGCCTCACCAATGATCGACTTGCATTTAGACTTGATGATCTAGGGAGGATTGCTGCTCGATACGGGTTCTTAAAAATACATCTTGAACGCCGACTGGCACCTTCACCACAAAGGGCCTACGAGCTTAAATCCGAGATGAGGTCGTGGGTACAAGAACTCCGCGAAAGTTCCGCATTGATCAAATTACAGGAAGAGGTGCTCGCCAAGCTGGATGAGATTGCGGCTGGTCGGTTAGAGGGCCTCTTGGTTCAGATGTTCCATTATATCGATCGACCAGATGGTGGCTGGACAGGAAATGACGTGTGGGGTTTGAAAAGTAAATTCGATCTTCAAGGGGCCGAGGCATTTCGATCCGGCGTTATTGAGTTTTGGCCATCTTGGGAGCCAAAGGATGGACATCGATTTGGGGACGACCTCTCACTCATTGGTGTCGCTTGCGCTGTTTCCGATGGATTAAAATTTTCTGGATTGGGTGCCAAGGCCGTACACAACCTCACCCTGCTGGCGTTCAAGGAAATCCAATTACCGGAATGGTTTCGTTCTTTAGTGAAGACGCACCCAAAAACAGTTAAGTCTGTCATCGAGCCTTGGTTGGCCACCGAATTGGATAGAAACCAAACACCAGAAGATCATCCCAAGGTACTGATGGAACTAGAACACGCCGGCGGCGAACTTTTGGGCTCGTTCATTGAACCAGTTGCCCGGTTGGCAAAACAGAATATGCCCGTGGCTGTAGGTGCTCGTGGGCGGGTTGCGAAAGCATTGTCGGGCGGTGAACACCAATATCATCTGAAGGAAATGGTGGAACAGTATCTGGGTGCAAAATCTGACCTGGAGTCGGAAGACTTATTTTGGATAGCGGTTTGGTTGCAAGTATCGGCCATGGACGCTCTCGATTGGTTCGAGGCAAGATTGGTTGATTGTCCCCACGAGCGAGCCGACGTTTTCGTTGAGCAGTTAGCGTCTATGCTTGATAGTCGCCATCAGGATGAAGTGGTTTTGCCGGGACGGCCTGATTACGTGTCAGTCCCTGAACTTAGCCGGTTAATACCGATAATATATAAACATGTGCGGCATGAGGATGATACCCGGCACTATGGTTCATATTCTCCAACCAGCCGTGATGCTGCACAGTCCTTCAGGAGCGATCTAATCTCGAGTCTAGCGAATATCCCGGGAGAGGAAGCTCTCCGGGCATTGTTAGGTGTTCGTGAAACGATCAATTCGCAAACGACAGAGGACTGGATCCTTTGCGAGGCTGATTTGAAGGTAGGGAGGGATGCGGATAGAACCTGGAAAGACACAGAAGTTCTCGAGTTTGAGAAACACTTTGAATGCTCGGTTCAAAATTCAGATGATTTATTTAGCATTTTGTTGGGACGGATTATCGAACTAAAGGATCAGTTTGAAACTGGCGATTATAGTCCCCGAGATTTGTTCAAAGTGGATACTGATGAAAGTGTGCTTCAAAAGTTCCTTGCGCAACGGATAGATGAAATATCACTGTCCGTCTTCATATAAATTGGAACAAACACGGGCCTGATTTAAAGGAGGATCTGGCTCATCTGTTTCAAGATATTAAGCGGCGTATTTGCGGTGTTGCAAGCGCCGGGTTTCCATCGTTTTCCGTTTGATCCTTT
>JABHAA010000002.1 GCA_018674495.1 Rhodospirillaceae bacterium | reverse complement strand
AGCAGCATGGATGACGCGCGCTTGATGGCGGCGGTGGACGCCCAGGAAATCACCAATTTGATCATGCGTTGGGGACAGGCCCGCGACCGGGGCGACTGGGACGTGCTGCGGGACTGTTTTCATGCCGACGGCACCATCCAGATCGCCTGGATCACCGGATCGGGCCATGAATTTGTCGACAAGTCCGCCGAGCGCCTGTCCGAGTTCGGCAAGGGCGAGCATGCCAAGCATATCATGAGCGCACCGAACACAGTGCTGAACGGGGCCCGCGCTTTCTGCCAGACCCATGTCAATCATTGCGCCCGGGTGATTGTCGATGGCATCGAATTTGATTGGGAATTCTGGGGCCAGTTCTTTGATCTGGTGGAGCGCCGCGAAGACGGCATTTGGCGGCTTTCCCGGCGCACCATGGTCTATGAGAAAGACCGGCTGGATGCAGTGCATGGAGATGTCATCCCGGACGGTTATTTCGATGCGGATGCCTTCGCCGGGTTTCCGCCTGAGGTTCGCTTCCTAAGCTGGCGGCTGGCCAAGAACAGCATCCCGCCGTCGAAAAATATCATCACCGTGAACAGCCCCGAAGAGGCGGCACTGCTGGCCACCTCCAAGGCTTGGCTGGCTGGAAATTAGAAAACCCGAGCCGGCGGCCTTTAGGCACCGGTGAAGCCGTCTTCCAATTCGGTGCGGTAGGCGAACATACGCCGAGCGCTCAGGGCAAGCAGCAGCAATCCGGCGGCGCCGGCGACTGCCAGCGGCAATTGCACACCGAAATGGGTTCCGGCCCAGCCGATAACCAATGCGCCGACGGCCGGCACACCATGATTGACGGTGGAATCCAGGGACATCACGCGCCCGCGAAGCGCCGGATCGACTGCCGTCTGGATCAGGCTGGAAGCGCAGGTGCCGGCCACCACCAGTCCGCCGCCGGTAAAAAACAGGGCAATCAGGTCGAGCCACAGGATATCGGAGAGGGCGAATATGATCATTGTACAGAGGGCCGAAAATATGGCGGTGATCTGAATGCGCACCAAACCCTGGGTGCGCCCGCGCCACGCGATCCACAATCCGCCCGACATGGCGCCGGCACCGGACGCAGTGGCCAGCATGGCAAGGCCGTCTTCGCCCATGCCATGCACCAATTCGGCGACACCGGCCAGCATCTCCAAATAAGGCTGAATAAACAGCGCGATCAGCGCCACCATCAATATGGTCATGCGGATGCCCCGGTGGCGCACCGTGTAGCGAAAGCCGACCATGAAATCATTAATCAGGCTGGGCCGCTTTTGGTTGCGCGCCGGCGCGGCCTCGATGGACAGAAACAACAGCGAGAAGGCGGCCACCACCGCGCCCAGCGTGTAATAGATGACCGCATATTCGGCGCCGAGCAGCGCAATCAGCGCGCCGCCCAGTGCCGGGCCGGTGAAATTGGCGCCGTGATAGGTGGCGCTGTTGACGCCGATGGCCGACGGCAGAACTTCGCGCGGCACCAGGACCGGCACCAATGCATTCCGGGACGGGATCGAAAAGGCGCGCGAAAATCCTTGCACCAGGGTTAGCGCGAACAACAGCTCGATGGTCAGCCCGCCCGACGCCATCAGCGCGACGATGGCACCGCCGCCGACCGCATGAAGGAGGATCGCCGTCATCAGTTGGGCGCGGTGGCCGAAGCGGTCGGCGGTGACGCCGCCCAAGGGGGAGAACAGCAAAACCGGGATCATGGTTCCCGCCGCCATGGCGCCGAGCCAGGCCGTGGATTTGGTCAGCTCCCAGGTGATCCAGGCGACCGCGATACGATACACCCAGGCGCCAAGGGTCAGGTTCAGATGCCCCCACCAGTAAATGCGGTAATTGCGGCTTTGAAAGGCCTGACCGATTCCACCGAACGCCCGGGTTGCTGTCATGGTTTATATTTGACGGCTTTGGGGTGGCCGCAGGGCCGAATATTCAGGCGTGCCCGGCTTCATCGGACAGCATGCGCGGATCGACGCCTAGGACACCGACGGATCGGTCCCATTTGCTTTCCAAATCGGTATCGAAAATAATTTCCGAATCGGCCGGCGCCTGCAACCAGCCGTTCTGGTGAATTTCCTGATCCAATTGACCCGGCCCCCAGCCAGCATAGCCAAGCGCCAATAGATGCCGCCGGGGCCCGCTGCCGCGCGACATGGCTTTCAAGATATCGATGGTGGCGGTCAGCGCAATTTCGCCATCCACTTCCAGCGTCGCATCCTGTTTGAAATCGGTGGTGTGCAGAACGAACCCCCGGCCGGCTTCCACCGGGCCGCCGAAATGCACCGGGATCTCAGTTTCCGGGGTTTCATCTTCGATGCCGAGCTGGCTCAACAATTCCGAAAATGACAGGGATTCAAGGACCTGGTTGAGAACCAATCCCATCGCCCCTTCTTCGGAATGGGCGCACATATAGATCACGGAGTGGGCAAAACGCTCGTCGCGCATGCCGGGCATGGCGATCAATAGCTGGCCGGCGAGATAGAAATCTGATTGGGCATCGTTGGGCATACAAAATTCACCGCGTGGGCTAGGATTTAGGCGCCGGTATTCTGGCACAAGCGCTGTCGGTTGTGAAGAGCCGCCGAAGCCGCGCAGGGACAAGGTCATGACCTAGGCCGCGCGCACAAATGGTAAAGATCACGTGATTTGCCGCCATCGAGGCTCCATTTAGCGCCGCCCAATCTATATATGATGTGTGATCCGGTATATCATTGAAGATATATCGGCGAATGGCGTTGCCGGTATTTGATACGACAGGACCAAACATGAACAATAAATCTCGCCTTTTCCAAATCGGGGCCGGCGCCATATTGGCGCTTGGCGGCTTAGCAATGGCTTCGCCGGGGCACACCCAATCGCCCGAGGCCGCCGCCTCGCCATGGATCAAGACCGATCAGACCTCGGTGCGCCTGATATCGGCCATCGATAAGGTGGGCAGCGGTGACACCGTCCGCCTCGGCCTGCAATTCAAGCTCAAGAAGGGCTGGAAGATTTATTGGCGTAATCCCGGCGATGCGGGTTTCCCGCCGAGCCTCGATTGGAAAGGCTCCCAGAATTTGAAAAGCGCCGTGTTTGGCTGGCCGGCGCCGACCCGCTTCGAGGTTCTCGGCTTCCAGACCATGGGTTACAAAAAGGAAGTGGTTTTTCCCATAACAGCCAGTGTCAAGGAGGCCGGCGGGACGTTGAAATTGCGCGCCAAGCTCAATTATCTAGCCTGCGACGATATCTGCATTCCCTATTCAACCCTTCTGTCCCTGGATGTTGGCAAGGGCAATGGTGGCGCCAGCCCACACTTTCAGCTTATCGACAAGTACGCCAATCTGGTTCCCGGCAATGGCGCCAAGCACGGCTTGAGCATCGATACCATCGAAATGGCCGGCAAAGCGCGCCAGGTGAAAGAAGATATCCGCAAAGGTTTCGTCCGCGTGGTGGCCACCAGCCAGGTGCCGTTCACCAAGCCCGATGTGTTTATCGAAGGCCCGGAACTAGCCTTTTTCTCAGTGCCCGCCGTGACCCTGTCGGACGGTGGCAGACAAGCGACATTAAAGGTTCCGGTGACCTTGGAAGAAGACACCAAAATATTAAAGACCGACATTCGCCTGACGCTAACCGACGGCAATCGCTCGGCCGAGCGCACGCTCAGGCTCACCCAGGGCGCTGCATCAGAGGCGCCGGCGGGCGGCTCGTTACCCTTGTCGCTGCCGCTGATCCTGGCGCTGGCGGTGGTCGGCGGGCTGATCCTTAACCTGATGCCCTGCGTGTTGCCGGTGATCTCGCTCAAGATATTGTCCTTTGCCGCCCACGGCGGCGCCGAAAAGCGCGTTATCCGCAAAAGCTTTATCGCGTCATCGCTGGGCATTTTGTTCTCGTTTATGGTCATCGCCGGCGGCCTCGCCGGGCTAAAGGCAGCCGGCTCCGCCGTCGGCTGGGGCATCCAGTTTCAGCACCCCTGGTTCATCGTCGGGCTGACGGTGATTGTCTCATTGTTCGCCTATAACCTCTGGGGCATTTTCGAATTGCGCCTGCCATCCTTTGTTGGCGATCTGGCCGGCGGTGGCGGCAAACCGGCGAACCATCAAAGCTTTGCCGGCAACTTCGGCACCGGCGCTTTCGCCACGGTGTTGGCGACGCCCTGTTCCGCGCCATTCCTGGGCACTGCCGTCGGCTTTGCGCTGGCTGGGCGGACCATCGATATTTATTTGATTTTTGCCGCCCTTGGCCTCGGCATGGCATTGCCGTTCCTGTTGATCGCGGCGGCGCCGGGACTGGCGGCGATGATGCCGAAACCGGGCAACTGGATGAACCGCATGAAGCAGGTGCTGGGCGGCTTGCTCGCCTTGACCGCCCTTTGGCTGTTGTCGGTATTGGCGGTGCAGATCGGCACCACGGCGGCGGTGATTGTCGGCGTTCTGATGGTCGCCATCGGCTTTTTGCTGGTCGGCCAGCGGCGCGGCCAGGCGTTCTGGAGCCGCGCCGCATCAGTGGGGCTGATTGTTGTCATCTTGGGCGCCTTCGCGGCCCCCTACCAATACGCCCCGGCCCCCGGTACGGACGCGGTTTCCAAAAGCAAAGCCCATTGGGTTGCGTTTGATCCTGCATCGATCCCGCGTCTGGTGACCGAAGGCAAAACCGTGTTCGTCGATATTACGGCAGAATGGTGCATCACCTGCCTAGTCAACAAGGCCGCTGTCCTTAACCGGGGCACGGTGTTCGAGCTTTTGTCCGGCGATCAGGTCGTCACAATGCAAGGCGACTGGACCCGTCCCGATCCGGAAATTGCGGCGTACCTGAAAAGCTTCGGGCGCTTCGGAATCCCGTTCAACGCTATCTATGGGCCGGGCAAGGAAGACGGCTTGGTGCTGCCAGAGCTGCTGACCACCGGCTTGGTTATGGACGGGCTCGCCAAAGCCTCCGGCAACGCCATCGCCACCTCCCGTTAACCTCAAATAGTCCAAAAAACACCGATAGGTAGTAGTCACAGAATTATTGCTAGATTGTAATAATTCCAATTTGCTTTTTGCACTTTGCCGTTTTATAACGACCGCAGGGGGACAAAAATGCTGCATGCATTTTGCTACTTTTAGGAGCGTTAAACTTGGCAACGACTCTTGGCGACAAGATTCCCGGCGCGACCTTACGCTACAAAGACGAAAACGGAATTCACCAAATCAACGCGGAAGAACTGTTCACGGGCAAAACCGTCGTGCTGTTCGGCGTGCCCGGCGCGTTCGCGCCCACCTGTTCGAGCAAACATCTGCCCGGGTACGTGCAAAGCGCCGCCGCATTTGCTGCCAAAGGCGTCGATAACATCATCTGCGTCTCGGTCAACGATCCGTTCGTGATGGACGCCTGGAGCGCCGATCAGGATGTGGGTGACGCGGTGATGATGGTGTCCGACGGCAACGCTGATTTCGCCAAGGCGCTGGGCCTGGATTTCGATGCCTCGGCCCCCGGATTTGGTGTCCGCTGCCAGCGATTTTCCATGTTGGTGGAAAATGGAACCGTCAAAAAGCTGAATATCGAAACGCCCGGCGCCTTCGATATTTCCAGCGCCGAGGCGATGCTCGCGGCGCTTTAGCTTAGGCTCTACCCACGCGCACGCCGGGCTTCCAGGCGTATATTGTAGTAATTCCCAGCAAAGATGACGATTGCGCCGGCAAACAAAGCCAAATCCACGCCTTCCGAATAGAACAGGAAGCCGACCACCGCAATCAGCGGCAGGCGCAGGAAATCGATGGGCAGTATCAACGTCGCGTCGGCCAGCATGAAGGCTTTGGTGATCGAATAATGGGAGGTCAGCCCGGCAACCCCGACCAAAAGGATCCACGGAATATCGGCGGCCACCGGCGCCGTCCAGTCAAACAGCGCCGGCACCAAGCCGAGCGGAAGCTGGATCAGGTTCATATAAAAAATAATAACGAAGGGCGAATCCCATCCGGTCAGCTTCTTGGTGGTGATATAGGTAACCGCGTATCCGAAGGCGGCGCCGAGTACCGCCAAGGAGGCGATGTCGATCGCCTCGGAGCCGGGCCTGAGGATGATCAAGACGCCGCCAAATCCAAACACGATGGCGATGATGCGGCCCCGGTTCAATTTCTCGCCCAGGAAGATAACCGCCAACGCCGCGCTCCAAATGGGGATCGTGAATTCTAACGAGAACACGGTCGCCAGCGGCAACAAAGAAATGCCCAGAAACCAGCCGAACTGAGCGCTGAAGTGAATAATATTGCGAAACAGATGCATGCCCAGATGCCAGGTTCGAATGGCGCCAAGTCCGAAGCGGGGCAGAAGGGCGGCAACGATCACCAGCGACACGGCGGAGCGTAGAGACAAAATCTCGAAGGTGCTCATGGTGTCGGACAGCTCGCGCCCAGAGATGGCCATGGCGGCAAATGACAGAAGCGCGCCGGTCATCCAAAGGGCTGCGCCGGCGATGGGCGACATGCTCTAAACCCGCTCGGACAGCCAAATCGCCAGGCGCGAGCCGGTCTTCACCGCCGCCGACAATATAGGATAGCCCGGCGCGTTTTCGGCGCCGGCTTCGAGCGCGCTTTCCTTGTGGCCGATCTCGTCGGCGCGGAACTCGTCAATCACCGCCTTCAATTCCGGCTCGGTATCGCCCAGCGCATCCGATTGCCCCTGGTAATGCTCTTCGATCACCTCTTCAACGGCGACCGTGCAAGCCATCGCCGCCTCGCGCCCCAAAAGCGCCGTTCCGGCGCCAAGGGCAAAGCCGGCAATGTGCCAAACCGGGCTCAACGCAGTCGGGCGGACGCGGCGCTGGGTCAGCATTGTATTGAAGCGGTCCAGGTGGCGCTCTTCGGTGGCCGCCATTTCGCGCAGCAACGGGCCGTCTTCGGTTAGCCCAAGCACCGCAATCTGGCCGGCATAGATGCGCTTGGCGCCGAACTCACCGGCCTGATCGACGCGGATCATGCGTTCAACCATTTCGGCCTTGGTGGGATCGCCCGGCAAGGGGCCAAGGCGGCTCGGGGATTTGGCCATGGGTTCCTCAATTTCCGCCGGGTTTGAAACGGTTGGCGGCAAAAGCTGCCGCACCCGCCAGAACCAGCGACATGACTGCATTGTAGACCGTGATTGAGTGCCCGAACAGGGTCCAATCGACCTCGTCGCAGGACTTGGTCAGCGGCTTCAGCGCCGTTGCGCGAAAGGCTTCGAAACTGTTGGTTTGCGAGGCGCCGACGCCGCACTTGGCCGCCGAGACCCACCAATGCTGCTCCACCCCATAATGATAGAACGCCAAAGCCGCGCCGGCCGCCAGCACAACCGCAGCCACCAGGAAGATGCCGCGCTTATCGGCAGGCCCGACCAATAGTCCGGTAAGGCCTAAGGCCATCACCGTCCAATAGGGAATGCGCTGATATTGGCAAAGCACGCAAGGCTCCAGCCCGCCCAAATATTGGGCGCCGAGGGCAACAATAAGGGGTCCGGTGCCGGCCGCCAGCAGACCGGCCAGCATCATGCGCGGCGTCAATTGGATCATGGGGCGTTTATAGGATCAATCCGACGGCAAGAAAACCACCGATCAGCAGAGCCACGAACAGAATAAACAGCAGGCCGAGGCGCGCCTCGATAAAATGGCGGATGGGGGCGCCGAACTTCCATAGCAACAATGCCACCAGGAAAAACCGCAATCCCCTTGCGGCCACCGACGATACTGTAAACACGACCGGATCGAGGCCGGTCACGCCGCTCAAAATGGTGATAACTTTGTAAGGGAACGGGGTTAGCCCGGCGGTAAACACAGCCCACGGGCCCCAGGCGTTATAGGCGGCACGAAATTCATCGAAGCGCGGCCCATAGTGATAGAAATCCAGCACCGGCTGGCCGACTGTATCGAAGAAAAAGGCGCCGATGGCGTACCCCAGCATACCGCCAGCGACCGAGGCCGCGGTGGCAACGGCGGCGATCAGCCAAGCTTTGTCCCGGGCCGCCAACACCATCGGGATCAGCATGATGTCAGGGGGGATCGGAAACACCGAACTTTCAACGAAGGCGACCAGCCCCAACAGCCAGATCGCATGGCGATGGGCAGACAAATCGAGCGTCCAGTCATACAGGCGGCGCAGCATGTCTTTGTCGCAATCCTCTAAGGGGTAGGTTTCGGCGGCGAAGCAGCCTTGTTACCCGGTTCGCCGATGCTTGGCAATTGAGGGGCAACTGCGCAGCATGGCCGGGTTGACCCTCCGCCAGCGGTCGCTATGATCCCGGCCCTTGTGACGGCGCAACCATGCGGGTGTGGCGGAACTGGTAGACGCGCGGGATTCAAAATCCCGTTCTGGCAACAGAGTGAGAGTTCGAGTCTCTCCACCCGCACCACCGCCCGACGGCAGGCGCGCTAACCATGGTGATTGTAAAACTATGGAAATTTCTTGTCGCAAGGGCCATCTACATGATGCAATGGTCTCGTCAACAGAGGAGCAATAACGTGTCCGGACCAATCAGAAGATTGGGCGAAACGTCAGAACCGGCGGATGCATCGGCGCACCAAGCGGCACGCGCCGGGTTCGGTGATGCCCAATTCGTGGCCGAATTTGAAGCGGTCCTGCACGATTTGTGGAACCTTGGGCGCAATCTGGTGCTCGGCTGGTGCCCGGCGGAAGGCGGCGTTGAGCTGCTGGTGGTGCCCCACTACGTCATTGCTGGCGGCCTCGATCCCGCCCAGGAGCGCAATGACCGCGCCGTCGGCAATCCGCACGCCTTCATCCAGGATCTGCTGGGCGGCGACAAACAGCTTAACCCGGATATTATGCACAGCCGCTGCAAGGCGCTTGGCTTTCCGCCGACATTTGTGAAACTGGATGCCGACGTGGGACAGGTGGCAGCCCAGATCAGCGAGATCGTCAAACGCTTCGGCATCACCTATGTGGGCGACCGCGCCGTCACCCTGTTCGATATCGTCGGCTTTTCCCTGTTTTCGCCGTTGGAGCAAGTAACCCAGCTCAACAGCCTGTCTTATGCGGTGAACGCTGCCCATTCCAAGATGCTGTCCAAAAAAATCGATATCAGCTTCGCCCGCACCACCACCGGCGACGGCTTTTATATCTGGAACCGGGACCGCTCGATCCAGGCGAATATCAATCTTTACCACTTCATGCATCTGGTGCTTGCCGACAACGCCATCGCGCGCGCCAAGTCTTCGGGCAATGTAACGCCGCTCTTGCGCGCGGCCTTTCACGTCGGCGGCCATTATGAGTTTTACCAGTCCGAGGGCCTCAACCCGACCATCTACAGCTATATCGTCGGCGACGTGACCATCGAATTGGCGCGCCTGATCGAGCGCACCGTGCCGGGCCAGGTGGTGGTCGGCGATTTCGACGTGCCCATGCCGGACGCCGGCGCCGATACTGCAAGCCGCGTCGATACTGTCGATTTTATCGAACGCACCCAGGAAACCCTGTCAAGCCTGGAAGGGCTGGTATTGTCAGGCGAGCCGGTGGAAGCAATCAAATGCTACCTCACCGGCGAGCACGCCGAAGACGACAGCTACACCGTCAAAAAATATCTGATTACCGACAAGCACGGGCTCACCCGGCACGCCTATAACGCCAAAATCAACATATACCGCGGCAACTCCGAGCCCATTTTCCTCGGCGTCCAGGACCACCAATTGGGCTCTTTCGCCGATACCATCGAGGGCCTCGAAATCGTCCTGGAAGACATGTAGGGGCGAATATCCCCCGGCCCGAGACCGGCATTGACCGCCCCAACCCCCTGAAAAACCTCAGAATCATGCGGGTATCGCATAGGAATAGCCATTATCACATAGCAGCTATGCAAATTTTGCAGAGGTAATTTGAATCGGATTCCGCTTATAACACGCTTCTCGTTTTCAGATAACGGTGACAATCCCATGTCGCCCGGCCACGGGTAACAATGGGCAGAAGCAGGTTATTGCGACTGAACAATCGCCGAACAGGAAATGGGAAAGTTGTTTAGGACCCGAGGGAGTTAGGAGGTAAACAATGGCCTCTCGTTCAGAAATGAATAAAAAGCCGCAAGCTGAAAACCTTCAGCCGAAAATGCGCAAATGTTTGATGTGTCTCGACGAATTTATGTCGAACCATACCGGGGAACGCGTTTGCCCCGATTGTAAAAGCACATCGACCTGGCGCCAGACAGGAATTGCGATCTGATCTTTAGACGCCCGCCGCCGCCAGTTTGGCGCAGCCGGGTTCAGGCATAGCCGAAAAAGAAGATCCGAGGACAGCAACAAACAGATCCCCGCCCACCCGGCGGGGATTTGCCGTTTGGGAGTTAGAGCATTTCCGAACAAATATGAACCATTTGACCGGAATTGCTCTAGCGCCGCAAATCCTCCAACACCTCTTTCAAGGCCGCCAGACAGGCGTCGGTATCGCTGGGCTGGCCCATGGAGATGCGTACATAGTTTTCGAACCCGGCGTCGGCCAGGCGGCCGATACGGATGCCCCTAGCGCGCATTCGGGCCACCACCTGATCGCCGGGCACGCCGGTCTCGGCGGCGACGAAATTGGTCACCGATTGCATCGGCTTGCAGCCTAGCTCTTTCAAGCCATCAATGATGCGTCCGCGCTCGGTGGCGTTGCTGTCCATGATGAAGTTTTTGTATTCAATGTCATCGAGTGCGGCCAGCGCGCCAACCTCGGAAAAGGCCGAAATATTGAAGGTCGAGGTAATCAGGCGCAAGGCGTTGGCCAGTTCCTCGGACGAGCAATAGGCATAGCCGAGGCGCGCGCCGGCCAGCGCATAGGCCTTGGAGAAGGTGCGCGACACCACCCACGGCCCTTTCCGGTCCTTGACGATTTCAAGGGCATCGGCGCCGCCGGCATGAATGGCGAACTCGTGATAGGCCTCGTCGATGAACAGAAGCACGTTCTCCGGCGTCTCATCGCAGACTAGGCGGATCTGATCGGCATCCAGCATCAGCCCGGTGGGATTGTTCGGCGTCAACAATACCGCAAGCCGCGTCTTGTTGCCGATGGCGCCCATCAGCCCGTCGATATCGATATGGCCGTCGGCCAGGTTGTCCACCATGGTCACATCCGCATCAAGGGTCTCGTAGACGCCGTGGAAGCGATGCCATAGCAGGCTCGGCGAAACCAGGTGATCGCCCGGCGCGATGACCATTTCCATGATGCTTTTCAAAAGTTGCGTCGAGCCCGATCCCCAGCATATTTGCCGCGCCGGCACGCCGGTCATGGCTGCCAGGCGCTCCGTCAATTGCGGGCAGGTGCCGTCCGGATAGCGGTTCAACTTGTCGGCGTGGGCCTGCATGGCGGCAATCGCTTTCGGCGACGGCGGATAGGGGCATTCGTTCAAATCCATGCGGATGATTTGCTTGCCGCGCTCTTCGGCCGGAATGGTGGTGGGGTTGAAGAACGTCCGATTTTGCATATTGCGGCGCAGGTACGCGCCGTCGTCGGCATTGCTGTCCATGGTTAATCTCCGAGGGCTATTCACCAAGCGCCACCGTTTCGGCGGCAGCCTTGCCTTCGCCCACATCGTCGAAGGAGGCATAGTTCATTGCGTGCAGCCGGTGATAAAGCCCGCCAAGATCAAGCAGCTCTTCATGGGTGCCGGTTTCGGTAATCGCGCCGTCCTGAAGGACAATGATGCGGTCCGCATGACGCACCGTCGCCAAGCGGTGAGCGATGACGATGCCGGTGCGCCCTTTCAGGGTGCGCGCCAGGGCTTGTTGAATATCGCGCTCGGTAAAGCTGTCCACGTTGGCGGTCGCCTCGTCGAGGACCAGGATTTTGGCGTCGGCGACGATAGCGCGGGCGAAGCTGATCAACTGGCGCTGGCCGATGGAAAGATTGCCGCCGCGCTGGCCGAGGATGGCGTCGTAGCCATCTGGCAACGCCATGATGAAATCATGGGCGCCAACGGCCTTGGCGGCGGCGACGATCTTGTCCATGCCGGCCTCGGTGGAGCGGTAGCGGATATTTTCAAACACCGTGCCGGTGAACAGGAACGGCTCCTGCAGCACCATGGCCACATGCTGGCCGAGGGATTCTTGCGTCACGTCGCGCACATCCTTGCCGCCGACCATTATCTGCCCCTGCCAGACGTCATAGAAGCGGTGCAGCAATGCCGTGGTCGAGGTTTTGCCCGAACCGGTCGGCCCCACCAGCGCGATGGTTTCGCCCTGCTCGATACGAAAGTTGATATTTTTTAAGACCGCCTGGCCCTTGACGTAGCCGAAGGTGACATCCTTGAATTCGACCGAGCCGTCGGCATCGTCGAGCGTGGCGGCATCCGGCTTATCCTCGACCTCGACCTTGACGTCGAGCACTTCGAAGATGCGCTGACCGGACGCCATGGCCCGCTGCATAACGCTATATTGCATGGTCAAGGATCGGATCGGATCGAAAAAGCGCTGGATATAAAACAGAAACGCGACCATCACGCCCACATCGAGGGACCGGTCTAGCACCAGATTGCCGCCGATGATGATGACAATGGCCATAGCGCCGCCGGTCAGGGTATCGACCGTGGGCACCATGATCTGGGCCAGCCGCGAGGCTCGCAAATGGGCCAACAGGTTGTCCATCACCTTGCCTTCGAAGGCATCGTAGTTGATTTGCTGGCGGGTCATTTCCTGGACGGTGCGCACGCCATTAATGTTTTCGGCGAGCGCGCCATTGACCATGGACGAGGTTTCCCTGGCCCGCATGAAGGCGCGCTTGGCGATCGGCAGCCAGACAACGCGGATGACCAAAAGGATCGGCACAACAGACAAGGTCAACAATCCCAACTGCCAGTCCAGAATGACCATCACCGTGACAATGCCGATCAGCAACACAATATCGCCGATGGCGAAGATTGAGGTTTCGAGGAATTCCTGCAGCGAGCCCACATCACCCTGCAGCCGCGACATCAGGCGGCCGACCTCGGTCTTGTCCATGAACGACAGTGACACATGTTGCAGATGCGCATACATGGCGCGCCGGATATCGATCAAAATTCGCTCGGCGGTTTTCGCGACCGTGACCAATTGAATATAGTTGGCAACATAGTTGACGGTCACGACGCCAAAAAATCCGATGGCCGCCATTTGCAAAATGTCGCGGTTGGCAGCGTCGCCGATCAGGGCGTCATCGATGATCATGCGGATAACCAGCGGCACCGCGATCTGGGTCAGGGTGAACGCCAACACCGCCAGAACGGCGATGGTCAGCACCTGCCGATAGGGCCGGACGAAATACAGAAAGCGGCCCATAACCTTGCCGTCAAAGGCAGTGCCGAACAGCTCTTCACCGCGCAGGCCCGATGCGCCGCCGCGGGCCACGCGGGCGGTTTCTCTGGACGGATTAAGCATGAGCACCTTCCCTGGCGGCGCCGATCTGCAAATCATAGAGCGCCCGGTAGCGCCCGCCCAATGCCAACAGCTCTTCGTGGCTACCGCGCTCGACAATGGCGCCGTCATCCAGGAAGATGATCTGATCGGCGTGCATCAGAGAGGCCAGCCGGTGCGATATGATAATCGTCGCCCGATTGTGGGTCAGATCTTTAAGGGCTTCGCGGATACGCATCTCGGTGGCCGCGTCGACGGCGGCGGTGGAATCATCGAACACCATGATCGAGGGCGTCAACATCACGCTGCGCGCAATCGACAGGCGCTGGCGCTGGCCCCCGGACAAGGACACGCCGCGCTCGCCGACCATGGTTTCGTAATCTTCTGGCAGGCCGGCAATATAGTCGTGCAGTTGCGCCGAATCGGTGGCCCGCACGATGCGGGCTGAGTCCGCCCACGGCTCGCCATAGGCGACGTTGTTGGATATTTCTGTGGTGAACAGGAATGTATCCTGCTGCACCAGCCCCACATGGGTGCGCAGCGAATCTAATGTAATGTCGCGGATATCCTGGCCGTCGATGCTGATCGATCCCTCCGTCACGTCATAAAAGCGGGGGATCAAATGTGCGATGGTGGATTTGCCGCTGCCGGGCGGCCCGACGATGCCTAAGGTTTCGCCCTTGGCAACCTTGAACGAAAGGTTCGATACCGTGTGCTCGCCGGGAAAGCCGCTATAGGAAAAACCGACATCGTGGAATTCCAACGCGCCGTTGCTGAGCTGCAATTCAGCGGCGTCCGGTTTTTCCATCACCGCCGGGTCCATATCCAGAATCTCGAACAATCTGAGCCCAGAAACCGAGGCCCGCGCGATGCCGTTAATGACCATGCCGGTTTGCCGGATGGGCATCTGCAGCACCGTCATGAAGGCCAGAAACTGGGTCAATTCGCCGACCGTGATGAGGCCGTCGATAACCCTGAGACCGCCTACCCAAAGCACCAGCCCCATGGCTAGAAAATACGAGTAGGTCATAACTGAGGTGTTGGAATAACGCACCGACACCCGTTGCATGGCGATCTCCAAGGTGGCCTCCGATCGCTCGTCGAACTTCTTCATCTCGAAATCCTGGCCGGAGAAGGCGCGCACCACGCGGATACCGCCGAGATTTTCCTCCATCACCCGGGTCAGCACCGACAGGCGTTCCTGCAACACTTTCCACAGCGCACGCAGGCGCAGCCGGAACACGCCGGCCCGCCAGACCGCGAACGGCACGAAGCTCAGGCAAAGAAACCCAAGAAGTGGGTCCGAGCCCATATAAAGCCAGGCGCCGACGCCGATCAGCACGGCAAGCTGGATAACGCGGATGATGCCGTGCTCGATAAAGCGGCGCACGCCTTCGATATCGAGCATGCCCCTTGTCATCAGATCGCCGGAATGAACCTGATCGTGATAGGAAAACGAAAGCCGTTGCAATTTATCGAAATAGGCGAGGCGCAATTGATAGGCGATGGACTGGCCCATGGCCTCGGCCTGGTAATTGAACAGCAAGGTAAACAGACCGCGCAGGATCGAAGTTCCAAGCACCAGTAGGGCGGCCAGCAACAAGGCATCCTTGACCGCGCCCAGGCCCGCTTCGGAGCCGCCCAACAGGCCCATGGCGTTATCGACGGCGGACCCCAGAAAGAGCGGGATGAACAATTGCAGAATAGCGGCTACGATCACCGCCATCACCGCAATGGGCAGACGCACCCGGTAGCCAAGCGCCATCAGCCAAATGCGCCAGAGAGCGCGCCCGCCGCCCTCATAGGTACGGTCGCCGGCGGGAACGGTGGCGTGCAAACCAGAACCGGCTTTCGCCTTTTCGGATGCGTCCGATTTTACAGATTGTGCAGTGGTCACGCTTTTAGCCCTGATACAAACGGGGTCTGTCTTGATCAAATCAAGAACATCATTCGCTGCGAATTTACTTGAGCCCACGGGCAAGAACAACTCCCACGCCCGTTTATCGATTTTTATGCCTTATCACCCTATGATGGGGAACCATGCCACCCGAAACCAATCAATTTACTCGCCAAGGTGCCGCCCATCATCGGGCCGGTAACTTGGCGGCCGCCAAGGCCGACTACCGGGCCGCCCTCGACGCCGCGCCGGACGATGCCGAGGCTTGGCATCTGCTCGGCCAATTGCTGCACGGCGAAGGCGACTTGACCGCCGCCATCGACCATATAGCCCGCGCGCTGGAATTGGACCCAAATCTGGCCAGCGCCGCTTTCAATCTTGCGGTGCTCTACGATCAGGCCGGTGACGGAGGGCAAGCCGAAACCCACTACAGAACGCATCTGGCCGGCGAGCCCACTGACTGTTCCGCCCTGTTTGCCCTGGCGCGGCTGCAACACCGCCGGGGAGCCCGCGAGTTGGCGGCTGAGACTTACCTTCATCTGCTGGAGCTGGACGCCGGCCATCTGGGCGGGCGCATCAATCTCGGCGCCTGCCTGAACGAGTTGGGACGGCCCGAGGAGGCCATCGAGGCATTGGAAATCGCCTTGGCGGCGGCACCCGAAGACGCGGGCGCCCTCAACAATATGGGCCTGGCCAATCAGGCCCTGGGGCGCAATGAAGCGGCGCAAGAATATTTGGCCCGCGCCCATCGGACGGAGCCCGCCAATCCGGTGATCGCAGCCAATCTGGCCCGCGCCGGGCTCCGCCTTGGTGATTATGACGGATCGCTTGGCGTCTTGAAAACGGCGCTGGAGGCAGCACCTGATGACGGAGCACTGCGCGCCCTTAGCGCCCTGGCGCTACCCTATATCGCCGAATCGGCGGAGATGGCGAATGATGCACGGGCGCGCATGGAGGCCGAGATCGGGCGCCTCGAAAATCTGGACGCGCCCATCGCCGACCCGCTGAACGAAATCGGCATGACCAATTTCCAGGCGGTCTATCACGGGCTCGACGACCGCCCCTTGCAAGTAGCCCTGGCGGCGTTCTATGCCCGCAACTGCCCGGAGCTCAGCTACCGCGCGCTCCATTGCGATGGATCGGCTGGACGCGGCGGCAAAACCAAAATCGGGTTCGTCTCCGCCCATCTCGGCAGCCACACAATCGGCAAGCTCAACCACCAACTGATCGTCGGCCTCGACCGGGATAAATTCGAAGTGCATGTGTTCGCGCTGGGTGCATCAAGCCCCGAGCCCGGCCTCAATGCCACGCTGCACGCGGTGCCCGCCAACTTGGCCGGCGCCCACGCCGCGATTGCCGAGGCCCGCATGGATATCCTCTATTACCCCGATATCGGAATGGAGCCGATGAGCTATTTCCTGGGCTTTGCGCGGCTCGCGCCTTTGCAATGCGTGACCTGGGGCCATCCGGTGACCACCGGCCTGCCGGAGATGGACTATTTCCTTTCCAACAAAATGGCCGAGCCCGTTGGCGCCCAAGCCTATTACAGTGAACCCCTGATCCTGTCGGAACAATTGGATGTCTGCTACGCCCGCCCAGCAGCGCTGGACAATCCGAAATCCCGGGACGCGCTCGGCCTGACCACCAATGCCAATCTTTATCTCTGCGCCCAGAGCCTCTTTAAGGTGCACCCCAAAATGGATGCCGCCTTCGCGCAAATCCTTGATCGAGACCCCAAAGGCGAAATTTTGTTTATCGACGGCCAGCAGGAAAGCTGGGCGGCGGCGCTCAAAAACCGCTTCCAAACAACTATCCCCGATGCCGGGCGCATCCGCTTCATCCCGCGCCTGGGCGGTGCCGAGTTTGCCCATTTGATCAACGCCGCCGATGTGTTGCTGGACACCTTCCCATTTTCCGGCGGCAACACCAGTTTCGAAGCCTTGGCCCAAGGCAAGCCGGTGGTGACGCTGCCCGGCGCCTATTTCGGGGGGCGCTTCTCCTATGCGTTATTGCGCCAAATGGATGTCCTGGACACGGTTGCCGATGACGCCGAAGATTACGCCCGCATCGCCGTGCAACTGGCCGCAGAAGAAGACCGACGCCGCCAGCTCAAAACCCGCATTCTGGACGCCGGCGATGCCATCTTCGAAACCCGCGATTTTATTGGAGAGCGCGAGACCTTGTTCGCGGAATTATTGGGCGCTAATTAATCGTGATGCGCCGGGATGCGCGGAAGATAATGGGGCCGCCGGACGCCGGTCGGGTCAGGGAAATCTCGCCGCGATAGGCGCCGGCGGGCCAGCTTCCACGGCGGGCTTTAAAGCCAAAATGCAGGAATTGGCGGGCGCGCGGCCGTTTCAGTTTCATATTCAGCCGCCGCGTCGCTAAAGGCTTTTCCCCCGGCCCGATCAATTGCACGGTAATCTGATCGCCATTGTGGACGCCGAAAATATCCATCCATACGAACAGGTTTTCGATTCGCGCCGGAAGGCGAGCCGCAGCGTAATCGCCCCGCCGCGCGGCCTGAAATTTGGGCACCGATGCGGCAAAGCCAGCATGATAGATATTGGTTGCCCGGTATTGCAGTTTGGCCCTTGCATCGGCGCGCCACATATTGCCGGTGACCTTGGCGGCATCGCGGATGGTGACGCCGGTAAAAGGATCGACCGGCTGGCCTTTGTAAAAGACCATGAAATGCAGATGCGGGAATTCGGTTTTGCCAGAATGGCCGACCAGCCCCAGGGCCCTGCCCGCCTTGATGCGCTGGCCCTTGACCACGGCTACGCTGGCCAAGCGCATGTGGCAATATTGGGTGCGCCAGTCGGCATTGTGGCGGATGACGACCGCGTTGCCGCATTCCCTACCTTTAAGGGTTTCGGGTTTCAGCAATTTGTAGTCGATATCGGCCATGGCATCGCGGATCGCCAGGACAACGCCGTCGGCGGCGGCGCGCACGGTAACACCCCGGATCATGGCGCGCCGGTCGCGAATGGCAAAATCGACGCCCTTGTGGCCATCATAGGTGCGCGCTCCGCCGGTATAATCGCGGGCGCCCTTGCCGGGGTCGGCATCCACATAGTTGGGCATCCAGCAATCGCGGCCCGGCGTGCAATCGATGGGCAGGGCGAATGTTTTATCCGCCGCAAACGATTGCGCCGGCGGTTTCGCCGGCGCCGGCATCACTTGCGCACGCCGTAGCACATTTGGCAGCGGCGGCGCGGGCGCTTGGCGGGCGTTCTGAAAATCGGCCAGCTCGCTCCGCAACTCGGCGATGGTCAGAAACTGCCAGATGGTCACCGCCACAAAGGCGATTAGAACCGGAAGCCCGACGCGAAGGATGAATTTTTTCGGCACTTATTCCTCAACAAACTAAAACCTGCATGGCAGAGTCTACCCAAAAAGATTAATAAGGGGCGAATCATTTGCGAAAGCCCTATCCCATGGACCCATTGATCGCCAAATCAGCCCGCGAGATTGTCGCCCTGTTGAAAGCCGGCCAGGTGACGCCGGGCGAATTAATCGACGCCGCCGAGGCGCGCATTCAAGCGGTGGACGGGAAGCTGAACGCCTTGCCAACCCTTTGTATGGACCGGGCGCGGGATGCGGCGCGCAAAATGACGCCGCCCGTTGCGGGAGCGCCCGGCTGGCTGGCCGGGCTGCCCATCGCCGTCAAGGATCTGAACAATGTGGCCGGGGTGCGGACCACCTTCGGCTCGCCCATCTTCGCCGATAATATTTCCGAAACTTCCGACATCCCGGTCGAGACTTTGGAGCGCAACGGCGCCTTGGTGATCGCCAAATCCAACACGCCCGAGTTCGGAGCCGGCGCCAACACCTTCAACGAGGTGTTCGGCGCAACCCGCAATCCATGGAATACGGACCTGACATGCGGCGGATCGTCCGGCGGCGCGGCGGTGGCGGTGGCCACCGGCCAGGTCTGGCTGGCCACCGGCTCTGATTTGGGCGGCAGCTTGCGCACCCCGGCCAGCTTTTGCTCGGTGGTCGGCTTGCGGCCCAGCCCGGGGCGCATCGCGCGCTCAGGCCCCAACCCGTTCGATACCCTCGGCCTCATCGGGCCCATGGCCCGCGATGTGCGCGATGTGGCGCTTCTTCTGGATGCCATGGCCGGGCGCCACGTGGGCGATGTGTTGTCCCTGGCCGATGCGCCGGCGCCATTCCTGGCCGCCGCCGAAGCGCCGAAGCTGCCCAAAAAAGTGGCCTTCTCAGCGGATCTCGGCTGTCTTCCTGTGGACCCGGAAATCGCCGATATCTGTCGCCGCGCGGCCGAAAAACTGGCCAGCCAAGGGGTTCAGGTGGAAGAGGTATCGCCCGATTTTTCCGGTGCCGGCGAGACGTTCCAGACCCTGCGCGCCGCCGCCTTCGCCGGCCGCCACGCCGATTTGATGGCGGCCCATCCCGGCAAGTTCAAGCCGGAGATTGTCTGGAATACGGAAAAAGGCCTGGCCCTCACGGCGGGCGAAATCGCCAGCGCCGAGGCGGCGCGGGGCGCGCTGATCGCCAGAGTGGGAAAATTTTTGGGCGAATACGATCTTTTGCTTTGCCCGGCAGCGCCGGTTGCGCCGTTCGACGTCACCATTCGTTATGTGGAAGAAATCGGCGATACCCGAATGGACAATTACATCGAATGGATCGCCATCACCTATTGCATCACCCTCACCGCCTGCCCGGCCTTGTCGCTGCCGGCCGGATTTTCCAGCAATGGCTTGCCGGTGGGTATGCAATTGATCGCCGCTAATGGCGAAGAGGCGCGGCTACTGGCCCACGCATCGGCGATGGAAGAATTGTTCGCGGTTTCCGATGGCTTGCCGATTGACCCGAAGATCGGCGATATTCCAGCTTGACCCAACAGGGGCGTTTGGGCATTTTCCCGGCCCATGCGAGTCTACCGACATTCAGACGAAATCACCGCCGAGCACCAAGGCGGCGCCATCGCCATCGGCAACTTTGACGGCGTCCATTTGGGCCATCAGACGGTGATCAATGCCGCCGGAAATGCGGCCCGCGCTGGCGGTGTGCCGTGGGGCGTGCTGACATTTGAGCCGCATCCGCGCATGGTGTTTGACGCAGGTGCGGAACCCTTCCGGCTGACGCCCTTTCACGCCAAGCTACGCCAGATCGAGGCGCTGGGCGTGGATTTCCTGGTGGTCCTGCATTTCGATAAAAAATTGGCTTCCATGGCGGCGGAAGAATTTGTGATGCAGGTGCTGATCGGCGGCTTCGGCGCCCGCCATATTGTATCGGGCCATGATTTCGTGTTCGGCCATAACCGTAAGGGCACGGCGGATTACCTGGCCGCCAAGGGCGCCGAGCACGGCTTTCAATGCGAAAGCATAGCCGAAGTTCTGGGCGCCGGCGGCGAAGGCATTTCCTCGACCCGCATCCGCCAATATTTGTTCGATGCCAATCCGGCGGACGCGGCGCGCCTTTTGGGCCACCCGTACGAGATCGAAGGCCGCGTCGCCCACGGCGATGAGCGCGGCCGCCAGATCGGTTTTCGCACCGCCAATATCGAGCTGGAAGCGAACGTCCGCCCGGCGCTCGGCGTCTATGCGGTGCGCGCCGGCATCGATGAAGGGCCTGAGACGGTTTGGCATGACGGCGTTGCGAATTTGGGCTATAGACCTACCTTCGATGGCGAAACACCCGTTCTTGAAGCGCATCTGTTCGATTTTGATCAGGATATCTACGGCAAACACTTACGCGTCGGCCTGATCGATTTCCTGCGCCCCGAGCGGAAGTTCGACGGCGTCGAGGCGCTGAAGGCGCAAATCGATAAAGACTGCAAGGAAGCGAGCCTACGGCTCAAGCCCGGAAACTGGAATACTGCTTGATGGCTACCGATCTGAAATCAACCGTCTATTTGCCGCGCACCGATTTTTCGATGAAAGCCGGCCTTGCCAAGCTGGAGCCGGTATTGCTTGAACGCTGGGCCAAGCTGGACCTTTATAAGCGCCTTCGCGAGCAATCGGCGGGACGGGAAAAATTCATCCTCCATGACGGGCCTCCTTACGCCAACGGCAACCTGCATATCGGCCACGCCTTGAACAAAATCCTGAAAGACGTGGTGGTTCGCTCCCAGCAGATGGCCGGCAAGGACGCCAACTATGTACCCGGCTGGGATTGCCACGGCCTGCCCATCGAATGGAAGATCGAGGAAAAATACCGCGCCAAGAAACAGGACAAGGATCAGGTGCCGGTGACCGAGTTCCGCCAGGAATGCCGGGATTTCGCCGCCCACTGGATCGATATTCAGCGCGAAGAATTCAAGCGCCTCGGCATCATCGGCGATTGGGACAACCCCTACACCACCATGACCTACGCCGCCGAAGCGCAGATCGTCCGCGAGCTCGGCAAGTTTATCATGAACGGTATGCTGTATCGGGGCGCCAAGCCGGTCATGTGGTCGGTGGTCGAAAAGACCGCCCTCGCCGAGGCCGAGGTGGAATATCACGACCATACTTCCAACACCATTTGGGTGAAGTTCCCGGTTGTCTCCGCATCGTTGGCAGAACTGGAAGGCGCATCGGTGGTGATCTGGACCACCACGCCCTGGACCATCCCCGGCAACCGGGCCATCGCCTATAGCGCGGACGCAGAGTATGTGTGCCTGGAAATCACCAATGCCGAAGAAGAAGAAGACGCCAAAACCGGTGAGCGAATCATCGTCGCCGGCCCGCTGGTCGATCAGGTGAAAGCCGATTGCGGTATCACCGGCGCGAAAGAGCTCGCCCGCTTCAAGGGCGCCGAACTTGCAGGCACCCTTTCGGCACACCCATTCCGGGGTCAGGATTACGAATTCGATGTGCCCCTGTTGGCCGGTGATTTCGTCGAGATGGACACCGGTACCGGCTTTGTCCATATGGCCCCCGGCCACGGCGCCGACGACTGGGAGCTGAGCATCGCCAACGGCATCCAAGTGCCCGAAACCGTCGGCGGCGACGGGCTTTATTTCGATCACGTGCCGCTCTTCGCCGGCATCCATGTGTTCAAGGCCGACATGGCCGTGATCGAAGCCCTGGAAGGCGCCGATGCCTTGTTGGCCAAGGGCAAGATTAGCCATTCCTATCCCCATTCCTGGCGCTCCAAGGCGCCGCTGATCTTCCGCAATACGCCGCAATGGTTCATCTCCATGGACAAGGGCGATTTACGCAAGACCGCCCTGGCGGCCATTGAAGAGACCGATTTCTATCCTGCGTCGGGGCGCACGCGCCTGCGCGGTATGATCGAGACCCGGCCCGACTGGTGCGTGTCGCGCCAGCGCGCCTGGGGCGTGCCGATCACCGTGTTCGTGGACAAAAAATCGGGCGAGCCATTGCGCGACGAAGCGGTGCTGGCGCGCATCACCGATGCCATCGAAGCCGAAGGCGCCGACGCCTGGTTCACCTCAAAGCCGGAGCGATTTCTGGGCCCCGACCATAACCCGGATGATTTCGAACAGATCAGCGATATCTTAGATGTCTGGTTTGATAGCGGCTCCACCCACAGCTTTGTTCTGGAAGAGCGCGACGATCTTCAATGGCCGGCGTCCATGTATCTGGAAGGCTCGGACCAGCATCGTGGCTGGTTCCATTCGTCCCTGTTGGAATCCTGCGGCACGCGCGGCCGGGCGCCCTATGATGCGGTTTTGACGCACGGTTTCGTGCTGGACGAAAAGGGCGACAAGATGTCCAAGTCGGGCGGCAATTCCTTGTCGCCGCAGGATGTGATCGCCCAGAACGGCGCCGATATCTTGCGCCTTTGGGTGGTCGGCACCGATTACACCGAAGAGCCGCGCTTCGGCCCCGAAACCATCAAGCAGCAGACCGACAGCTACCGGCGCCTCCGCAACACCTTGCGCTTCCTGCTCGGCAATCTGGCCGGTTTCGATGAGGCCGAAAAACTGCCTCTCGCCGAGATGCCGGAACTGGAACGCTGGGTGCTGCATCGCTTGCATGCTCTCGGCGCCATGATCCTGGATGCCGGTGGCCGCTTCGATTACCACCAGATCTTCATCGAGCTACACAATTTTTGCACCCTGGAATTGTCCGCGTTCTATTTGGATATCCGCAAAGACACGCTCTATTGCGATCGGGCCGACTCAACCATGCGCCGTGCCGCGCGCACCACCCTAGATCATATCTTCGATTGCCTGGTCCGCTGGCTGGCGCCGATCCTTTGTTTTACCGCCGAGGAAGCCTGGCTGGCCCGCCATCCGGGCGAAGAAACCAGCGTCCATTTGCAGCAATATCCAGAGCTGCCCACCGCCTGGTCCGACCCGGCGCTGGCCGAAAAATGGGAAAAAATCCGTAAAGTCCGGCGTGTGGTAACCGGGGCGTTGGAGCTGGAACGGGCCGAAAAGCGCATCGGCTCCAGCCTGGAGGCACACCCCCAAGTCTATCTGGACGAAGCGTTCGCCGGCATCATGGCGGGCACCGACAGCGCCGAAATTTTCATCACATCAGACGCCACATTGGAGACCGGACCTCCGCCCGCTGGCGCCTTTACGCTCGACGACGTGCCCGGCGTCGCGGTCGCCAACGGCCCGGCGGCGGGCGAGAAATGCGTCCGCTGTTTCCGCATCCTGCCCGAAGTTCCGGCGGACGCCGACGAAGGCATCTGCGGGCGCTGCACCGACGCCGTCGCCAATTTTCCGGCGGCGGCAGAATAGCGGCCGTGGGACGCAAGCATTTCCGCTTTGGCTTAGGGTGCGCGGGCCTGGCCATCATCGTCGATCAGGCGAGCAAGTTCTGGATTCTAGACGTCTTTGCTGAATCTCCCCGGGCCATCACGGTTACGCCGTTTTTCAACATCGTGCAGACCTGGAACCGGGGCATCAGCTTCGGGCTGTTCAACGACGACGGCAATTTTAATGCGCTGATCTTATCGCTGCTGGCGCTCGCCATCGTGGCCTATTTGGTGCGCTGGATGTGGGGTGCGGAAACGCGGTGGATGGGGCTCGCGCTCGGCCTGATTATCGGCGGCGCCCTCGGCAACGTCATCGACCGGGCATTGCATCGGGCGGTCTTAGATTTCCTCGATGTGCATGTGGGCGGCTATCATTGGCCGGCGTTCAACGCCGCCGACAGCTTCATCACGGTGGGCGCGGTGCTGCTGATATTCGATTACCTGTTTGCACGAAGCGATGATCGTAATAGTATGGATGATGCTTAAAATTAACGCCAAATTCTTGAAAACGGGCCGGGGCTCCCGCCTCGGCATCCCGCTTCTGCTGCTGGGGTTGGCGGTGATGCTTGGCGGCTGCGAAGAGACCAAACGCGCCCTCGGCCAGACCAAATCGGCGCCCGATGAGTTCGCGGTTTATCAGCGCGCGCCGTTGAGCCTGCCGCCCAACTATAACCTTAGGCCGCCGTCGCCGGGAGAAAACCGCCCGCAATCGGTCAATCCAAGAGACCGCGCCCGCGCCGCCCTTGGCCAGACATCCAAGGTGCGCCCGCGCATCACCGAAAGCGGTAAGCCGAATTTGAGCGCACTAAGCCCGGGCGAGCTTTCGGTGCTGCGCATCACCGGGGCACTCAACGTCACCAGCGAAATTCGCAGGCAGGTCAATCAGGAAAGCTCCATCCTCGCCGACGGTGCCGATGGTTTGACCGATACGATGATGTTCTGGCGGCAAAAGCCGGAATTCGGCGTCGAGGTGGACGCGGCGAATGAAAAGAAGCGCATCCAGGCCAACAAGTCGGCCGGGGTCCCCTTGAACGAAGGCAACACGCCCATCGTCATGCGCAAGAAAAAAGCCCTGCTGGATGGTGTATTCAGGTAAATTCAAGGCCACACCGCGTCCCATTGCCATCACCCTCCTTCACTTTGGCGCGAGTTCGCTTGAACGCGCAAAATATGAGCTATATTCGAAGTATGTGCGGCGCGCCGGCAAATTTCGGCGCCGCGATGATCGATCAATGATATTGGGAATTCTTTAGCGATGACGCATCCGATCCGATTTTTATCCGCGTTTGCGGCCTTCGCCCTTGCCTTGGCGCACCTCCAGCCAGCCCAGGCCGTGGTCTTTAACCCGGAAAGCTTTACGTTGAGCAACGGCATGCAGGTGGTGGTGATCACCAATCACCGGGCCCCGGTTGTCACCCATATGGTGTGGTACAAAGTCGGCGCCGCCGATGAGCCGGCGGGCAAATCCGGCATCGCCCATATGTTCGAACATCTCATGTTTAAGGCCACCCGGCGCCGCGCCTCGGGCGAATTTTCAAAGATCGTCGCCCGCAATGGCGGCCGCGACAACGCCTTCACCAGCCAGGATTACACCGCCTATCACCAGACCGTCGCGGTCGATCGTTTGGAGATCGTCATGCGCCTGGAAGCCGACCGTATGCGCGGGCTGTTGTTAAATGCAGACGAGATTGAAACCGAACGCCAGGTGGTGCTGGAAGAGCGCCGCTCGCGCACCGACAATTCGCCGCGCGCCCGCCTGTCCGAGCAATTTAACGCGTCGTTCTATCTCAATCATCCCTACCACAAGCCGGTCATCGGCTGGGCGCATGAGGTCCGGGCGATCACGCAAAAAGATTTAAAAGCGTTCTACAACAAATGGTACCGGCCCAATAACGCCATTCTGGTGGTCGCCGGCGACATCACCGCCAAGCAATTGCGCCCGCTGGCGATCAAATATTACGAGCCGATTCCGCCCGGCAATATCCCGGCGCGCATCCGCCCCACCGAGCCGCCCCACGATGCGGCCCGGCGCGTGGTGCTCCGCGATGCCCGCGTGCGCCAGCCCAGTTGGCGCAAAGGCTACCTCGCCCCCACCTTGGGAAGTGGCGAGAAAAAGCATGTCTATCCGCTGCAGGTTCTGGCCGAGGTTTTCGGCGGCGGCGCCACCTCTCGGCTGAATCGTGCCTTGGTGATCGATGCAACCGTCGCCATATCCGCCGGCGCCTATTATGACGGCGATGCAATGGGGCCCGGCGGCGTGCATGTGTTCGCCAGCCCGCGCCCCGGCGTAACCATGGATGCAATCGAAGCCGCCGTAGGACGCGAAATTGCCAAGCTGACCGGCGCCGGTGTCACCGATGAAGAAGTGGCCCGCGCTAAGCAAAGAATGCGGTCGAGCGCGATCTATGCCCGGGATTCCTCAGGCGGCGGTGCCCGCGCGCTGGGCGCGGCGCTGGCATCGGGGCAAACAATCGAAGACGTGGAAAGCTGGCCCGAGCGTATCGGCGCCGTCACCAAAGATCAGATCAACGCGGCGGCGCGCGCCGTGTTCAGGGACAAAGCCTCGGTAACCGGGTTGTTGCTGCCCCCCACCAAGCCTAAGGGGAATTGAAATGCGATCATTCGCCGCGTTATTGCTGATCGCCGGAGCCCTTTGGGGCGCGCCGGCAATGGCCATCGAAATCCAGGAAATTAAAGCCAAGTCCGGCATCACGGCCTGGCTGGTGGAAGATCACGCCAACCCGATCATCACCATGAACATCGCCTTTCGCGGCGGCTCGGCCCTCGATCCGGACGGCAAGGAAGGGCTTGCCAATCTGGCCGCCTCCACCATGGACGAAGGCGCCGGCGATTTGGACAGCCAGGCGTTTCAGCGCAAGCTGGAGGATTTGTCGATCTCCATACGCTTTGGCTCCCGGCGCGACAATTTTACCGGCAGCCTTCGGACACTGACCGCAAATTCCAACGAAGCGTTCTCTCTTTTAGCGTTGGCGCTGACCAAGCCGCGCTTTGATTCCAAGGCGGTCGAGCGGGTACGCCGGCAGATCCTCGCCGGGCTGCGGCGTTCGTCCGAGAACCCCAGCGATATTGCCAGCCGCGCATTGATGAAACAGTTTTTCCCGAACCATCCATACGGCCGCCCCAGCGACGGCACGCTGGAAACGGTGCCGCTGATCAAGCTAGCTGATCTTCGCGTGTTCGCAGCGCAGCGCATTGCCCGCGATAATCTCGTGGTCGGCATCGTCGGTGATATTACGCCGGCCCAGACTGCGGCAATGCTCGACAAAGTATTTGGCGGGCTGCCCGATAAGGCGGCGCCTTGGAAACTTCCCGATGTGCAGGCGGCGCCCGGCAAGCGGACCATCGTCATCGACAAGCCGGTGCCGCAAAGCATCATCCGTTTCGGCCATGGGGGAATCAAGCGCGACGACCCTGATTTCTTCGCCGCCTATGTGATGAATTACGTGCTCGGCGGCGGTGGCTTCGAGAGCCGTTTGTACGAGGAGGTTCGCGAAAAGCGCGGCCTCGCCTATTCGGCTTGGAGCTATTTGTCGCCCATGAACGCCGCTGGATTGGTTCTCGGCGGCGCCGGCACCGCCAACGAGCGCGCCGGCGAAACCGTCGATGTGATGCGAGATGTTTGGCGGCGCATGGCCGACAAGGGCGTCAGCGCAAAGGAATTGGAGGACGCCAAAACCTATTTGACCGGCTCCTATTCTCTGCGTTTCACCTCGTCTCGGCGCATATCGTCGATCCTGGTGGGCATCCAATT
>JABHAA010000086.1 GCA_018674495.1 Rhodospirillaceae bacterium | reverse complement strand
TTAAAAATTTTGGGAGAGGTTTCATGTTTAAATTCAAAACTATGCGCGTAATGCTGGCCGGCGGTTTAACCGCCGCATTGCTGGCTTCGGCATCCTTCGGCGCCTTCGCCAAGGAATACAAACTGATCATGTCATCGAGCCATCCGCCCATCGTTCCCTGGGTGAAAACGCTCAAAACCTTGGTTGTCCCTGAGGCCAATAAGCGCTTGAAGGCCATGGGCAGTCCGCACCGCATCAAATGGACCGAAGCCTATGCTGGCGCGCTCTACAATTTCCAGAATACTCTCGAAGGAATTGAGCAGGGCCTGGGCGACATCGGTTGGATCGGCACCTTGTGGGAACCGGTCAAAATGCCGCTCCACAATGTCGCCTATTATGCGACCTTCGCGGCCTCTAATCCGATGGATTTGATGGAAATTCAAGAAGACCTGGAGGCCAATTTTGCGCCCTTTGGAAACGAGTGGACCAAGCGCAATGTTAAATTCCTGGGCGCGCAGGTGGTTGACAGCTATCAGCTTATGACCAAGAAGCCGATCAAGAGATACGAAGATGTGAAGGGGCTCAAGTTGCTCGCGCCGGGCGCCATCGCCGCCTTGACCAGCAACACCGGCGCTATTCCCGTGGATGGTGGATTACCGGTCTTCTACAATATTATGAAAACCGGCGTTGCCGATGGTGCCATTATTATCACCACCGGCATGGTTCCCTTCAAATTGCATGAAGTCGCACCCTATATCACGAAGTTTGATTTCGGCGCTGTGATCAGCGGCGGGTTAGGCATGAATATGGATACCTGGGACGGTCTGCCCAAGGATGTCCAGAAAGTCTTTCTCGGTTTGGGTAAGGATTACGCCCGCACCCAGACAAAATTGGTCATGGGTTTCGAAAAAGCGTCATTGACCAAGATACTGCCGAAAGGCGGCGCCAAGATCAGCACGCCCTCTCAGGCGGAGCGTAAGCGCTGGGCATTGGCGATGAAAGACGTTGCCGGCGATTGGGCGCGTGATTTGGAGAAAAAGGGCATTCCGGCTAAGGCTTTGCTGGCCAAGTTCATGAGCGAAGTCAAAAAGCGTGGCGGAAAACCGTTGCGTGACTGGAAATAACCTTTAAATCAATAGGTTAAATCCTTGCAGACCAGTACAAGCACCGCCGCCGAGGCACCGATTTCAAGGCGTCTCGGCGGCGGTCTTTCCACCATACCTTTATGGATGAACAGCCTGGGCGCGATCTGGGTATGTTTTGTCATGGTGCTGGTCTGCGCCGATATATTCGGAAGGAATGTCCTTAACGCACCGGTCCGCGGCGTTCCTGAAATTCTCTCCTATTCGGTGGTTAGCATCGTATTTTTACAGCTAGCCCACACTTTGCTCATGGGCCGCTTTACCAAAGCCGATTTGATCACCGGCTGGCTCGATAATAATCGCCCTGTCGCCGGCGCCTTGATGGCGGCAGTTTTCAATTTGATTGGCGGGGTGGTGTTCATCCTACTTTCCTACGTGACCTATCCCCATCTCCTTAAGTCCTTTGCCGAGCGTGAGGTGGACGGCATGCCCACCGGCGTCGTATTTTTGGTGTGGCCGTTCCGGCTGATTATGTTCCTAGGTGCGGCGGTCACAGCTGTTGTTTTTTTATCTATCTGTTTCAACGCGTTGGTGAAACTGCGGCGCCACATCACCGAACTGCGCGCCGACAAAGATGCGCGCAGCGGATGGCCTGCGGCCTTGGCCTTTGCCGCCGTCGTTGCTGCGGCCTGGCTGTTCGCCCAAACGGAACCGTCAAACGTTTTGATCGGGCTGGTGTCGGTACTTTTCATGCTGATCCTCATTGCCTTTGGCATGCATATCGGCGTGGCCCTGATTGTCATTGGCTTCTTTGGGATATGGATGGTACGCGATAACCCGATTATCGCTGAGCGGACTTTGTGGCAAACCGGGTCCGAGTTTTTGCGCAATCATATTTTGGCGGTGATACCGCTATTTGTTATGATGGGTTTGCTGGTCGGAGCCTCGGATATCGGGCGCGAAACCTTCGATGTGGCGCGCTGGTCTTTGCGCCGGGTCAAGGGCGGGCTCGGCGTCGCCACGGTGGCCGCCAATGCCATATTTGCGGCCATTACCGGCTCGTCCATCGCGTCCGCCGCCGTATTTACCAAAATTGCCACGCCGGAAATGCAGCGTTATGGCTATACTAATAAGTTCTCCGTTGGCGTGGTCGCCGGAACATCGGTGCTTGGCATGTTGATCCCGCCAAGCCTATTGCTGATTGTTTACGGGTTTCTGGCTGAAACGTCCGTGGGAATTCTGTTCCTTGCCGCTGTAATCCCCGGAATCATCTTGGCGGGATCCATGGGTCTCGGCATCATCTTTATGGCCTATAAAATGCCGGGCTTCGTTGGTGGCACTGAGATTGATGAAAATGAGCCCGGCGAAACCATTAGATCGTCGGCGATCAAGCTATTCCCAATCGCACTTCTGATCTTCGTCGTTCTCGGAGGAATATACGGCGGTATTCTGACGCCCGCCGAAGCCGGCGCCGCCGGCGCCGCCGGCGCGCTGATTATTGCCATCGCCCGAAGGAAACTTACCGTGATGAGATTCTGGAATGTGGTTGTCGAAACCGGACATATCACGGTTTCAATCCTGTTCCTGATCCTGGCCGCCAATATGTACAGCCGCATGCTGGCTATGTCAGGATTGCCGCAATTTACCTCTGAATTGATCGCCGCCGCTGGCCTCAGCTTCCTTGGCTTCATGTTCGCTTATATTCTGCTCGTGATTCTTCTGGGCATGGTCTTGGATTCCATATCCATCATGCTGATAATTTTGCCGCTGGCCTTGCCGGTGGTGGTTGGCATGGGCGGCGACCTGGTCTGGTTCGGAATTGTCTCGGTAGTCGCGGTTGAGATTGGTTTGCTGACCCCTCCGGTGGGGCTGACCTGTTATGTGGTGAAATCCGTCCTCGACGACGATTCCATCACCTTGGGCGATATTTTCAAGGGCGCCTTTCCGTTCGTGCTGATCATGTTGGTGGTGGTGATCCTGTTGGTATTGGTGCCGGAGATCAGCCTGATCTTCGTCTGAGCGATATCTCCTATCTACGTGACAAATACGCCGTCAGGCATTTACACTGAGCGCCAAAGCGCAATTTGTGCAATAGCCAGGGGGTAAGCCAGATGACCAGCCATTCCAACCAGACCGGCGCCGATATCCGCGCCAAGCTCAACCATCCCGTCGTCGATGCCGACGGCCATATGATCGAAGCGACCTTTGCATTGATCGATTTCGTCAAACAAATCGGCGGCGCGGACCTGGCTGCAAAATATGAAAAAACCTGGGCGCCGGACCAGCCCGGACGGCAACGGGGCGCCACTTGGATTGGTAATTCCGGTAGTGCCACCATCGACCGGGCGACCGCCATGCTGCCCAGGCTGTTTTATGAGCGCATGGACGAGGCGGGGATCGATTTCGCCATGGTCTACGGCACGGTCGCGCTCAGTGTTCTCGGCCTCAACGATGATGAATTACGCCCGGTTGTCTACCGCGCCCTAAACATGCTCTACGCCGATATGTTCCAGGGCTTGTCCGATAGGATGGCGCCGGTGGCGGTTATCCCCACTCACACGCCGGAAGAAGCGGTGGCCGAACTGGACTTCGCGGTCGGCGAGCTTGGTCTAAAGGCGGTAGTTATCAACGGAATGATCCGCCGCCCGCACCCCGAGGTGCTGGCCAAGGCGCCCGAGCTGGCTCACCACACCTTGGCGCCAACCTCACCGGCCATGGATGTGGGCGACGCCTACGATCCGGTTTGGGCAAAATGTGTTGAGCTGGGCGTCGCGCCCACCTGTCACAATGGCTTTCGCGGGCGCGGCTCGACGCACGGCTCGGAAAGCAATTATGTCTTCAACTCGCTCGGCAGCTTCTCTCAGGGCAGCGACTATTTCTGCCGCTCGGTCCTGTTCGGCGGCGTCGTGTCGCGTTTTCCCACATTAAAATTCGCCTTTCTCGAAGGCGGCTCCAACTGGGCGGCGCAGCTTTATAACAACCTGTTTGAATATTATGAGAAACGCAATCTCACCGCGCTACGGGAAAACCTGGACCCGGCGGCGCTGGATTGGGATGTGCTGACCGAGATGTTCGCCAAATATGGCGACGACAAGGACTATCTCGATATCGACCGGCTCAAAGCCTGGCCGCAGCATGGCGACGCCGCCGGCTCGCCAACGGATCTCAAGCCCGAAGATTTGGACGATTTCGGTGCCGCCGGCATCACCAGCCCCGAGGATATTCGCGATATCTTCGTCAACAATTTCTATTTCGGATCGGAAGCCGACGATCGCATGACCTCCGTCGGCTTCGATACCAAGATCAACGAGTTCGGCATCAAGATTAATGCTATATTGGGCTCCGACATTGGCCATTGGGATGTACCCGACATGACCAAGGTAATGGTCGAGGCTTATGAAATGCTCGAAGATGGATTTGTCTCCGAGGACGATTTCCGCGATTTCACTTTCGGCAATGTGGTTGAAATGCACACCGGCATGAACCCGGATTTCTTTAAAGGAACCGTGGTCGAAGACGCCGCCGAGAAATTCAAAACCGAGCGTAAGGCCGCCGCCGAATAGGGATCAGAGTCGCCCGCCGATTTCCTCTGAATCTCCGGCGTAGCGGTAGGCGCGGAACAACGGATTGGCGTCGCCGCCGAAGATCGGAATATTGTGAAATACGGGATTGATGTAATCCCACACCAGATCGCCGCCCGGGGTAACCTCGATAATGCGCCCAAAGACGGCTTCGATGGTCAGCGTGTTGCCGTTGCCAAGGCGCTGCACGCTACCCATGATCGGGCTGAAGAAGGTCCATCTCTGCGGATCGGTGAATTGCCAGACGATCTCGCCGGTACTGGGGTTCATTTCCATGGCCCTGGAATGCAGGGGCTGGGATGGATTGAACATGCCGTTGGCATAAAACGTGACGTTGCCGTTGGGTAGCATTTCCGGATTGTGCGGGTGCCCCCAATGCCGGTCGGTGCGCTTCCAGAGGAAATCGCCGCTGGCCCGGTCGATAACGCCCATGGTGTCGAGGCTGCGAAAATTGACCAGGTAATTGCCGTCCGGCGTCGGTGCGCAGGAATTGGAATGGGCGAACTCGAACCGCTCGCAGTCAGGAGCCAGGGGGAAATCTTCGATCACCTGATCCTTTAAGTGCCATTCCCAGACGACCTCGCCAGCCGGGTTCACTTCGCGGAAGATATCGGAATAGGTCTTGCCGTCCCGCTCGGTCCCAGGAAGGCCGCCTTGCACGCGCGCCTGCTCATCATTGCTCATTTCCTCCCAGGCGATATAGACCGTGTTGCCGTTATCCAGGCGCCTTATGTCGTGATGCTGATCGTGATCCACATGTTCCCAGACGATATTACCGTCCCAATCCATCTCATAAATGTGCCCGCCCTTGGCTTCTTTGATTGGCGTGCCTTCTTGCGTGAATGTGGAAAACAGCAAATGCCCGCCGGGCAATAGATAGGCCTTGGAGCCGAGCGGCCCGGGCAGTTCCCAGCGATGCACTTCGGCGCCCTCCATATCAACCAGAAAGACCGCCGAATGGCGCAACGGTGCGACCAGCGTATAGCCGGCAAAGCTGCGCTGTGGATCGTGGTGCAAAAGGCCGAGCTGGTGATAGCGCATTCAGCCCCCGGTGTTGATGGTGAGCGCCATGGGCGGCGGAGCCGATATGGTCTGAAACACCACGCAGTAACGCTCGGTCAACTTGGTTAGCGTGTCGATACGCTCCTGAGGCTCGGCTGTATCCAAATCGAACTGCAGGCGGATTTCCTTGAAGCCCACTGGCGTCTCTTTCGATACGCCCAGGGTTCCGGCGAAATCCAGATCGCCCTCCGCCGATACGGTGCCGCCCTTAAGATCGAACTCCAAGGCCGTCGCTACCGCCTTTAACGTAACCCCGGCGCAGGCGACCAGCGCCTCCAACAGCATGTCGCCGGAGCAGGCGTGGGCGCCGCTGCCGCCGGTTGCCGGATGCAAGCCGGCTTCGACCATGGCGCGCCCGGTATCCACCTTGCACGCAATGGCGCTTTCATCGAGGGCGCCGGATGCGGTCAGGGTGATCACGGCACTATCGGGTTTCTCACGGTACTGCTCCTTCAACGGCGCCTGCAGGTCCTTCAATTCCGATGCTTTCATTACGGCCTATCCTCTTGGTTTTTGTTGCTTTTCGGACCTTATGCCGTGCCTGAAAATTTGCAACCAAAGAGCTTGTTACCAGCCACGCCATGGTTCAGGCTGGGCAGCATAACAGGTGAGGGGAGCAGCCGAATGAGCGACACCATGCGCGCCGCCGCCATCCGGGAATTCGGCGGCGTCGACCAGATTAACATTGAAGATTTGCCGGTGCCGGCGCCGGGTGAGGGCGAAGCCTTGGTGCGCATCCATGCCGCCGGGCTCAACCCCATCGACAACAAATTCCGCAACCGCCAAGTGCCCTTGCCGCTCTGGCAAAACCCGGATTTTCCCGTCATCGTCGGCTGGGATGTTTCCGGCACAATCGTCGAATCCGCCGGCGATTTTTCGGTTGGCGACGCGGTCTATGGGCTGATCCGGTTTCCCCATTTTTCCGGGACCTGCGCCGAGTTTGTAACCGCGCCGGTGGCGCATCTCGTCAAGAAGCCGCATAACATTGACCATAATCACGCCGCCGGCGTTCCCCTGGCGGGGCTGACCGCCTGGCAGGCCATCGAAACCGGTGGTTTGCGATCTGGCCAGACCGCGTTGATCCATGCCGCCGCAGGTGGTGTCGGCCACTTTGCCGTGCAGATCGCCAAAAACATCGGCGCCAAGGTGATTGCTACCGCCTCCGCCCGTAACGAGGATTTCGTCATGTCGCTCGGCGCCGATGAATTCATCGATTATACAGCTACCGAAGTTAGCGACGTGGTCAGCGGCGCCGATTTCGTGTTTCACACCATTTCGGGATCAATGATCCCCAAAAGTATCGCCTGCCTGAAGCCGGACGGTTACCTGTCCGTTGTCGAAGGCCCCCTTAATCCGGACGACGCCGTCGCCGCCGGCGTCCGGGGCTCGTTTATCAATGTGCATCCGGATGAAACCCATCTGGCGGCGATCACCGCCTTGATCGAGGATGGCACCATCAAGCCTCATGTGGATCAGGTTTACCCGCTCGCCGAAACCGCCGCCGCCCACGCCCACGTGGAAGGCGGCCACGCCCGCGGCAAGGTTGTCGTAGAGATCAGCGGCTAAAGTCATGGACACTGGCGGTTTCAAAATTCAAGAGCAGACGCCTTAAATTCGTGACAGTATACTAATTAACTATTTCAGCATGCATTAATTAGTATACTGTCACGAATTAAAAGCCGATTTCGAAATAGAGTCCCAATCGTCACATCGGGGCAACTACGAAACGAACCCAATTTGTATTATCGTTATATAATAAAGGCTTATATCAATAATCGAGGTTGGCGGCCCCACGGATGGAGCGGAAGGGGTATGCGGATCGACGCTTCGGCGGCGATCAGAAAATAGCGCCGCGCACAATATCGATCACGTCCGCCGCGTTTACGGGATCATCATCGCCGCGCCAGGCGACGTGACCATCGGGGCGCACCAGCACCAGCTTGCGCGCATAAAGCCGGGCGATGTCTTCTTGATCAATATCCGTTAACGTCATCGGCATGGCACATTGCCCGGCTGCTTTGAGGAGACTGTCGACCGGCACCGAGCGGTCAAACCGCAGCAATGCAAATCCACGCCCAAACAGATCGAGTGTGGACCTCTCCTCGCCATCGCCAATCCAGGCGTGCGGTGCCCGGTGGCCGGGCCGGGCGGTTGGGGTGTAATCAATTATCTGGAATTCCGGTTCGGGCGTTCCATCGGGCACGATGATCGGTGAGCCCTCGTAGCGGTAGCCGAGCACAATGCCGTTGGTATCGTACTCCCTGTCCATGCGCAGCCCATAGAGGGTTTTCTGAAAATCCTTTCGGAAGGCGTCGCCTTCGGAGGTATCTTGATCGATCTTTGGGCCAACCGGCAGCTTGGCGAACTGGGTAAAATTTCGTGCCCCTTCATCGGTGATCATCCGCGCCACCGGGCGGCGCTCCAAATCGTAGGTGCGCAGCAAATTATCGCCGCCCCAGCCGTCCAGAACAGCCGCCAGCTTCCAGCCGATATCGACGGCTTCCTGGATGCCGGTATTCATGCCGAACCCGCCGGTGGGCGACATCTGATGAACCGCGTCGCCGGCAAGAAAAATGCGGCCCTCATGATAGCGCTCGGCAACAACCCGCTTTCTGTCCCAGGGCAGGATCGAGAGAATCTCAAATTCCAAGTCCGTGCCGGCGGCTTTGCGCAAATAATCGGCGCCCTCGGCCTCGGTAATCTCCGTTCCCGCCGGCAATTTCATAATGCTGAGGCGCCACAAATCCTTGCCGTTGATGGAGACGATATCGGCCCACAATCCGGTTTCGTCAAAGAACCATTGCATGACCGCGCGGCCCTTGCTGAATAAAACATCACTGTCCGTGGATTTGAAAAATATATTGATATTGAAGGAGAGGCCGTGATCGCCGACGAGATCAATGCCCAGCTCGTCCCGAACCCGGCTTTCTGCGCCTTCACAGGCAACCATATATTGGGCGCGAACGATTTGTTCCGCGCCGCTGTTTTGATCGGTGACATAGGCGGTGACGCCGCCCTGGTCCGCGTCGAACCGATCCAATTGGGTGTTGAACATCTGCGTGACGCTTGGCAGCTCGCCGGCGAAATCCCGGAGTAGGGGATCGAACCAGATTTGGGAGCAGCGCTGCATGAATTCCGGCGAATAAGGCTGTACCACATCTTGGCGCGCCGGAAATTCATAACGGCCCAGCTCATGGCCCGACAAATTCGTATGGAAGATGATATTGCGGGGAAAGTCTTCGGGGATGCTAAGCTCGCGCACCTTCTGCCCGATACCCCAGCGGCGGCAGAACTCCTGGGTCCGGTTGCCCACCTGGTTCATTTTGGGATGGCCTACGGAGCCGTCGCGGCGCTCCACCATGACACAATCCACGCCGCGCCAGCCAAGCTCGATGGACAGCGCCAAACCAACCGGCCCGCCGCCAATGATCAAAACAGGTGTTTCTATATTCATAATGATAGCCGCCCGCCAATTTCCGGCGAATCCGGAGCATAACGGTAGGCCCGGAACATTTGATTGATACCCTCGCGGCCGCTCGGATGGCCTTTGGGAATGAAGAATGGAGAGACATACTCCCAGACGATCTCGCCCCCAGGCGTCACCTCGAATATGTGCCCCCAGATGCCCTCACAGATCAGCGTGTTGCCCGATGCCAGACGCTGGCAACCGCTAATATGGGGGCTGAAAAACGTGTGCAGCGGCAGCCCTGTATATTCCCAGACAATCTCTTTAGAGGCGGGATCGATCTCAAGAATGGCGGACCCCACCTGCACCCCGTGCTTATCCGTATGATCCCGGTTTGCGAACAGCATGTAATTGCCGTTGCCAATTTCCTGAAAATCGTGCTGATGACCGAACAGCGCCATATCGCACATTTCCCATTTGAATTTCTTGGTGGCGCGGTCGATGACGGCAACCAGATGGTTGTGGCGCCAGCTAACCATAACGTCGCCATCCCGGTTAAGGGTTACCGAATTGGCATGGGCGAATTCGTTGCGGTGGCAAATGGGGCATATGGGATATTTTTCGATTTCCATATCGGTCGCGCAATGCCACTCCCAAACCGTGTTTCCGGCAGGGTCTACTTCGCGGATAAAATCGCCCCAAATCTCGCCGCCATGATCGCTTCCGGGCAATCCCCCCTGAACCCGGCTGGCAGTTTCGTCCGGCAGGCGCTCCCATCCGATATAGATCAGATTGCCGTTGGGCAGCCTGCGGAAGTCATGGTGCTGGTAGTGATCGATATATTCCCAAACCACGTTGCCATCCCAATCCAGCTCCACGATCCGGCCACCGCGCGCCGCCATGCCTTCCGGGCCTCCCTCGCTTCGGCATGCCGCCAAGAGATTGCCGTTCGCCATAAGGTAGGTGTAATTGCCCGGCGGCGACGGCAAATCCCATTCGTGGACGACATCACCGTCCATATCAATCAGGCAGGTTTTCGTCTGGGCAATCGGCGAGAAAAGCGTAAAGCCTTCTGTTGCCTGGCTTTGGTCGTGTTGGATAAGTCCGGAACGTAGGTAACGCATGATAGTTTCAATTCCTATTGGTTGATTATGAGAACGGCTCTAGCGCACCGCGTTCAAGGCTTCGGGCGTGCCGCCGCCATAAAGCCATTGCAGATTGTCGTAGATGTCCTCAACAGACATGGATCGCATAATTGCATTTCTCAAATCCGCATGGCCACCTTCGGGATGGAAGACATGATCGCCCATTAACCGGGATTGTATTTGAATGCGCGCAGTTCGATTTACGCGTTTTTGCCGGTAGGATTCAAACGCCTGGTCGATGTTCAAACCCTCCTTGCCAAGCTCATGGGACAAGCAGACGGCGTCTTCCATGGCCATGCAGGCGCCTTGCGCCATGTATTGGAGCGTCGGGTGGGCGGCATCGCCAAGAAGGACAACGCGGCCATCAACCCAACCCAGCACCGGATCGCGGTCACAAAGCACCCAAAGCCGCCAATCTTTGCCGTGCTGTATAATCTTGCGCGCCGGCTCGCAAACATGCTCGAACCCCTTGAGCACTTCCTCGTCGGATACGGCTTGACCCGCGACCGGCTCAGGCGCGTCATTGTGGTAGGTGACAACGAGGTTAAATACTTTCCAATCCGATAGCGGGTAGTGCACGATATGGCATTTGGGACCAGCCCAAAGCGTCATGGCGTTCCAGCGAAGATCTTCCGGCATTTCGTCCGTGGGAATTACGGTCCGATAGGTGGAATGCCCCGTGACCCGGGGCGCGCCATCGCCGATTACCTGTTCGCGAACCTTTGACCATAAACCATCCGCCCCGACCAGCGCGCGCCCCGTAACCACCTCACCGGTCGCGATTTGCGCCTCCACGGCGCCGCCGGACTGCTCATAACCGATGACCTCCTGGCTTGTCCGCAGCTCCACCAACGAATTTTCGCGGCAGGCCTGAAGAAAGACGCCATGCAGATCGCCCCGGTGAACCACCGCATATGGGTTATTAAAGCGCCTCCGAAACGGCTCATCCAGTGGCAGCCGGGTGATGGGCTCGCCCGATACCGCATCCATCAATAGCAACTCGTCCACATAAACCGCCATCTCGCGGGCCGCGTCGCCAACGCCCAAATAATCGAAGGCATGAAAAGCGTTGGGGCCCAACTGGATGCCGGCCCCGATCTCCCCCAGCTCATCGGCTTTTTCAAGAACCACCGAAGCAATACCCTTTTGGGCCAGGCCGAGGGCCGTTGTCAGCCCGCCGATACCCCCTCCGGCGATCAGAAATGTCCCCGTGTTTGCCATCTTCCCCGTTCTCCGACCTTCTGTTTCTTAAGGGATATTCTAGAGCAGCATGATGGGTTGGCAATCACTGAGGCATTTACCGCCAGCCAAGCTGCGGGGCGACATGGGTTAGAATGGCTTCGATGATGTGCGCGTTATAGTCGACGCCAAGCTGGTTCGGCACTGTTAGCAGCAGGGTGTCGGCCTCGGCAATCGCTTCGTCCTGCGCCAGTTCTGCGGCAAGCTCGTCCGGCTCTGCGGCATAGCTGCGCCCGAAGATGGAGCGGGTGTTGGCATCGATGTGGCCGATCTGGTCTTCAGCGCCGCTTTGTCCGCCGAAATAGGCGCGATCCATATCGTTCATCAGCGCGAAGATGCTGCGGCTTACGGATACGCGGGGCTCACGTGTGTGACCGGCTTCCTTCCAGGCCGCGCGGTAGGCCCGAATTTGTTCAGCCTGTTGAACGTGGAATGGCTGGTCGCTTTCAACGGTTTTGAGGGTCGAGCTTTGCAGGTTCATGCCCAGCTTTGCCGCCCAGATGGAGGTTGCGTTGGTCGCCGCGCCCCACCAGATACGCTCGCGCAAACCTTCGGAATGGGGCTCAATGCGCAGCATGCCGGTGGGGTTTTGAAACATCGGGCGCGGGTTTGGCTCGGCGAAACCCTCGCCCCGTAGAACCTCGAGGAACACCTCCGTGTGGCGCCGGGCCATGTCGGCATCGGTCTCGTTTTCGCCCGGCTGATAGCCGAAATATCGCCAGCCATCGATCACCTGCTCGGGCGAGCCGCGGCTGATGCCGAGCTGTAGGCGTCCTTCAGAGATGAGGTCTGCCGCGCCCGCATCCTCGGCCATATAGAGGGGGTTCTCGTAGCGCATATCGATCACGGCGGTGCCGATCTCGATGCGGCTGGTCTTGGCGCCAACCGCCGCCAGCAGCGGGAAGGGCGGCGCAAGCTGACGGGCGAAGTGATGCACCCGGAAGTAGGCACCGTCGGCGCCCAGCTCCTCGGCGGCAACGGCCAGCTCGATAGATTGCAGTAGCGCATCGGATGCCGAGCGGGTTTCGGAACCTTGCCCAGGGGACCAATGTCCAAAAGATAGGAACCCGATTTTCTTCATTGGTTTATCCATGTTTTTGTGGCGCCTCTTGCGTTGTGTCAGTTGAGCACTGTCATCTAGGGACAGACGGTTAGATGCAAGGGGTATAGCCCCAAGGCGCTAAGAATGCTGGTTTCGTTCTTCACCTGGTCACGGTACGCTTTGGGCGAGCCGCAACCAATCAGGCGTAACGACGCAAGGAGGCGACCAAAATGCCGATCATCGATTCTCAGGTACATGCCTATGAAGCCGATACGCCCAAGCGCCCATGGCATTCGGCGCCCAACTGGCCAGCCCACGTCACCGGCGATGAAATGGTGGCCGCGATGGACGCCGTCGGGGTCGATGGCGCGATCCTGGTTTCCGCGTTCTCGCTTTACCAGTACGACGCCAGCTACGCTGTCCAGGTGCAGGCTGCCCATCCCGGCCGCTTTGGCCTTATCAAACCAATTGATCCGTCAGATCCGGCGGCGGCGGAGGTTATTGCCGATTGGAACGACACACCGGGCACGGTTGGCATTAGAATAATGATGATCCAAGAGGCGGGGCATGAGCCGGGCGACACCGGCATCCAGCTGATCGCCCGCGAAGCCGCGCGCCATGACTTGCCTGTCAATTTGCTCTGCTGGGGCAACCTGGACGCATGTGCCACATTAGTGGAAGGGCATCCCGACACGCGCTTCGTCATCGACCATCTGGGGCTGATGCAGCCCCGCACGCCGCCGGCGCCGCCCGATCCCTTCGCCGAGTTGCCGAAAATATTGGACCTCGCCCGGTGCCAGAACGCCGTCATCAAAGTGAGCGGCGCCTGTACCCTGTCTCAAGCGGGCTACCCCTATCCGGATATTTGGGAACCCTTAACCCGCGTCTTTAACGCCTGGGGCATCGAGCGTTGCCTCTGGGGTACCGATTGGACCCGCGCATTTGCAGTTTTATCTTACGAGCAGGGCGTCGAGCCATTCCGCCTTAACGATCGTTTATCCGAGAGCGAACGGGCGACGTTGATGGGGGGCGCTTGCGCCAGCGTCTACGGATGGGCCCCGGGAACGAGTTGAACGCCACCGCAGTCCAGAACCTTAGACAGCTAGCGCGTTATGTATGCCGCCCCCTGCAAGCCCTAAAAATGGCCTGAAAATCACGGGAAAAACCGAACAACCAACCAAAAAAGACCCTAGTCAAAAGACAGCCTGCTCACATATCCTCTGGAATCGACCAAGAATTCGCGGGCACCAATGCCTCTATATCCAGGTGCTGCTGCCGATCACGGGGACGCACATTTACTCAACGACGCGGCAAAAATATTTCATGTACCAACCGGCGTCACCCGGTTAGAGTTGCCACCTAAACCGCTCGATGCAACAGGAGTGACTATGGCCAAGCCATCTATTAATGATGCTATCGCATTTCCGAAAGACACGCTGGCTAAGCGGGCGTTTTTGCTGAAAGCAGTCCGAGATATATGTGAGACCATTCGGGCTTCTGGTGTGAAGAGTGAAGAATTGGCAACGCTCGCCCCGGAGTCCGTAACAGCGCTAAGAGAATCAGGTATTTTTCGGCTGAAGTTGCCGGCGGAACTTGGCGGCGCTGAGGCCGATCATCTTACGGAGATGCTGGTTCTCGAAGAATTGGCCTATCACGATTTTACCAGCGGCTGGTGCACTATGGTAGGCGCGACAGCCGTTGCTTCCCTGGGAGCGTTTTTGCCGCAATCGGGTCTCGAAAAAGTATTCAAAGATGGAGCTATACCGACCGGGTCAATTTCGTTTTTTCCGGCAGGCATTGCGGAAAAGACCGCCGGCGGCTTCAAACTCAGTGGCCGATGGCGATTTAACAGTGGAATTGGCCACGCGGAATGGGTGGTTGGCGGATCGGTTATTGATGGCACGCAAAACGGAGATGGCCCGCCCGATGTCATTTTTTGCGCCATACCCATCGGCGACGGAACTCTGCATCACAATTGGGATGACGTGGTTGGCTTGAAAGGGACCGGCAGCATTGATTTTTCGGTTGAGGATTATTTTATAGCAGACGATCTGACATTTGTTTGGGATATGATTGCGCCGCAGCCCAAGCGGGGCGGCAACGCCTTTCTGCTTCCGCCGTTTATCTTTGTTGCGAAGGAGCATGGCAGCGTCGCCATCGGAGCCGGCAGGCGGGTATTGGACGAACTTATCCATTTGGCGACATCGACAAGGGGAACATTTCGCGCATCGAAACTGGATGAACGCCAAATTGTACATCGAATTATCGGTGAGGCTGACCTGAGACTTCGATCGGCGCGCGCGTTGCTTCATCAAACTTACACGGAAATTGAAGCGAAGATGCTGGAAGGCTGGCGCCCGGATATCGCGGCGATTGCCGAATGCAGATCCATTGCATTGTTTTGTACGGATTTGGCGATCGATATAGCGTCCAAGGCCTATCATTTTGCCGGCAATACCGCCCTCCATCAGCCCCATATTATTGAACGGCTTTTTCGCGATTTACATACCGCCGGGCTTCATCAAGTCGTCAGTGACACGGCCTATGAAAATCAAGGAAAAATAAAGCTCGGGTTACCGACCGATCCAATGTCGTAAGGCACTGCGTCGGAGAATTGGCCGATGTCCGGTAACGGTTGCCACCTCAATCGGTAGACGCAACACATGCATTAAATCGTTCTGCCGGTGTTTCGAACTCCAGCGTTTTGCGCTGAGTCAGCTTGCATCGTTCGTAAAACGTTCTAAATAGATATCTTAGACTGGCATCAGGCGATAACCCGCGAAATATCTTTGAAAACCGTAAGAAAGCGTCATAAACCGTCATAAACCGTCATAACCGTAAGGGGGGTGTAAAACCATGCCGCACGAATTTATTCCATCATATCCCGCTATAGGAGAAAAGGTGCTCTAAGTCTTGTTCCAAGATCAATTTCAACTTAGTCTACTAGTAGAATAAACCCATAAAAATTGTTCCGATTTTGTTCAAAAATTAGGGAAGGAAAGGGCATGGCAAGCCTCGAGGCGCAGAGCAAATGGCGGCGCAAGAACAAGTTCGTTAAGCGCCAGCTCAACATCATGGCGCGCAAAAATGTGCACGATTATTTGGAAGAGATCGCCGACGGACATGATCTGCGCGGCAAGGGCGAGGCGGTTGCCTTTGCCGTCTATACCACCATGGCACTGATCCAACAGGGCGACTATAACGACGAGGCTGACCGCTTGTTGCAGATTTTCGCTGACGCCTATCGCCGCGACCGGGAGACGTTTGCAGCATGAGCGAGTGTATTGCGAGCGAGTGGCTTTCATGAGTGCGTTCGGGCGCCGGCCGGGGCCGGAAAACCTGCCTCCAGTGGGTGAGGTGGAAGACGCCATCCGGCTAGTGGCGGCGGAAGAGATCATGCCCCGCTTCCAGGTCTTGGAAGCGCACGAGGTTTCCGAAAAAGAAGGCGGCGAGATTGTCACCGCCGCTGATACCGAGAGCGAACGCCGGCTAGAAGAACTGCTTATCGATCTGGTGCCGGACAGCGTTGTCGTTGGCGAGGAAGGCTATGCGGCTGATGAGCGCGTCATGGACCGGCTTGGCGGCGAGGCGCCAGTCTGGATCATCGATCCCCTCGACGGCACCCGCAATTTCGCTGCCGGCAAGGAGATGTTCTGCGTCATCGTCGCCTTTGTGCAGAACGGCTCCGTCGATGCGGGCTGGATCTATGATCCGGTCGCCGATGATATGATGCAGGCGGTGCGCGGCGGCGGTGTTCGCGATGGCCGCGGCGGTATCTTGCTGGGCCCGCCGCCGCCGACCACGCCGGTGATGCGCGGTTCCGTCGGCAAGCGCCGCCGGGAAAAGCTGATCGAGCTTGGCGATGATAATGTGCCGCGCAACATGGTGCGCTATCGCTGCGTCGGGCGCGAATATATGGACCTGACCAGGGGCAATCTGGACTTTGCCGAATATGGCAGCCTCAAACCCTGGGACCACGCCGCCGGGGTATTGTTTCATGCCGAGGCCGGCGGCTACGCGGCCTTCACCGCCGACGGCGCCCGCTATATTCCGGGGCCGGTGCGGCGCGGCCGCTTCTTAATCGCGCCGGACCGGAATAACTGGCAGAAACTAATGGATGTGATGCCGGTCTGAGCGGGCGGGCTGAATAGAGTAGGGGAGTGAATAATGGCGAAGCTGGCCTTTATCGGGTTGGGCGTTATGGGCTATCCCATGGCTGGACATTTGGCCAAGGCGGGCCATGAAATTTGTGTCTATAACCGGAACACGGCCAAGGCCGAAGCCTGGACCAAAGAGCATGGCGGGCAAAGCGCCGCCAGCCCGGCGGCAGCGGCGGCCGGCGCCGAATTTGTTTTCACTTGCGTTGGCAATGACGACGATGTGCGGGCCGTGGTTCTGGGCGGTGACGGCGCACTGGCGGGCATGGAGGCGGGGGCGGTTCTGGTCGATCACACCACCGCGTCGGCGGATCTGGCGCGGCAATTGGAAGACGCTGCCGGGGCGGCCGGCTTAGGCTTTTTGGACGCGCCGGTTTCGGGGGGCCAGGCCGGCGCCGAAAATGGTGCATTGACGGTGATGGTCGGCGGCACCGAGGCGGCGTTTGAGCAGGCCGCGCCGGTGATGGAGGCTTACGCCTCTGCCGTCACCTTGATGGGGCCGGCGGGCGCCGGGCAACTGACCAAGATGGCCAATCAGATTTGCATCGCCGGCGCCGTGCAGGGCCTATCGGAAGGGCTGGATTTCGCAGTCCGCGCCGGGCTTGATGGCAAACGGGTGGTCGATGTGATTTCCAAGGGCGCGGCGGGCTCGTGGCAGATGGCCAACCGGGGCCACACCATGGTCGATGATGAATTTGATTTCGGCTTCGCGGTCGATTGGATGTGCAAGGATCTGGGTATCGCCTTGGCGGAAGCTGGCAAAAACAAAGCGCGATTGCCGGTGACTGCACTGGTGGATCAGTTCTACCGGGAAGTTCAGTCCATGGGCGGTGGGCGCTGGGACACCTCCAGCTTGATCCGGCGCCTGACGCGGAAATAGGGGTGGCTAGCGCAGCACCACTTCCATTTTCGGTGCCCGGTCATAGACCGATTTCAGCTCCCAGAAATAGACCGTGACGGCGCCTTCCTTAAAGGTTTTTTGGGCGTTATGGGACAACACCTTGGCATCGGTTTTGATGCGGATGACGCCTTTGACATCGAGGCCCATGGCCTGGATGCGGTCGCCATCCTTCTTTTGGATATAGCGCCCGGCAAGGCCGATGCGCCCGGTGTTCTTGTTGAAGGAGATCGACAGCATATTCTCGTTGCGCCGGAAGAACATAACCTGGCGCGATCGGATAATGTCACCGGATTTGACCCAATTCACCTTGAAGGCGCCCTTGCCGAAGTGGGAAACGCTTTTGGTGGAACTGTCGCGCTTGAAATCGCGCAGTATCGTGGCGATTTTTTCCTGGATTTTTTCTTGGTCGATCTTGTTCAGGCGGATTTCGTTATAGAGCCCGGTTTCGACGATGAAGCCGTCGAAGCTCATTTTGTATAGGCCGGTGCGCGACAGCTCCAACTCGGCATCGAAACTGGCCGGCAGGTAGCAGCCGCTCAAAACCAGCAGGGCGACAAGGAGGAGGGCGGAACGCGCCCGTTTCAAAAGGCTTTGCATGGAATTCATACTACCATGGTTACGCTTTAGAGATAGGTATCAAGTACCAGGCTCCGCAACCTGTTTCTTGGCCTTGGCTTGGTCCCAATAATGCATCATTTCGTCCAAGTCGGCGTCTTGCATGGAGCGCCCAGCCTCAATAAGCGCATCTTCCATATATCCGAAGCGGCCTTCGAATTTGGCGTTGGCCTGGCGCAAGGCATCTTCCGGGTCCATATCCAATTTGCGCGCCACATTAACCAGGGAAAACAGGACATCGCCAAATTCATCTTTAACGCGCGCCATATCGGCGCCGGCGGGCGCTTCCAACTCGGCGTCAAACTCGTCCAGTTCTTCGCGCAATTTGTCCATGGCGCCGGCAACGTCGGGCCAGTCAAAGCGCACCCGCGCCGCCCGTTTTTGCAATTTGAGGGCGCGCAGCAGTGCCGGCAGCCCGCGCGCCACGCCTTCGAGGGCACCTTTGGCGTCCGATTTCGCCCGCTCAATGGCTTTGGTTTCCTCCCAGGCAGTAGTTTGCGCCTCAGCATCGGCGACGGTTTCATCACCAAAGACGTGCGGGTGGCGGCGCACCATTTTGTCCGATATAGCGGCAACCACGTCATCGAAGGCAAATTCGCCATCTTCGCGAGCCATTTCGGCGTGGTAGATTACCTGCAACAACAAATCACCCAGCTCGTCTTTAAGGTCGGCCATATCGCCGCGCTCGATGGCGTCGGCAACCTCATAGGCTTCTTCAATGGTGTAGGGGGCGATGGTGGCGAAATTCTGTACCTGGTCCCAGGGGCATCCGCCATCCGGATCGCGCAGCCGTGTCATGATCGCCTTCAACCGCTCGATGCCGTGCAACTGGTCCATGGATTATGCTTAAACGCAGAGACCTGGAATTGCCAGATCAAAGAGCGGGAATTAGCAGGGGCATTCTATCCAACGGCACCCATATCTGAATTAATTGCCCCTAACTCAAGCAGAATAACATCTAATTGTCGCATAATGTATATTATGAAATATTCTATAATATTTGTATATTAATGTTTTATATCAGTACATTAATTAGACTGTTTAAATAAAATATTAAAACGCCTCGCTATCAATAAACCTCGATAATCATGCCGTCATGGGCCGGTTCTACATTGTCCGGCGTCATGGCTTGAAGTTCGCTGTAATCGGCCCGGTGGCTGAGATGTGTGAGGATGGTGCGGCGGACGCCTAACCTCTCGGACCATTCCACGGCGCGGTCCACATGGGCATGGGTCGGGTGCGGTTTTGGCATTAATGTGCCGATCATCCAGACCTCGACCCCAGCCAATGCAGCGAAGCTTGCTTCGGGCATGCGAACAACATCGGTGGAATAGGCAAATTTGCCGAAGCGGTAGCCGATGGTGCGCATGACCTCGTGATCCTGATCGAAGGCGTTGATGGTTATGGGGCCAATGTCGAATTGATCACCGGGGCTGATGGTATGGGGCGTCAATTGCGGTTTGTAATAGAAACCGGAGCCATCGCGTAGCGGTGACATGATGTAGTCAAAACGCATCTCGATGGCCTGCCAGGTTGCGGCATCCGCGTAGGCTGGAATATCTGCTTTCATGATCCGGTTTATGGCGCGGAGATCATCGATGCCGTGCAGATGGTCTGCATGGGCGTGGGTATAGAGAATAGCATCGATGCGATCCACGCCGGCGTTCAGCAATTGCTGGCGAAGATCTGGTGATGTGTCTACCAGGATTCGGGTTTCACCGTCTTCCACCAAGATCGATGGCCTGAGGCGCCGGTTTCTGGGGTTATCGGGATCACAGGCGCCCCAGCCGCCGCCGATCAACGGCGTTCCGCCTGAATGGCCGCAGCCAAGGACCGTGATGCGCATTATGTGGCTGTAGCCTTGGCAAACGCGGTGAAAAAATTGTCCGACGAAATGCGCGCCATGTCTTCCGGCGTCTGATCCAGCAATTCCGCCACTTTGGCCGCCGTGTGGACAACAAACGCCGGCTCGTTGCGCTTGCCGCGCTCGGGCACCGGCGCAAGGAACGGCGCGTCGGTTTCCACCAAAATTCGGTCTAGGGGCACGGTTTTGGCGATGTCGCGCAAATCACCCGCGTTATTGAAGGTGACAATGCCGGAAAAGGAGATGTAAAAGCCGATATCCAGCACCATGCGCGCCAAGTCCGCACCTGCGGTAAAGCAGTGGATGAGCCCCGGAAACGGCCCTTTTTTATACTCTTCGCCGAGGATTTCCATGGTTTTTTCGTCGGCGTCGCGGGTATGGACGATGATCGGCAGCCCGGTTTGCCGTGCCGCCTCAATATGGACGCGGAAATTGGCTTCCTGGATATCCCGGGGGCTCTTGTCGTAATAGAAATCAAGCCCGGTTTCGCCGATTCCGATGACCTTGGGGTGCTCGGCGTGGTCTAGCAATTGATTGAGGGTCACCGGCGCTTCCCTGCCGGCATCGTGGGGATGAACGCCGACCGAGCAGAAGATGTTGTCATGGGCTTCCGCCATGGCGCGGATGGCAGCGAACTCATCGATGTAGGAGCAGATGCACACCATGTGTGTCACGCCGACCGAGGCCGCCCGCTCCAAAATTCCGGGCAAATCCTCGACCATCTCGGGGAAATTCAAATGGCAATGGCTGTCGACAATCATGGCTGAAACTTATCCGATGGGTGCTTTTTATCAATGCCGGCAAACGTTAGGGTGCCAATCGTCAATAATTCTCTAATTCAGGAAACCCGCCATGCCCAAAGTTGCCGCCACGCTTCCTTATTTCGATTTTTTCCCGGAACTGAAGGCCGAGTTTGAAACCGCCTACCCCGGTACCAAGTTCGCCCAGCCCGGCCCGATGATGCAGGGCGACGCGCTGGTGGAGTTTCTGGAGGGCGCGGAAGTGGCGGTCATAGGCCTCAACCGCTTTACCGATGAAGTGTGCGCTGCCCTACCCGATCTTAAAATCGTTTCGCTCTGCTCGGCCGGCGTCGATCATATCGATCCCGCGATCCTCAACAAATACGGCATCAAGATGTGGTGGACAGCGGGCATTAACAAAATCTCGGTGTCCGAGCTGGCGGTCTGCTACATGGTGTTCATCATCCGCCGGGTGCATTTCTTTGCGTCCGTCCTCAAGGCTAGCCAATGGAAAGGCCCCATGGGGTTCGGTGGGGATTTGCGCGGGCGCACCGTGGGCATCCATGGGGTCGGCAATATCGGCAAGGAAGTGGTCAAATTGCTACAGCCCTACGGGGTTCAAATCCTCGCCTGCGACCGGGAGGATTATTCCGATTTCTACGGCCAGTTCGACAATGTGGAGAAGGTCGAGCCGGACGAATTGTGGGCGCGCTCCGACGTGCTGACTATTCATTTGTCGAAGAATTCATCGACCATCGGCATGTATACTGGCGAGGTCATGGACAAAATGAAGCCTGGCTCCATCCTGATCAACGCCGCCCGCGGCAATCTGGTGGACGAAGACGCCCTCGCCGAGCGGCTCAAAAGCGGCCATATCGCGGGCGCCGGGTTCGATGTGTTCGCGGTCGAGCCGGCCAATGATAATCCGTTGATTGGCCTCGATAATTTTTTCGCGTCCCCCCATATCGGCGCCACTACGCTAGAATCCTGGGCCGCCATGCTGGCCTCGGGTATCCACGGCATCAAAAATGCCTATGTGCCGGAGCCGGGCGTCTTTCCGTTCGATTGATCAGCCGATATTGGAATCCACACCCAGCTCGGCGGCTAGATCGGTGAGCCGCTTCCAGGTGGTGTCCTCGATGGGAATGCCCCCTGCCCGGCGCTCGGCCTCGCGGATTTTCTCGATCTCGCCGGGATAAAGAACGCCCGATGAGCCTTCCATAGGCGGCGTCTCGTTCAGGTATTGGGCAAAGTCGGCGACCTCGTTCTTGAAATCGGCCAGCGGGCGAAAGGCTTCGACGTTGAAGACGGCCAGAAAACAGCCGTCATTGTGGCGGCCTGTGGGCTCGACGCCGAAGCCGAGCCCGGTCAGCAGCCCGCACAATATCTCCACCATGGCGCCGAGACCGGTACCCTTATAGCCTTCCGAGCCGCCGAGCGGCAGAAGCGCGCCGCCTTTCAGCTTGGTCGGATCGGTGGTGTGGTTGCCGTCCGCGTCGATAACCCAGCCTTCCGGGATTTGCTCGCCTCGGGCCGCCGCTACCGCCACCTTGCCGTTGGAAACGCTGGAAGTTGCCATGTCCAGATAGAGCGGGCTTTCCAGGTTGGACGGCACGGCGATGGAAATGGGGTTGGTTCCGAGGCGCGCTTCGCGCCCGCCATAGGGCGCTACGATTTTGGGCGAACGGCCACTGTCGGCGGTGATCAGCCCGATCATGCCTTCTTCGATGGCCATCAGCGGATAGGTGGCGAGCCGCCCGATATGGCTTTGCCGGAATACCGTGGCGGCGGCGACGTTGGATGTTTTGGCTTTTTCAATGGTGTAGGCCATGGCCCGCTCGGTTACCACGAAGCCGAAGCCCCAATTGCCGTCGATCACCGTCGTCGTCGGGCTTTCCTGAACAATATCCCAAGACGCGCCGGGCATAATATGGCCCACTTTAATGCGCTGCACATAGGAGAGTATGAGGATAATGCCGTGCGAATCGTGGCCCACCAGATTGGCGTTCACACAATATTTGGCGACCGTATCGGCCTCTGTTTCTGATGCGCCGGCGGCGACCAACAGCTTGGCGCCGAAATCCTTAAGTGTATCCGCTGAAAATGATGGCATGCGTTCCCCTAGGGTTTGAATTTTTTAACGAAACGCCATCTTGAATTACTGCCGCGCTAAAGTCACTCTCTGGCAAACCACATTTCAATGGGGAGCCAAGCCATGACCATTTCGAAACAACGGACCAAGCGCGACGATCAGCAGTGGATGCTGGATCTGGCGCTCAATATGCGTGGGCGGGTGCAGAATTTTGAGCGCGACGATCAGGAGACGCCGACCCGGGCGCACAATTACCGCATGCTGCCCAAGCAATGGCGCCTCCAAGGCGAGCATGACGAGCGGCTTGGCCGCCAGGCCCAGGCCCAGGGCTTCGATGCCACCGCCGCAGCCCATTACGACCATGCCATCGAAGCCTACCGCATGGGCCAGCATCCGATTTTTTACGACGACAATCCGGTAAAAATCGATATGTATAGACGCTTGTCCGATGTGGTTGACCGGCGCGCCGAAGTGGCCCCCTACCCGGTCGAGCGCGTCGAAGTGCCCTTCGATGACGGCAAGACCATCTCCTGTCTGTTGCATTTGTTGCCGGGCAAGCCAAAAGCGCCTTGCGTGATTTACGTGCCCGGCATGGACCAGACCAAGGAGGCGTTTCCCAAGGTTACCGGCAATCCGTTCATTGGACGCGGCATGCATATTCTGTCCATGGACGGCCCCGGCCAGGGCAATTCCAACATGCAAAAAATCCGCGCCGTCGGCGATAATTACGAGTGTGCCGGCGCCGCCGTGATTTCTTATCTAGAGGGCCGCGAAGAGGTGATGTCCGACAAGATTGGCATCTATGGCGTCTCCATGGGAAGCTATTGGTCCTTGCGCCTGGCCAGTTACGATCACCGCCCGGCGGCGCTGGCCTCCGGCGTTGCCTGCTTCAATCCCAACAACACCATCTTCACCCAATCCAGCCCGCGCTTTAAACAGCAATTCATGTATATGGCCGGCATGGACGACGAAGACGAATTCGATGCCATGGCCGTGCAAATGACGGTGAAGGGATACGCCGACAAGGTCGAATGCCCGACCCTCCTGGTGACCGGCGAGTTCGATCCCCTCTGCCCGCTGGAAGACGCCATTGAAGTTTATGGAGACCTGACCGCCAGAAAAGAAATGTGGGTCATCGAGGATCAATTTCATCCTCTTTGGGGCATTCCCAACCTGGGCAAGCTGGATTGCCATCATTATATCGCCGACTGGCTGGCGCGGGCCCTGCTCAAGGACAAAACCAACGACGGCCGTATCGCCTACGTAGCAACAAAGGGCGACGGCCCGTTCGGTGATTGCGAATGGACTCCGCCCGTCGGCCCCGGCGAGGCGTATTTCTAAGGGTGGGATGCTATAGATCGGTGATGCCGTCTACGCTCGCTTTGCTTTACCGCGGTGCGTTTGGTCTTGATAATCAGAGTTCACGTTAGAGGGGCGCCAACTTGGCCGGCGAAAGCGAAACAGAGGCGAATCAACCGAGACAGTCTCCCATCAAGGGCATTCTGTGGATGGCGATCGCCGCTGTATTTTTCTCGATATCGGTGGGGCTCGTCCGGCAATTATCAGAAACAATTGACGCCTTCGAACAGACCCTTTGGCGCCAGGTGATCGGCACCATCATTTTGTTGCCCTACGCCTGGAAGCTCGGTCTCAAGGGCATGAAGACGCGCCAACTCGGGACCAACCTGATCCGCAATACCGCTGGCTATATTGGTATCTCCTTCTCGTTCCTATCGATCACCTTGATACCCATGGCCGATACCGTGGCGCTGCAACTCACGCTACCCCTTTTTACTTTGGTTTTTGCCATCATAATTTTGGGCGAACGGGTTGGCCGCCACCGGCTGATAGCGACGATGATCGGTATTGCCGGCGCCCTGGTGATCCTCAGGCCCGGCCTTGTTGAGATCAGTCTTGGCATGATGGTTGCGTTGATTGCGTCGGCTAGCTTTGGAATTTCCGATACCTTGGTGCGCCGCTTGTCACGGACAGATACCACGACGTTGATCGTCTTTTACGGATTTGCCTTGCAAATACCCATCGCCGCCGTTGTTGCCGCTTTTAACTGGGTCACGCCGAGCCTATCCGACTGGCCCTGGCTGATCGCCCTTGGCCTCGTATCCTTTGCAGCGCAATGGTCGCTGGCGCATTCCTTCGTTCTGGCTGAGGCCAGCCTGGTTTCACCGGTGCTCTTTCTCCGCCTTCCAATGGTGGCCGCCATTGGTTTCTTTTTCTTTGCCCAGGTGCCCGATATCTGGACCGGCGTGGGCGCCGTGATCATCTTCGCCGCCACCTATTATTCGGCCCGCCGCGAAGCCAAAATCCACCGAGCCAGAACGGCGGCAGATTAGACACTCAGGGGTTTGCCGTCGTCGCGCAACACGATGTAGATGGCTGGGATGACAAGCAGCGTCAGGATTGTCGAGGACGCCAGTCCAAACACCATGGATATGGCGAGGCCTTGGAAGATCGGATCGGCGAGGATGAAGACGGCGCCAATCATCGCCGCTGCGGCTGTCAGGAAAATCGGCTTGAAGCGGATGGTCCCCGATTCCAGCAAGATATCGCGAAGTGCTTGCCCGCTGCCCTGGCGGCGGCGGATGAAATCGATCAGTAAAATAGAGTTGCGGACGATGATACCGGCCAGCGCGATGAAGCCGATCATCGAGGTTGCCGTGAATGGGGCATTAAACAGCCAATGGCCGAAGACGATGCCGATCAAGGTCAAGGGCACTGGAACCAGGACCACCAGCGGCAATTTGAAACTGCCGAATTGGCCGACCACCAACAGATAGATGGCCAGGATCGCGACGCCGAACGCGGCGCCCATGTCGCGGAAGGTTACATAGGTGATTTCCCATTCGCCGTCCCACAATAGCGAGGCTGTGTTTTCGTCTTTGGGCTGACCGTGAAGCCGCGTGCGCAGCGACGGCGCAGATATTTTAAGCGCATCTTCGACCGCCATCATGCCGTAGATGGGTGCCTCGAAGCGGCCCGCCAATTCGGCCATCACCATTTCCGCTTCGCGCCCGTCGCGCCGGAATATAGGATAGCTGGCCCGCTCCCAATCAAACCGGACAACGTCGCCAAGCTCGACCGTCCCGTCGCGAGACGGCACGGGCGTGGACAATAGATGTTCGCCAATAAACAATTCCGATTTGGGCAGGCGGATAGTGATTTCCGCAGGGTTGCGGCCTTGGCCCAGGTGCGAAAATCCGGCCTGCACGCCGCCGATCAGAACCGCCAAGGTGTCCATGACTGCTTCTTCCTCGACGCCATGGAATTCCAAATTCTCCTGATCGATGACAAAGCGGATGCGTTTTGCCGGGGTGCCGAACGAGTCGTCTATATCGACGATGTAATCAACGCTCTGAAAAGCTTTCCGGACTTGGCCCGCGGTCTTGCGCCGGGTTTCGGCGTCGGGGCCGTATATTTCCGCCAGTAAGGTCGATAGTACCGGTGGGCCGGGTGGCACCTCGACAACTTTGAGAAGCGTTCCCGCCGGCACCGGTAAGTCTTTCAGGCGCTGGCGCACTTCAAGGGCAATTGTATGGCTGGCCCGCTCGCGCTCATGCTTGGCAACCAGGTTGATCTGCAGATCGCCCATCTCCGGTTGCTGGCGGAGGTAATAATGGCGCACCAGACCGTTGAAGTTGAACGGCATGGAGGTTCCCGCATATCCTTGAATATTTGCCAGCTCCGGCAGATCGCCAAGCCTTCGGGCCACGTCCCAGATAACCCGGTCGGTAGCTTCGAGGCTCGATCCTTCCGGTAGGTCCACAACCACCTGCAGCTCGGACTTGTTGTCGAAGGGCAGCAATTTCACGGTTACGTCCTTTGTGAAGAACGGCACCAGGGATGCCATGGTGGCGATGCCGACGACAATCAGGAATACCGCCGCCCGCCGCCGGCCTTTCAATAACGGTGCCGCGGCGCGCTGGTAGAAGCGGCCAAGGAGCCCGCCGTCATCGTGGCTGGTATCCGCATCATTCGCAGGCGCTTCTTCGGCGTCCGCTTTCCGGGCCCGCAAAAGATAGAGCAGCCATGGTGTAATGATGACCGCGATAAAGAAGGAAAATATCATGGCCACCGAAGCGTTGGCCGGGATCGGGCTCATATAGGGGCCCATCAGCCCCGATACGAACAGCATGGGCAGCAGCGCGGCGACAATGGTCAGGGTGGCGATTATGGTCGGGTTGCCAACCTCGGCAACGGCTTCGATGGCGGCTTGAAGTTGCGGGCGCGCATCCTTCATGCGCCAATGGCGGACAATGTTTTCGATCACCACAATAGCGTCATCGACCAGAATGCCGATGGAAAAAATCAAGGCGAACAGGCTGACCCGGTTGATGGTGTAGCCCATCAAGTAAGATGCGAACAAAGTCAGTAATATGGTGGCAGGCACCACAACCAGCACCACCGCCCCTTCGCGCCAGCCCAGCACCAGGGAAATCAGAAGCACGATGGAAACCGTCGCCAGGGCAAGATGGAACATCAATTCATCGGCCTTTTCGGCCGCCGTGGCACCATAGTCACGGGTAACGCTGACCTCTAAATCGGCCGGGATCAGGCTTCCGCGCTCGCCCTCCAACCGGTCCAGGATTTGGGAGGATACATCCACCGCGTTGGCGCCTTTGCGCTTGGCCAATGCCAAGGTGACTGCCGGTTTTCGCAGAAGCCCGCCGGCCCCATCCTTGGTCATGCTCCAGACATGCCATTCTTCCGGGCGCGATCCGACGACGATATCGGCCACATCCCGCACATAAACCGGGCGCAAATCACGGCTGGTCAGAAGCAGCAATCCGATATCGGGCACGCCGCGCAAGGTCTTGCCGGCAACCACCGGGACCGAGCGGTTGGCATCGCGTAGCCGCCCCAAGCCAAATGCGCGGTTGGCATTTTCGATTTTGGCGACCAGTTGATTGAGGGTGATGCCATAGAGCGACAGGCGTTCAGGGTCGGGCTCCACACGGATCTGATCGGCGCGCCCACCGACGATATAGCTCAAGCCCACGTCATCGACTTTGACCAACTCGTGCTGCAATTCCTCGGCAATGGCGTAGATTTTGTTGTCGGTCCAGCGAGCGCTGGCGCCGTCCTTGGGCGCCAGCGTCAAGGTCAGGATGGCGACATCGTTGATGCCGCGCCCGATGATCAGCGGTTCAGGAATCCCCTTCGGCAGGCGCCGGATGTTGGCGCGGATTTGTTCATGCACACGCAAGATCGCGATGTCTTCGTCGGTACCCACATCGAAGCGGGCGGTCACGGTCACGAAATCATCGTTGGTCTGGGAATAAACATGTTCGACCTGATCGACGCCTTGAACGATGTCTTCCAGCGGCTTGGTCACCAATTCGGCGGCGTCTTCGGCTTTAAGGCCATTGGCGCTGACCATGATATCGACCATCGGCACGCTGATTTGCGGCTCTTCTTCGCGCGGCAAAACCGCCAGCGCCATAAGCCCGGCACCGAGGGACGCCAGCAAGATCAATGGCGTCAGCGGCGAGCGGATGAACATACGGGTGATGGTGCCGGAAATTCCCAAGGTCATGATCCCCGCCCCTATTTCACGTTGCCGGGGAGCATGAGAACGTCGCCGGGGATCAGGCCGGATAATATTTCGGTTCCACCTTCAACCGATTGGCCGAGCTGCACCAGTGTATCAAAGCCTTCCGCCACATTGGCGGCGCCGATGCGCACATAGTTCAAGCCGTGGCGGCGAAACAAATAGCGAAGCGGTACCACAATGCCCTGGCGGGCGCCGGTTGGTACGAACACGCGCATTCTTTCGCCAACAAAAAAATCGCCTAAGCCGTCGACGCTGACATCTGCGATGACGCGCCCGTTGATAATTTCGGGATAGATCTGGCGCACTGAGCCTGTGCGAAACTCCGAGGCGCCGCCGGCCCGGCCAGCCGAGCTCAGAGCGGTGATGCGGACCCGGTCTTTTTTCGACAGCGTGCGCGCGTGGCGTTCGGGAAGGTGCATGCGCAGCACGTATTTTTCGGTGGCGATTTCGGCGATCATCTCGCCGGGCAAGACAACGCCGCCATTGATCACCCGGACTTTAAGCACGCGCCCGGCGGCGGGTGCCAGGACAGCGCCTTCTTTCATTTGCTGGTCGATGACCGCGATTTCGGATTTGATGGCCGCAATTTCGGCATGCAGGATATCCAATCTGGCACGCGCCTGATCGAGCCGCGCCTGGCTGGCCGCACCGGAGCGCCTTAACGAAGTGACGCGTTTAAACTCGGTGTCTGCTAGCCGCGCTTGCGCAGCCAAGGAACGCTGCTTGGCGCCGGTTGCCTGGCGCCGCAAGGGCAATTTCCGGTCGCGGACCACGGCGATGACCTGACCTTTTTTCACGCGGCTGCCCTCGTCCACCGAAAGCGCGCCAACCACGCCCGCAATGCGCGCCCGCGCATCTGTTTTGTCGGCACTTTCGACGGTCGCGAACACCGCCTTGGTGTCTTGGATTTTTTGCAAGGCAATGGTGAACGACTCAGCGGTGGCCACCGATATATTCGCCACAATGCCGAACACCGCCGTGATGGATGCCAGACGGACGGCTAGCGCCGAGGTTCTCAAACCCATAGCAGTATCCTCTTAATTATCGAATGTTGGAGGCGGCAACCGTCTAAAGGCTGTCGATCACTTCGCTCAAAAGCCCCTGAACCTGGTCGGCAATGCCGGCAAGATCAGGATTTTCGATGGCTTGCATAGACGCCATCGGATCGACCGCCGAAACCTCGACAAGGCCGGCCTCGGTTTCTTCGACGATGACGTTGCATGGCAGCATGGTGCCGATCTTGCTCTCCGCCTGCAGCGCCTGAAACGCGAAGTTCGGATTGCAGGCGCCGAGAATCGTATAGGGACGGAAATCGGCGTCGATTTTCTTTTTCAGCGTCGCCTTGACGTCGATCGTGGTCAGCACGCCAAACCCTTTTTCAGCTAGTGCCTGTGTCACTTTGTCGATGGCTTGGTCGAAAGGTAGATTTACTTTTTTGGTCATGTGATAGGTCATGCTTCATCCTAAATTGATCAGAAAAATGGCCCCCGATGGATTATTGTTAATCGGTGCAGAACTCTCCGTATAAAAATGTAATCAAACGCCGGACATCATCGCGTGCCAGCGAATAATAGACCGTTTGCGCATCCCGCCTTGTCTGCACCAGCGTGTCTTTGCGCAGCAAGGCAAGTTGTTGCGAGACGGCGGAGTGGCGAATATCCAACTGGCGGGCAATTTCGCCCACTGATTTTTCACCGTCCGATAATTGACAAAGGATCAGCAGCCGCCGCTCGTTGGAAAGCGAGTGCAAAAGATCGCCAACATCCTTGGCGCGTAGCTTCATGGCATCTAGTTGTTTATTCATATATACGAATATAGTGATGTAGGTATTAATGTCAAGGACGATATGCAATTGGTATTACCGATGTCCGACTTTAATGTAGGTTGATCGAGGGAGTATCGAAATATGGATAAGCTGATCGGCCAGCCGCTCCGGCGCATGGAAGACTTCCGCCTGTTGACCGGCGGCGGTAATTTCGCCGACGACCTCAATCGGGATGGCCAGCTCTATGCTAGTTTCGCCCGCTCTCCGCACGCCCACGGGGATATCATCAAGCTGGATATGGCCAGGGCCGCCGCTTCGCCAGGTGTGCTCCTTGTGCTGAGCGGCGAGGATTATACCGCAGATGGGCTCGGGCCCCTCCTCCATAATGTGATCGGCCCCGATCATCTGGATATCACCCGGCCGGGCTTTACACCGGACGATATTCTGTTGGATCCGATTCCGGAACATTTCCCAATCGCTAAAGACAGGGTCCGTCACGTGGGTGAGATCGTCGCCATGGTGATCGCCGAGACTCCCGAAGCTGCCGCCGAAGCAGCCGAGCGGCTGGAAATCGATTACGCACCCCTGCCCGCCGTCACCGATGCGCGCGCTGCGCTCGAAGATGGCGCGCCCGAAACCTGGCCCGGCGGCAATCTCGTCCTCCGCGCCGACAAGGGCGATGCCGCCGCTGTCAATGAAGCCTTCGCCGGCGCCGCCCAGGTGATCGATCTGGGTAGCCTCCATCAACGCATCCACGGCACGCCGGTGGAGCCGCGCGCGGCGGTCGGTGATTTCGTTCCGGCAACTGGCCGCTTCACCCTTTATGCGCCAAGCCAGGGAGTGCACCGCCATCAGATGGCATTCATGCAGGTGTTCGGGGTGGAAAAGGAAAGCGTGCGCATCGTCACCGGCGATGTGGGCGGCGGCTTCGGCGTTCGCACTCCAACCTATTCGGAATACGCTTTGGTTGCGTGGGGCGCCAAGCGCCTTGGCCGCCCGGTAAAATGGACCAGCAGCCGCCAGGAGATGTTCCTCAGCGATTTCCAGGCGCGGGACGTTTATGTGCGAGGGCGGTGTGGCCTTGATGGCGACGGGCATATTTTGGCCGTCGATCTGGATTACATCGGCAATCTCGGCGCCTATCCGGCGTCGTTCGCGGTGTTTGCGAATATCCTGCGCATGGCCGGCGGCGTCTATGATATTCCGGTGGCCCACGTGGCGGTGCGCGGCGTCTTTACCAATACGGTGCCGATGACCGTGCTGCGCGGCGCAGGGCGGCCTGAATCCACCTTTATTGTCGAGCGCATGCTCGATCTGGCGGCCAAGAAAATGGGCCTGGAGCGAGACGAATTGCGCCGCCGCAATCTGATCGCCCCGGACGCCTTGCCGTACCAGTCCCATCTCGGCCATGTCTATGAGACCGGCACCTTCGCCGCCAACATGGCGCGCCTCCAGGACATGCTGGACTGGAATGGGTTTGCGCTAAGGCGCGATGCGGCGAAGGCGCGCGGGCGTTTGGCCGGTATCGGCATCGCCAACTATCTGGAATCGCCCACCGGCGCGCCCCACGAGCGCGGCGAGATCGCCGTGCTTGGGACTGGTAATGGAGATGGCCAAATCGTTGCGACGCTGGGCACCCAGGATTCCGGCCAGGGCCATGGCACCGCCTTCGCCCAGGTGGTTGCCGATATGCTGGAGGTGCCGTTCGGTGCCGTGGCTATCCGTTTCGGCGATACCGATATTATCGCCAGTGGCGGCGGCACCCATTCGGACCGCTCGCTGCGCCTCGGCGGCACCGCCCTTGTGCGCGCCTCCCAAGACATCATCGCCGAAGGCCGGCGCCGCGCCGCTGAAATATTGGAAGCGGCTGAAGAAGATGTAACCTATAGTGAGGGCCGCTTCACTATCAGCGGCACCGATCGCGCCATCGGCTTGTTCGAGATTGCCAATCAAGCCCCCCTCGCCGCCACGTCGATCATCAACGAGCGGCTGCACGCCAACCCCAACGGCGCTGGCGGCGCCGAGGTGGAAATCGATCCCGATACGGGCGCTGTCGAAATTATCCGCTACGCCTGCGTCGACGATGTCGGGCGCATCGTCAATCCGATGATCGTCGCCGGTCAGGTGCATGGCGGCATCGCCCTTGGCCTCGGCCAGGCCTTGATCGAGCAAATCGTCTATGACCAAAACGGCCAACTGGTAACCGGCTCGTTTCTGGATTACGCCATGCCCCGGGCCAGCGATTTCCCCGCCTTTCAAACGGCCACCAACGAACAACCCGCGCCAAGCAACCCCTTGGGCGTCAAGGGCGCCGGCGAATGCGGAACAACGCCGTCGAGCGCCGCTTTAATTAGTGCCATTGCTGATGCGTTAGCGGAATTTGGGGTCGATCATTTGGAGATGCCGGCAACGCCGGAACGGATTTGGCGGCTGATCCAAAATGGGCGCACCTAAAAAATCTGAAAGCCCCGGAACACCAAAATCGTGGCGGTGACCAGAAGCATGCCCACCACCAGCCGGTCGAAGTTCTTCTTGTTGAAATGCCGGGCCGCGCGGATGCCGATGGGGAGCGCAATGGCCATGGGGATGACCGCCAGCGCGCCCTCGGCCATGAGCGACGGGGTCAACAGATCAAAGCTGGTGAAGCTGGCGAATTGAACGGCGGCAAACACCGCCAGCAATGCCGAGGAATTAAAAGCAAAGCGGTCGCGGCCGAACTGACGGGCTTGCAGGTAGGGTCCGAACACCGGAAACGAAAGCCCGGTGGCGCTCTGAAAGATGCCGGCGACGAAACCGACGATGGGCGCCAAGATGCTCCCGCGCCTATCGGAAATCTGGAAGTCGGAGCGCAATGTCCGCACCACAAGATAGGCGACCACCCAGATGGCCAGAACCAGGAACATCAGGTTCTGGTCCGCCGCCGATAATATCCAGGCGCCAAGCACGGTGCCAACGACGCCGAGGGCGATAAACACCATCAACTCCCGGTTTGCCGACGCTTCGCGCCTGAGCACCCAAAGCATGGAGGTATTGGCCACCATTGATGGAATGATCATAACCGCGACGGCATGTTCAACCCCCAGCACAGCCGCCATGACCGGAACCGAAATAATCGGCAGGCCAACGCCGGCCACGCCTTTGACGAACGCCCCCGCCGCCACCGACAAAAACACGACAACGAGAAAATAACTGAGATCGATTTGCTGAATGTATTGAATGTGAATCGCCTAGGCTAAACGCCCATATCAACAATAGCGACCACCGGGCCGCCGCCTTGCGGGCCCTGGTGCATGGCGTCCACGGACACGAACACGGCGGCATCGCCGATGGCGGCTGCTGCCACGCCGCCCACTGCCGCCTTGGAATGACGGTGATGGTGTACATCGGAATCATCTAGCATGATCTGGCGGCGGCCGCGCAGCCTGGCGCGGGGATCGGCCTCGCATTTCATGAAGCAATTGACCAGCCGGCCGTTCAAGTCTTCGGCGCGGGCGCGTTCGGGAAGATCCAAACCTGCGTTGCGAATGGCATCGTATATGCCGTCCATATGCAGCGCGTCTTCCATCACAGCATGGCCGATCCGGTAGCGCCCGCCGGCGCCGGCTTTGTTGCCGAACAAGACAATTTGCGCCCGGTCCAACTCGACCCCCGAAGAACAGGACGAAACCGCCGAATAGATATCCAAATCGCGGCATATTTCTTCCGCCTTGGGCATAGCGATCTCACCCAGGCCGACGCCAATGCCGAGCGCCGTGGTGCCGTTCGAAACGCCCATGGAATCGTGCACCTCACAGGCCACGCTCTGGCCCCTGGCGTGGGCGTCCTGCACCGTCTCCACGGTCAGCAATGGTGTTTTGGTCTGCACATAATGAACATCGACGGTATCGCTGATGCCGGCGTCCTGCATGGCATCCCGAACCGCATCGGCGACCTTTTCGACCATCGCCGGGCGGCCGATGTCTTCGGGCAACAACTCCACGCTCATGGCGGTTCCCATGACCATCCGGTCTTCGGTCTCAGGCCCGGTGTCTTCGTTACGGGCGAAGGCGACAGCATGCGGGGTTATGATGCCATCGCAGCCCCCCGACCAGACCATGGGAATTTCCTTGATTGCCGCTTCGGATCTGGTGCCCCTGGCCGCCAGCACGCGCCGGTAAGCTTCATCGGACAAGATGCGTGTGAAATCATTCACGCCGCCATTGCCTTCGGTCTTGCCGATGACGGCGACGATCGCATCGGCGGACACCGCGCCGGAGGTGATCCATTCATCCAAGCCGGATGCGTCGCTGACGCTCTTAATTTCGATTTTTTTGACATCGATTGCCATGTGTATTGCGCTCCTAAGCCTGATAAGGCGGTGATTTTATATCATTCCAAAAGACCTGCAATCGCCTCGCCAATTATTCTGGCCAAGCCATCGGGATCGGCGAGTTGCGGCGCGTGGCCGGTATTGATGCTATAGCGCCGTGCGCCGGGCACCAGCTTTTGCATACGCCGTTGCATCTTGTGCAGAACCGATTGATCCAGCCTGGCCTCGACATAGGCGCGCGGTATTTTGCCGAAGCGGCCCTTTGTCAGGCGCGCGGCGATATCCCTGCCCCGCTGCGGGTGCGGTTTGAGTAGTTTGGCTGCGGCGCCGGCTTTGGCGGCGGAACAATCCTGGTAGAATATTTTTCGCGCTGCGCCCGGTTTCACGGTCGAGGTCTCGCCGTCTTTGGACCAGTCCAGATGCGGCACAACACCAAGGGCCGCCGTATCTTTTTTCGCATAGTCGGCAACCAATTCGGCGAACTTCATGCCGTTCGGCAGCATCATGCCGGCGATATAAATTATGCCGGCAACGCGACCCGCTTCCAACTCGCCCAACTGGCTGGCGATAATGCCGCCGGACGAATGGCCAAGGACGATTACCGGGGCGTCAATGCCATCCAGCAATCCGCGCAAATAAGCCATGTACATGGCCATCGAGACATCTTCGGGCTTGGTTGCATCCGCGCCATTGCCGGGCATATCGACGGCGTGGCAGCGAAAGCCCATGGCTTCTAATTTGGGAATAAGACCGGCCCAGGCCCAGCTTCCTTGCCAGGCGCCGTGGATCATCACCAGATCGAACACGGGTTTGGATGGTTTCATGTCGTTATGGTTTCGTCGCCGTAGGTCGCCCGGTACATGGCCTGATAATGGGCTTCCATGGTGGTATCGGGATAAAGCGGGCTCTCGCCATCGGCCAGGCAGGTGTCGATGCAGCGGATCGGATAATCGGGATTACCCAAATAGAAAAATGGAACCGAATAGCGCTGCCGCCCGGATATGTTGATCACCCGGTGCAGGGTCGAGCGGAAGCGGCCATTGCTCCAACGGGCCATCATATCGCCGAGATTGACCACATAGCTGCCGGCCAGCGGCTCGGCGTGGATCCAGCCCGCCTCTTCGTCCCAGACCTGAAGCCCGCCGCAATCGTCTTGGTCAAGGAACGTGAGGGTGCCAAAATCCGTATGCGCCCCGCAGCCCTTTTCGCCGGGTTCCGGATTGGCCGGTTGCGGCGGATAATGCAGCAATCTGAGCGTCGCCAATTCGTCCTTGCAGAAGCCGGCAAACGCATCCTCTTGCAAATCAAGAGCCAGCGCGATGCCGCCCATAACCAAGCGGCCAAGGGTAACCATGACCCCATGATATTCCTCCATCACCGGGCGGAAACCGGGCAGCGCTGCCGGCCATTGGTTGGGCCCGTGATTGAACTTGCCTGCCAAAACGCGTGCGTCGCCGGCGGGGATTTCCGGGCCCGAATAAAAGCCCTCCTTCAAATCCGGCGGCTGGCCTATCTCAAGGGTCTGGGCGCGTAATGGCTCGTACCCGCGGTTGCAAGGAGACCGGTCGAGGGCAATGGCATTTTTTTCCACCTCCGGAAGCGCGAAAAAAGCTTCGGATTGTCGGAGTACCGATTGCCGCAATCGCTCCGGAACCCCATGGCCCTGCATATAGAAAAAGCCCTTGTCGAGGCAGGCCTCGAGCAGCGCCCGGCCAACCGCTTGGCGCGCCTGGGCGGCCTGGCTCCTCAGCCCCGATACATCAATTATCGGCAGTGCATTTTGCGGCACGGTTTTGGCGTCAAGATTTTGATCGGACATGAGGCGCGTTATAGCACGCCATGCGGCCTTTGGGTGACATCGATTGCGGCCGAATAGGCCTGCCCGGCAGCTAATAAATATCCATTGAAGTCGAACTTAGGAATTCCTATATGTAGGTAGTTATAATAAGGCCGGTACGTATAAGCCGCGAAAAATCAGGCAAATATACCATATAGCTCTTGGTGGGTTCTTGAAATAATTCTAATTTCGGCTGTAAAATCAAAGCCGTAATCGGGTCGAGGAAGAAGCGCCAAAATTGGACACAACTGAACTCCTGCAAATTTCCCGCGACAAATCTGTCGAAGGCCGGGAGAAGCTCGCCAAATCGGTCACCAGCCTTTTCATGGAAAATGATGGCGAGATGTCGGACCGGGAGCGGTCCCTCATGCTCGATATCCTGCACCGGCTGGTTCATGATTTCGAAAAAAGTGTGCGCACGATCATCGCCAAAAATCTGGTCGATTGGTCAGACATCCCGCAAGATCTGGCGACATTCCTAGCCAATGACGATATCGATGTGGCGTATCCGATCTTGAGCAAATCAGGGGTATTGAAAGACGAAAACCTGATTGAAATCATTCAACACCGGACCATGGAGCATCAGATGGCAATCGCCATCCGCCATTCGGTGAGCGAGAACGTAACTTCGGCCCTGGTCGAGGAAGGCAATCCGCAGGTCATCACCAAGTTGCTGGACAATCCCAGCGCGGATATTTCAAAGACCACGTTTGAATATATCGTCGATGAGGCGCAGCGCGTGGATTCCTATCGGGAGCCGATACTCCGGCGTGAAGAGCTTGATTCCAAGCTGGCGCAAAAAATGTTCCTGTGGGTTTCGGCGGCGATGCGCCAGCATATCACCGATAAATTCGCCTTGGACGTGGACGTGATCGACGCCCTGCTGGAAAAATCGGCCCGCGATATTTTCGCCTCAAGACCGGCGGAGGCGATGGAGACCAAAGCTTCGGACGCCTTGGCAAACCAGATCGCCGAGGCCGAAGATATCGATCCCGAGTTCATGATCTCGGTCTTGAGCCAAGGCGAGGTTAATCTCTTTATGTCTCTGATCAAGAAGTTCACCGGGCTCCGGGTAAACTTGATCCGGCGCATCATATTTGAGCCCGGCGGCGAGGGCCTGGCAATCGCCTGCAAGGCCATCGGCTTGGGAAAATCGGATTTCTCGACTATTTTTGCGCAAATCCGGCGCGCCGTGCCATCCCTGGTGACGAATTTTGATCAGGAAATCCGAACCATATTGTCATTCTTCGATTCCTTTGATGCCGAGACGGCACAGAAAGTCCTGGGCCGTTGGAAGCTGGATTCCAATTACCTGGCCGCAATACGCGAATTGGAAATCGACAATGGATGATCTGATGCATGGCATTGATGCCGGAGTTGGTATACGTGCCGAACTGGAATCCCTGCGCCGCCAGCTGGAAGATGTCTCGCGGCTGGTGACGGATTTGATGTGGGAGAGCGATAGCGATCTCAATTTAAGCTATTTGTCGGATCGTGTGCTGGATCTTTTCGGTTATTTGCCGCACCAGTTTTTGGGCAAGAAACTGGAAGATATAGGAAGGTTTGAGGCCACCGCCGAAGCTGATTGTGACATCAATTGGCGGTCTCCGTTTCGCGATATTCCGTTTACGATTTGCCACAAAAACGGAGATCTGCGCCATCTGCTTGTCAGCGGGCTGCCCAAATTCGATCCCGAGACCGGCAAGTTCGCCGGTGTTCGTGGGACGGCAAAAGACATCACCATCCAGCGCCAGGCCGAGCTGGATTTGCGCCAACACCGCGATCATTTGCAGGAGCTTGTGCAGGAGCGAACCGGCGAATTGCACCAGGCCAAGGAGGCGGCGGAAACCGCCAATCGCACCAAATCCGAGTTTCTTGCCAATATGAGCCACGAATTACGGACCCCGCTCAACGCCATCATCGGATTTTCCGATGCCATCAAGGCGGAGACGTTCGGTCCGCTGGAAAATGAGAAATACAAAGACTATGTGGATTCCATCCAACAGTCGGGCCATCTTCTTTTAGAGTTGATCAGCGACCTGCTCGACGTGTCGGTCATTGAAGCGGGCAAATTGGAGTTGAATATCTCCGAGGTCTATTTGAGCGATATTGTCGATGCGTCCCTGCAATTGGTAAACAGCCGGGCTGAAATCGGCGGTGTCAAATTGATAAGTTCCGTCGGCGAAGATGCGCCGGTGATCCTTGCCGATCCGTTGCGGATGAAGCAAATCCTCGTCAACTTGCTTTCCAACGCCGTGAAATTTTCTGATGCCGGCGGCACCGTCTCGGTCCGATGCGGTTATGCGGATGATGGCGCGGCGCTCCTGTGGGTCGTCGATACCGGCATCGGCATGGACGCCACCGACCTTGCCAAGGCATTGGAGAAATTCGGCCAGGCCGAGCGTGGCGATTTGGCGCAAAGCGGCGAGGGAACGGGTCTCGGCCTGCCGCTGGCCAAGGGCTTATTGGAAGCGCACGGCGGTAGCCTGAATATCGACAGCCAAGCGGATGTCGGCACAACAGTTACGATAAGCATTCCAAAAGAGCGGGTTCTCGGTTCAAACCGGGTCCGCAAGCAGGGTTAGGTGCTGCCCGAATAGGCTTCCTACCCGCCCAGGCGTCCCCGCGCTTCCCCCGCCGCATCTTCCATGGTCATGAATTCCGCGCCGGCGTCCGTCAGGCGCTCGAGCAATCCTTCCAATGCCAGCATACGGTTGCCGCGACCGATGACGTAGGGGTGCATGGTGTAGGTCAATACGCCCCAGTCCACTGTCTTTTGCATATAGACGAATTCGTCCCACCACGCGTCCATCACGGCGCGCGGGGAATTGAGGCCGGGTAAAGTCATTTCCGGCGTGCGTACAAATTCGAAATGTGGGAAATCATCCAGCGCCCAACTTATTGGCATTTCAATGAGATCAGTTTCCAGCCCATAGCGGATCGGCTCACCCAGCTTTACCTCGTCATTGAGGCGCGCGCGGGTTGGCGCGTAGTCGCTGTTCATCAGGCTGGAATCGTATTCCATGTTTTCTTCGATCAATAGCTCCAGCGTGTTCTCCGACAGATCCCACGATGGCGAGCGGTAGCCCCTTGCGCGCTGGCCTGTGAGTTTTTCGATGGCGTCATTGGCGCGCACCATATCGGCGGCCTCTTCATCGCGGCTTTGCAGGGCCGGTGGGATATGCGCCCAACTGTGATGGGCGATCTCGTGGCCGCCAGCGAGCACCACCTCACACGCGGCTGGATGGCTGGCGATAGTGAAGCCGGGGACAAACCACGTGGACGGCAATCCGCGTTCTTTGAGAAGCGCCAAAATTCGCTGCGCTCCGACCAGTCCAAACTCGCCCCTGGATAGGGGCGTTGGCGAATCCCAGCCGCGCGCGATGAAACCGGATTCGGTATCGAAATCAAATGTCAGGCAGACAATATGGCGAGCCATGGAATACGGGCGCCTATTCGGCGGCGCGCGACGCGGCGCCCGCCTTCAAGGGATAATAGCTGAAAGCGTTTTCGCAAGGCGGGCCATCGGCGATGTGCATGGAGCGGTTCTCCAGATCGATCACCAGGGACGCGTTGGTCATGGTCTGTTTGGCCCCCGACTGGCGTGCGTCCGCATGGCGGCAGATGGCGTTGGGGGCGCCGAAATGATCGCCGAGGGCGGCGGCCATATGGTTCATGTCCAGCTTGCCGATATTTTTGCGCAACAATCGGTCCAGCCGGTTGGCCCGGTACAAGGTGCTGGGACCGATCCGCTCCATCTGCGAGGGGCCATGGCGGGGATCGGTGAAATGGTTGGAGTGGGTAATCAGCCCATCGATAGGAAAATGGCTGGATGTGGCGTCCGGGCTGGTTTCGATATTGATCACCTCGCCGTCGCCATCGCCGTCGCCGCCCGCTTGGCCGATAACGAAATTGGCTGAACAAACCCGCCGCGTCGCCAGCACCGGCAGCAACGCCATATCATATGTGGTCGCATCCAGCACTTCGCGGCAGCGCATGTGGAAAGGCTTTTCATGTCTGTTGCGCCCGTCATGGTCGGACACCAGACCGTTCTCCACCAGACCGATGCCATGCTCGTTGACGCCCATCTTGCCGCCGACGATGCCGGCCTCGGTAAAGCAGATGAAATCGGGGCCATCATTTCGGGAAACGCGCAAGACCGCGCAATGGCCATGCACGCCGGCCAGCCAGTCCCAGTTCTGCCCCAATATAACATGGCTGTTGAACGTTGCTTCGGGCAGCGCGCCGAACGATGTGCAGCCGTCCGCCTCATCGGCGGCTTTTGCTTCGTCGCCCATGAGCCCGAATGTAATTTCGTAGCGGGCATTGAGCATGGCCACATCGGCCAAGGCAATTCCCGCCCCTTCAGCCAGCCCGCGCATTTCCTCGCCATAGGCCGCGTTGTGGCCGTTGATGACGTCGATCCAGGTTTCGCCCTCGGTGCGGGCGGCGTGCGCTGACATGCCGCTGGCTTCGAAGCGGGCCAAATAGGTTTCGATATTGGCGGCGATGGATGGCGCCAGCGCCTTGCCGTGGGCCAGGCCGCGCTCAAAGGGGCCGCCTTCCAAATTTAAAACGGGTAGATCGCTCATAATATTTCCTTCAAGCCAGCGGCGCCATGGAAACCCAGGCGCCGGTTGCGGAGCTTTGCAAACAGGCCTCGGCAAATTGTACATCACGAATGCCGGCGGCGTAATCGGATTTCAGTGGTGCGTCCGTTGCCACATGGCGAAGGAATTGCTCCCAGCCGGCACGGTAGAGGTTCAGGTATGGCCCGGCCTCTGGTATCTCTTGCCAGTCGGCGGCATGATCGATTTTGTAATCCAAGGTGGCGCTATCGCCGCCCAGATTGAAGCCGCGAATATTGGGGGTATCCTTGGCGGCTTGCGCGCGGCAGCGGCGCATACCGGCCTGCGCCGAGCCGCCGGTACCGTCTATCTGAAAGCTGACCAGATCATCGCCGATCACCCGCTGCGCCCAGCTTGATGTGATCGTGCCGAAGGCGCCGCTTTCCAACTCGACGATGACCGAACAACTGTCCTCCACATCCACGTCAAACTTCTCGCTGGCCTCGCCGCCGCGTTTGGGTTGCGCCGTCCAGCCGGCCGCCGTGATGCGCCTCATCGGGCCCATCATGGTTTCGACCACATAGCGCCAATGGGCGTACATGTCCGAAAACATGCCGCCGCCGCCGGATTTCTGGTAATTCCAGCTTGGCCGGTTGGCTTGCCGCTCCAACCCGTCGAACACCCACCAGCCGAAATCCAGGCGGAAGTTGACCACCCTGCCAAAAAATCCGTCATCGACCAGCGTTTTCATTTTGCGGTAGCCCGGCGAATGAATTTTATCTTCGACGGCACCCAGCTTCAGCCCCTTTGCCTGACCCGCGCTTAAGATGGCGAGCCCGTCCTTAATGCAGGGGGCCACCGGTTTCTCCGTATAGATATGTTTTCCAGCGTCAATGGCTCGGTGCAGCAGATCAAGTCGGAGATGGGTGGCGGCGGCATCGAAAAACACCGGATAGGCCGGATCGGCCAGTGCCGTATCCAGATCGGTGGTCCAGTTTTCTACATTGTGGGTGCGTGCGATATCGGCAAGCTTGGCCTCATCGCGCCCGGCCAAAATCAATTTCGGCATGACCGTCTCGCCATTGCCAACATCCAGCCCACCCTCGGCGATAATCGGCGCCAACGCATTGGCCAGATGCTGGGTCGAGGCAATGCGCCCAGTGGCGCCATGCAAGATTATGCCAAGCTCGCGAATAGCCATTTATGTTTTACGCCGCATCGCGGATGGCCCGCCACACCTTGTCCGAGGTTGCCGGCATTTGCAGGTTACGCACGCCTAAGGGTTCCAGCGCATCGTTAATCGCATTCATCACGGCGGCCAGCCCGCCGACCGTGCCGCATTCGCCGGCGCCCTTGACGCCCAGCGGATTGGTGGTCGCCGGCACCGGATGGCTATCAAGATCGAAGTGGCAAAAATTATCGGCCCTCGGCATGGCGTAATCCAGGAACGAGCCGGTCAGTATTTGGCCAGCATCGTCATAGATCATGTCTTCCATCAGCGCCTGGCCCGCCGCCTGCGCGATGCCACCATAGACCTGTGAATTGACCAGCAACGGGTTCAACTCCACACCCACGTCGGAGACGGCGGTATATTTGACAATCTCGATGGCGCCGGTTTCGGGATCGATCTCCACCTCGCAGACATGGCAACTGTTGGGAATGTTGTTGACGTCCGGTGACCAGGTGGCGGTCTCGTATAGACCAATCTCGATCTCCGGCGGCAGCTTGGTTTGATCGAAGGCTGTGGTGGCCACATCGGTGATGGAGACCGAACGGTCGGTGCCGGCGACCGAAAACACGCCATCATCGAACTCGATATCGCTTTCGGCGGTTTCCAACATATGGGCGGCGATGCGCCTGCCCTTCTCGATCACCTTTTCCACCGCCTTGTAGACGGCAGTACCGCCGATGGTGGCGGTGCGCGCAGCCCCGGTGCCGGTGCCCCAGGACAATTTTTCCGTGTCGCCCTCGATCACCCTCAAATTCTCCACCTCCATCCCAAGCTTTTCCGAGACGATCTGGGTATAGATGGTTTCGTGGCTTTGTCCTTGGGCGGTGGAGCCCACGATAATGGTCGCCGCGCCGCCCGGATCGAAACGGACTTCGGCGGTTTCTGGTGACGGCCCGGCGGACGGATCGACAGTGCTGGATACGCCGATGCCGCGCAACTTGCCGGCGGCTTCGGTTTGGGAGCGTCTGGCCTCGCGCCCCGCATAGTCCGATCGGGCAAGGCATTTATCCATGACCGCCTCAAACTCGCCGCAGTCATAGGTGGCGTTGGTGGGCAGCCGGTAAGGCATGGCATCGGCGGGGATCAGGTTTTTGCGCCGGATATCGACCCGGTCGAGACCGGTTTCCCTGGCCGCCATATCGATGATGCGCTCCAGAACATAGGTGCCCGGCGCGCCGCCCGGCGCTCGGTAGTTGGAAACGCACACGGTATTCGTCATCACCGCCGCGCCCTCGCCATGGATCACCGGCGTTATATAGGGCCCGCACATGGACCCGGCGATGCCGCGCGTTGATAAGAACCCGATCATCGACAGATAGGCGCCGATATTGTTGTTGGAGATGAAGCGCGCGGCGCGAAAGGTGCCGTCATTATCAATGCCTAGCTCGGCCTTGATCACCATGTCGCGGCCATGGTCGTCGGACATGTGCGCTTCTGAGCGCTCGCACACCCATTTTACCGGCCGGTCGATTTTTTTCGACGCCCAGGCGATGAGCGGCACTTCGATATAGAGCCCGCCCTTCATGCCGAACGAGCCGCCCACATCGCCGGCGATCAGGCGCATCTGATGCTCGTCGATGCCGAACACATATTTGGTCATCATGGTGCGCCAGATATAGGGGCGCTGGTGGCAGGCATAGATGGTGAAATGATCGCGCCCAGAATCATATTCGGCGGCGACTGCGCGCGGCTCCATGGTATTGGCGGTCACCCGGTTAACAACGAAAGTATCCCGGGTCACATGATCGGCTTTTTCCATTTCCGCATCGGTGACGGCGGCATCGCCGATTTCTGCGTGCATGGCTTCGTTGTTGGGGGCTTCAGCGCGCAAAGCCGTCGTCTCAGGCGCATTGGCCGTCGCCGTCTCCATATGGGCCGGCAAAGGCTCGTAGTCCACGGCGATTGCCTCCACCGCGTCCTTTGCCTGATTAATGCTTTCGGCGATGACTAGGGCGACGGCCTGGCCCACATGGCGCACCCGGTCGCTGGTCAGGCCGGGCCGGTCGGGACGGAACATGGGCGAGCCGTCGCGCAATTTTCCAGGGCTTATGCCGCGCACGAAACCCAGTTTGTCGGCTTCATAATCGGCGCCGGTCAGCACCGCGAGCACGCCCGGCATGGCTTCGGCGGCAGCCGTGTCGATGGATTTGATATCCGCATGAGCGTGGGGCGAGCGCAGGAACACGCCGTGCGCCGCAAACGGCAACTTGACGTCATCCGTATAGCGTCCCTTGCCGGTCAACAGCCTGGGCGCCTCGATCATGGTCACCGGTTGCGAAATGGAATACCTAGTCATATTTATTGGCCTCCCTGGGTGGGATTTTAGTCAGTAGGCACGGAGAGGCAATGAAAGAAAGAGGGCGAGCGAATTTAACCGCCCGCCCCCATTGTCGATTCTCCGAGATTTACCATCCGCAATTCTTCAACTAGAGTTGGTGCCAATAACACCGATACTATAAACAAATTTTCAGGGAGTGTTCACCATGTCAGAAGCGATCGAGTGGCCTGTAAAGACGCGTGATATCCAAAGCTGGGCGATGGATTCGACCTATTGGAACGATTTCAAGTTTCGTGATGACGATATATTTATCGCGACCTACGCCAAAGCCGGCACCACCTGGGTGCAGCAGATCGTTGCCGAATTTATTTTCGAAGGTGAAACCGAGGGTCTGCCGATCGCCGATATGTCGCTCTGGCATGATTTCCGCCTGCCGCCGTTGGAAGCGCGGGACGATGTCGAGTTGCAGGAGCATCGCCGCTTCATCAAGACCCACCTGCCGGTGGACGCCTTGGTGTTTTCGCCGAAGAGCAAATATGTTTACATCGCGCGCGATGGCCGCGATGTGGTGTGGAGCATCTACAACCACCACTATTATATGAACGATATGTTGTACGACGGCCTGAATTCCCTGCCCAATTTCGGCCCGGTGATCGAACGGCCCACCACCGACGATATGCAGCAATATTTCCTCGATTGGTTCAACAAAGAAGGCCATCCGTTCTGGCCGTTCTGGGAAAACATCCGCTCCTGGTGGGCGATCCGCGATCTTCCCAACGTCTATATGATCCACTACCAAAACCTGATCGACGACAAGGAAGGCGAGATGCGCAAGATGGCCGCCTTTCTTGATATAGAAATCGACGAAGCCAAATGGCCGAAAATGGATTTGCATACCAGCTTCGACTACATGAAGGAGCATGCGGACCTGACAACGCCCTTGGGCGGCGCCATCTTCGACGGTGGTGCAAAGGTGTTCGTCAATAAAGGCACCAACAATCGCTGGCGCGACACGCTGAGCGCGCAAGAAATCGATGCCTACGAGGCGCGTGCCTTGGATGAGCTTGGCGCCGACTGCGCTAAATGGCTGGCGACCGGGGAGATGTGATCTAGCCGGGAAGCGCGTTCAACTTTAGATCCCAGAGCGATGGCCATCGCGCCTTATAAATTCAGGAGCGATTGCCATCGCCGCAACTTGTTTTAAGATAGCGCCCGTTGCTTTACACTGGACAACGGGAAGCCTTAGCCCATGATTGACCTTTACAGTTGGCCGACGCCGAACGGCCAGAAAATTCATATCATGCTGGAAGAGACCGGCATCGAATACCGGGCCATCGCCGTCGATATCACCAAAGGCGATCAGTTCGAAGCCGATTTTCTGGCCATCAGCCCCAACAACCGCATCCCGGTTATTGTCGATCATGACGGCCCCGGCGGGGTCCCCTTCTCCGTCTTCGAGACCGGCGCCATGCTCATTTACCTCGCCGAAAAAACCGGCCAATTCATGCCAACCGAAGCCCGCGCCCGCTCCATTGTCCTGCAATGGCTGATGTTTCAAATGGGCGGCGTCGGCCCCATGTTCGGCCAGCAAAGCCATTTCAACAACTACGCCCCGAAAATCGCCGCCGCGGAAGAAATCGCCTATGGCCAAAGCCGCTACAACCGGGAGGTTGCGCGGCTGTACGGCGTGATGGACCAGCGCCTGGGCGAGGCCGAGTATCTCGGCGGCGATGACTACTCAATCGCTGACATGGCCACTTTCCCCTGGGCAAGGGGCCACCGCCGCCGCCATATCGACATTGCCGAGTTTCCCAACTTCGGGCGCTGGCTGGAGGCGATGAAGGCGCGGCCTGCTGTCCGCCGGGGCATCGATTTGTTGTCCGAACATCAGGACCGGCTGAACAGCGGCCTCGGCGCCGAAGCCATCGATCAGTTATTCGGCGATACTCAGTTCCAGCGTCGCTAGCGAATTCCATGCCCGGCCCGCTAGACGGCTTCCGCATTCTCGATCTGACCGCCGTGGTGTCGGGCCCCTACGCGACCATGATCCTGGCCGACCAGGGCGCCGACGTGATCAAGGTGGAACCCCAAGCGCGCGGCGATTTCACCCGCTCGGCGGGCAATCGCTCCGGCGGGCTGTCGGCGAGCTTCCTCAATAACAACCGCAACAAACGCTCGATCAGCATCGATCTCAAAACGCAAGATGGCGTGGAATTGGTCAAGCGGCTGGCCATGGGGTGCGACGTGATGGTGCAGAACTTCCGCCCCGGCGTGGTCGAACGCATGGGCATCGGCGAAGACGCCATCCGCGGCCACGCGCCGTCCATCATTTATGTCTCCATCAGCGGCTTCGGCGAAACCGGCCCTTACGCCGGCAAGCCGGTCTACGATCCTTTGGTCCAGGCTTTGTCGGGCCTCGCCTCGGTACAGGGCGGCTCTGACGACGAGCGCCCGCGCCTGGTGCGCACCATCCTGCCCGACAAGCTGACGGGTATCACGGTAGGCCAGGCCATCACGGCGGCGTTGCTGGCGCGCACCCGCACCGGCGAAGGCCAGCATGTGCGCCTTTCCATGCTGGACGCCATCGTCGCGTTCCTGTGGTCATCGGACATGGGCGGGCAGACATTCGTGGGCAAGGAAGTCTCGCCGCAAAAAGCCGCCAGCTTCATCGACTTGATTTACGAGACTGCGGACGGCCATATCAGCGTGTCCATCATGACCGACGCCCAATGGCAGGCGCTCACCCGCGTTTTCGGGCGCCCGGAATTGCTGGATGACGAACGCTTCAAAACCGCCGAACTCCGCGATTTCAATATCGATGCCCGCTTAAACCTCATCCAAGAGGAACTCCTTAAAGCCGGCAACGACGAATGGATCACCCGCCTGGAAGCCGAAGGCGTGCCTTGCGCCCCGGTTTTGACCCGCGCCGCGATGATCACCCACCCGCAAATCGCCGCCACCGGAATTTTGGTAGAGACTGAGCACCCGGTGGCCGGGCCGTTACGGCAAACGCGGGGTGCCGCCCGGTTCAGCGGAACGGTGCCCGAATACCGGGCAGGCGCGCCGGAGCTGGGGGCGCATACGGATGAGATATTGGTTGAGGCCGGGTTATCGGAGGGGGAGATTGCAGATTTGCAGGCGCGCGGGATTGTCGGGGGATGATTATCGAATCCTAATTTGGCCGTATAGAGATTGATGCCCCCTATGCCCCCGAAGCGGACATCAATTTGGGTGCCCGAAAGGTCCGCCTCTAGTCCAGAAGGAGATATTGCTTTACCAAGCCGGGCCAGAAATTGAATGATAGTTCTGCATTTTAAAACTCCGTGGGCGTCCGGTGTTCTATTTGATCGAACCTGTTAATTTGGTTAGATCGACAGGCAGGCAAGGTTAAGGGGAGGCAAATATGCCGGATCGCTATCAAACCGACTATCAGATCGGCCAGGACAATCTGCGACGCTGGGGGATGGACCTGCACAATCCGGTCTTCTGGATCACGGCCGTCCTGATCCTGATTTTCGTGCTAGGCACGCTGATGGCACCGGAGTCCGCAAAAACGGCTTTCGCCGGCGCCAAGGGCTGGTCGATAGGCCATTTCGACTGGCTGTTCATGGTCGGCGGCAATATTTTTGTGGTCTTCTGTCTGGTGCTGATTTTCCTGCCTTTTGGGAAAATTCGACTTGGCGGCATCGACGCCCGACCGGAATTCTCGACCTTGTCCTGGTTTTCTATGCTGTTCGCTGCAGGGATGGGCATTGGGCTGATGTTCTGGAGCGTCGCAGAGCCCACCGCCTATTACACCAATTGGTTCGGCACACCGCTCAACGCGGCACCCAGGACGCCACAAGGCGCCGAAGCGGCCATGGGCGCAACCATGTTCCATTGGGGGCTGCATCCTTGGGCGATCTATGCGGTGGTCGGGTTGTCGCTGGCCTTCTTCACCTACAATAAGGGACTGCCACTCACCATCCGATCGGGCTTTTTCCCGCTGTTGAAAGACCGGTCATGGGGCTGGTTCGGCCATGTGATTGATATCGTCGCCGTGCTTGCCACCATATTCGGTCTGGCCACCTCGTTGGGGTTTGGCGCGCAACAGGCGGCCAGCGGCCTCAAATTCCTGTTTGGGATTGATAGCGGCATCGCGACACAAGTCGCCATCATTATCGGCGTTACCTTCGTTGCGGTTATCTCCGTCGTGCGCGGCCTCGACGGCGGCGTCAAGGTTCTGAGCAACATCAATATGGGGCTTGCCGCGTTGCTTCTGTTGTTCGTCGTTCTGGCGGGACCGACGATCGCCATATTTACGACAATCGGCACCACAGCCGTAGCTTATGCCGAAACCATTATCCCGCTAAGCAATTGGATTGGCCGCGAGGACGAAAAATTCTTCCATGGCTGGACAGTGTTTTACTGGGCCTGGTGGATTTCCTGGTCACCCTTTGTCGGCATGTTTATCGCGCGCATCTCAAAGGGGCGCACGGTCCGGGAATTCCTCATTGCCGTACTGCTCGTCCCAACATTGGTCACGCTGGTCTGGATGGCGAGCTTTGGCGGCTCGGCCCTGGAGCAGGCGCAGAACGAAATCGGTGCACTGGCCGGCGGCATCAGTGATGTGTCGCTCGCCATGTTCCAGATGCTGCAAAACCTGCCCCTGGCAAATATTTCCTCGTTTGTGGCCATCGTGCTGGTGTTGGTGTTTTTCATCACCTCCTCGGACTCCGGATCGCTAGTGGTCGACAGCATTACCTCAGGTGGCATGCTCGACGCGCCGGTGCCACAACGGATATTTTGGGCGACCATGGAAGGTGTCATCGCGGGCGCCCTGCTGTTCGGCGGCGGCGGTGAAGCCTTGGGCGCGCTTCAGGCCGCAGCCATTACGGTGGGACTGCCCTTCACGATAGTCCTATTGGTCATGTGCGTTGGCCTCTATATGGGGCTCGCGCATGAATGGCGTTTCGTACAGGGACCGAAAGCGCGCGCCGATCAGCAATAAATCATACCATCGGAATTACGGGAATGGCGGGGGCACTAAGAGCTAACCCGGATTTTTCGGACAGAAATTTGGTGAGGAGCTTTGGAGATAAGTCTTGTCCCTGTAATTGCAAGCACCATCCGCTGTAATTTCTTGCATTTGTTCCCATTATGTGCTAATTAAAATTCCCGAATAATCATCGAATACAGGAGAGATATTCCGAGCCGGAGACGCCGCCTGGCGGGGTATTTTTGTGTGGGCCATGGTGGATTGGGAGTGATTAATCGATCGTGGTGCCAAGATCGACGGCCATATGGCCAACTATGCGATCCCCAGACCGGCTGGGTTTCTGAGGCGCGCCGGCGAAAACCGTCATAAACCGTCATAAACCGTCATAACCGTAAGGGGGGTAAAAGACATGTCGCACGAATCGAAAAATAAAATGCTAGTAAAAAGGGTGGTGTTTAGAATTCCGCACAATCAAGTAATCTACCCGGCGTGTTGGAACGCGCCGCCGGTTAGTGGCGAATGAATGTTTGTTGACCAAAATGCTTGGGGGAAATGCTTTTTTAAAATTTGGTCGGGGAGAGAGGATTTGAACCTCCGACCTTTCGACCCCCAGTCGAATGCGCTACCAGACTGCGCCACTCCCCGCCGAATTGCCGACAGAATGTCGTTCAGCGGGCGCACTATAACGCTCAAGGACGGGCGCCGCAATTCCTTCGCCGGGGCGCGTGCATATGTTGGACGCTGATGGTGCGAGGGATTAGTTTTAAGAAACAGCAGTAGGAGGGAATAATGGCGACATTCAGTTTTTCCCGGGATATCCCGGTCGACGAAGAATACGATCTCGTGGTCGCCGGCGGCGGGCCGGGCGGCGCGGCGGCGGCCATATCGGCGGCGCGGCTGGGCGCCAAGACCTTGTTGGTCGAGGGCACCGGCACCATGGGCGGCATGGGCACATCGGGTCTGGTGACCGCGTTCGATCCCATGGCCAACGGCGTCGAGGGGCTGGTCGGCGGCGTCATGCGCGAAATTGTCGAGACCATGTACCAACGCGGATTTTTGGGCCCGCAAGTGACGCCGGCATTCTGGCGCGTTGCCTATCACCGTTGGACGCCGTTCCGGCCCGAAGGCTTGAAGCTCATATTGGATGAGTTCGCGCGCGACGCCGGCGTCGAGGTGCGCTTTTTCACCCGCCTAATCGATGCCGACGTGGACGCGATAAGCCGTAAAGTGAACGGCGTGGTGATTAACAATATCGAAGGCCATCGGTACGTTCCGGCAAAAACCTTTATCGATGCCACCGGCGATGCGGTGCTGGCCGATCTTTGCGGCGCCGAATGCCGTGAGGCCGGCCGGGATACAGACCAGATTATGCCCGCCTCGCTCTGCTCGCTCTATGCCGGCATCGATTGGGACCGGGTCTTGCGCGAAGCCGCCAAAAGCAATCCGGACACCGATGCGCCGGCCGGAACCGATCCCAACAAGGCCGACAACTGGGATAAACAGAAGGTGCATGGCGCGGCCCTTAAAAAAGCCCTTGGCGATGGCCACTTCACCCAGCATGACCGGTTTCTGCCGGGCATGTTTCAGGTTGGCTCCTCCATGGGTAATCTGAACGGGGGGCATATTTTTGATTTGAACGCATTGCGCTGTGACAGTCTTTCGGATGGTATGATGCTGGGGCGCAAGATCGCCATGGAGTACACCGAGTTTTACCGCAAATACGTGCCCGGCTTCGAAGGCATCGAGCATGCCACCACCTCGTCCTTGATGGGGGTGCGCGAAACGCGGCGCATCGTCGGCGAGTACGAGATCAACTACGAGGACTTCAAGGCGCGGCGCGAGTTTCCCGATCAGATCGGCGTCTTCAACAAGGCCGTGGACATCCATCCTTACGAGGCCTCGGAGGAAGAGTTTGAGCGCTTCATCAAAGAGTTCCGAAACGAGGCGCGGCCCGAGGTCGGCGAGCGCTACGGCATCCCCTACTCCATCCTGGCGCCCAAGGGCTGGCTCAATCTTTGGGTCGCCGGGCGCTGCCATTCGGCTGATGTGCAAGTGCACGGCTCGATCCGGGTGATGCCGGCGGCGGCGATGATGGGCCAGGCGGCGGGCACGGCGGCGGTACAATCGATCCGCACCGGGCAGCCGGCGTGCGATCTGGACACCCAGGAGCTGATCGAGACGTTGCGGGAAAAGGGCGCGTATCTGCCGCAAAACACATCATCAAAAACAATGACGCGGCAATAGGAGGCTTTGGCAATGGATCAGTATAAGGGCGGCTGCAACTGCGGCGCCGTGCGGTTCGAACTTGGTGCGCCGCCCATCTGGATATCGGCGTGCCATTGCGCAACCTGCCGCAAACGAACCGGTAGCGATTACGGTATCTCGGTGGTGGTGGACGAAAGCCGCATCAAGGAATTCAGCGGCGAGACCAAGACCCATACCCGCACCGGCGACAGCGGCAATCCCGTCCATTATGAATTCTGCACCGAATGCGGTACCACCGTGCGCTGGCACCTGACCCTGATACCGGGCCGTCAGGTATTGGCCGCCGGGGCCTTCGATGACATGAGCTGGATGGAAATTTTGGGGGAAATGTACACAAGTGAAGCCGCGCCTTGGGGGCCGGTCGGATGCGATGCGGCGCGCCCAGGGGCGCCCGATGATGATTGGCGCACAGCGATGCTCGAACAGGCGAAAATAAGGTTCGGCGGCTAGAGCAGTTTCTTGATGTCTTCGAGCTCGGCCAGCACTTCCAGAAGGGCGTCTTGGTTGGCCGCGCCGGACGCTGGTTCCGGTTTGGCGGCGGCGCGTTCCACCGGCGCCTCTTGCGTTGATGCTTCACCGCCGTCTTTCAAGAGCTTCTGGGCGCCCTTGATGGTGTAGCCGTCGTCATACAAGAGGCTTTTGATGCGGCGTAGGACATCCAGGTCCTCGGGCCGGTAATAGCGCCGCCCGCCGCCCCGCTTCATGGGTTTGATCTGCGGAAATTTGCTTTCCCAAAAGCGCAGCACATGCTGCGGCAGATCAAGGGCTCCGGCAACCTCGCTTATGGTGCGAAAAGCGGTCGCGGATTTTCCGTCCCGCCGGTTTGATGAAAGCTGTTCCGCCGATAACGCCATGCCAACCCGGCGTTATCAGGAAATCGGGTCCGAGCCGGAATCCGCGATCTGGCTCTTCAAGACTTGCGACGGCCTGAAAACCAGAACCTTGCGCGGCAATATCGGCACTTCTTCGCCGGTTTTCGGATTACGGCCGACCCGCTGGCCTTTCTCGCGGACCGAAAAACTGCCAAAGGATGATATCTTGACCGATTCGCCGGCGGCCAATGTGTCCGAGATTTTGTTGAGAACAGATTCAAGTAAATCCGCAGATTCGTTGCGCGACAGACCGACTTCCTGGTAGACGGCCTCGCTCAACTGCGAACGGGTAATGGTATTTCCAGCCATCGCCTAAGCTTCCCCTGATGTGACGCGTGTCATTTAATTGAGGTTATTTTACGCGAGATGTTTATCAATTTCAACGGGATAGGTAATGAATTTAACGCCAAATTTCATCGCCCGGAATTTGCCTACCAGCGCACCATGGCGGCGCCCCAGGTCAAACCGCCGCCCATCGCCTCCATTAATATCAGATCGCCGTTTTTGATGCGGCCATCGGTTATGGCGACGTCGAGGGCCAAAGGGATCGATGCCGCCGAGGTATTGGCATGATCGGCGATGGTCATCACCACCTTGTCTTCGGCCAATCCCAGCTTCTTGACGGTGCTGTCGATGATGCGCCTGTTGGCCTGATGCGGGACCAGCCAATCAATGTCTTCAGGATTCAACTGGTTGGCCTCTAACGCTTCGACGACCACATTAGCGAGGTTGGTGACGGCATGCTTGTAGACGTCCTTGCCCATCATTTTCAGAACGCCTGCATTACCGGTCGTCGAAGGGCCGCCGGCGCAATACAACAGATCGCGCAAATTGCCATCGGAATGAATATGGGTCGATAATATGCCCGGCGCCTCGTTGCTTTCGTCGGCGCCGTTGTCGGCGCGCAGGATAACCGCACCGGCGCCGTCTCCGAACAACACGCAGGTGGACCGGTCTTCCCAATCCAGGATGCGTGACATGGTTTCGGCGCCAACCACCAGCGCCGTTTTCGCCGTCCCGCCCCTGAGCATGCTGTCGGCGACGGAAAGTCCATAGATAAAGCCGGAGCAAACCGCCTGGATATCGAATGCGGCGCCGCCGGTCAGGCCAAGCTGACCCTGCAAGGTTACCGCGGTGGCTGGAAATACCTCGTCCGGCGTGGTGGTGCCGACGATGATCAGGTCCAGATCGTTGGGCTTGAGGCCTGCGCTGTCCAGCGCAGCCACGGCCGCCTGGCGGGCCAGGTCGGAGGTGTATTCGCCTTCGGCCGCGATATGGCGGCGCTTGATGCCGGTGCGTGCCGTGATCCATTCGTCGGAGGTGTCGACGGATTTGGCGAGTTCCTGGTTGGTGACGATATTCTCCGGAAGGTACGAGCCGCAGCCGATAAATCTGGTGCGCAAGCTCATCAGTTCACCGCAGCCTTTATCTCGGGTCGATCATTTTGCATCACGCGGCTTAAATCTTCTTTGATCACCTCGTTGAAATCACGGCGCACCAGATTGACGGCAACACCGAGCGCATTGCCAAATCCAACCGCATCGGTTCCGCCGTGGCTCTTGATGCAAATACCATTTAGGCCAACAAACATGGCGCCGTTGTAACGTCTGGCATCGAACTTGTTTTTTACGATTTGCAGCGCTGGCATGGACAACAAAGCGCCGAGTTTCGTGCGCAGACTGGACTTCAGGGCGGTGCGCAAATGATGGGAGAACATATTCACCGCGCCCTCGGCGGTTTTTAAAGCGACGTTACCTGTAAATCCATCGGTGACGACCACATCCACGGTCCCTTTGCCGATATCATCGCCCTCGATAAAGCCGTAAAATTTAATCGGCAAATCCGACGATTGCAGGATTGCGCTGGCCTCTTTGACCGCATCGTTGCCTTTGAGGCCCTCGACCCCGACATTCAGTATGCCGATGGAGGGTTGCGCCAATCCAATCTCGGCGCGGGCATACACTTCGCCCATGACGGCAAACTGAACCAGATTGTCCGCGTTGCAATCGATATTGGCGCCGAGATCGAGCATCACCGTCTGGCTGCGCAGGGTCGGCAGGGCGGCGGCGATTGCTGGTCGGTCGATGCCGGGCAGCGTGCGCAGCACGACCGTGGCCATAGCCATCAGCGCGCCGGTATTGCCCGCAGAAACCAGGGCAGACGCCTCGCCCGATTTGACCGCATCGATAGCCAGCCGCATGCTGGATTTTTTTCCGGTGCGGAGCGCGACGGTCGGTTTTTCCTCGGCCGAGATGGCTTCGTCGGTATGGCGAATCTCCGTAACCGCATTGGCGCCTGCATGGGCATCCAGCAGCGGGCGCAAACGCGCCTCATCGCCGAACAAAAGAAATTCGACGTCGTCCAGCACTTTGGAAGCACGATCAATACCGCCGACGATCATGTCGGGGGCATTGTCACCACCCATGCCATCTATTGCGACTCTTATGATCTGCGCCATTAAGTCCAGTCTCCGGACCCAGGTCGGTTAAACTGTCGCGTCTATGTCGACAACTTCACGTCCGTCATAATAGCCACAGGACGGACAAACATGGTGTGGCCTCTTCATTTCACCACAGTTGGAACACTCGCCGTGTGCTTGACTTTTTAACGAATCGTGCGATCTACGCATGTCGCGGCGCGAGCGCGATATTTTCTTTTTTGGAACAGCCATCTTGAATTCACTCTAATTTTTTGAAATTGGGCGTCAATGTTTCCGCCCATGAAAAGCGGCGCTACTTAAACCAGATAATTGTTCATTGGGCAAGCGGCGGAATTCTGCGGTATTGAGCGTCAATTTTACTCAATCACCATCAATTTTAAGGTTTTTGAGCTGAGCAAACGGATGATCCGCCTGCTCGTTTTCCGTAATTTCTTCGAATTCGGCGCCGGGAGCGCGCGGAAACGGGTCGATCTCCAGCCCCAATTGCTCGGCAACGGCCTCGCCGGCGTCGATTCCCCCCTCGGGAATGGCTTCCGGGGGATCGTCGGCGTCGGGATCGATGACTATCTCTTGCGTATCTTCGGTAAAGGCGGGCGGTGTATATTCGCGGGCAAATTTCGCGTTGATGCTGGTGTCTACCGGTTCCAGCGTGATGACGCATAATTGCCTTACCTCTGCGCTGAACGTAACCTCCAGCCGCATGCGGTTGCCCGTGGCGAACCCGCTGAGCCGGCAGTCGGCGCGCAAATCTTGAATGGCTTCGACACCAAAACGCTTCGCCAGCGCGGCGCATTCTGAACTGCTGGCGTTGAGCTGTTCGGAAATGATCTTGGCGCTGGTCGGATCGGCGGCGAGCAGCCGCGAAAATTCCGGCTCAGGTGGGGCGGTGATTTTCATCACGCGCTTTCCTCCTGTGTTGCGCCGTTTGTTTCGGTCATCGGCGGCGGCGCAAGGAATTGTAGCCGCCCCTCCTCCAACGCTTCAATTGTCCAGGAGCTGGAAGCGGCCACCGATTGCGACAAATACGCGGCCATTTTCGCCACGTCTTCGTCGCGGGGCTCCGTTTCGATAAACAAATTTCGGCGCAATGCGTCCTCCAATGCTTCCGGCCCGCCCGCAAGCCCTTCGTCATAGGCTTTGACGCGCCCGTAAAAGGCTTTCGCCATAGCCTTGACCTTCTTGCCTACGCTGAGATCGCCGACGCCCATTTCGCGCAAATTGCGGTCCATATCGGTAAACATGATATCGAACAATCGTTGCGACAAGCCGGTACCGCGTTCATTCGCCATTCCCTTGAGGCAGCGCATTACCAAATAGGCATGTAGCCCAATCAGATCAAATCGCCCGTTGACCGTGTCGGGAACGCCACAATTGCTGTAAAATGCCGGTAGGCGTGCCTGATCCACGATGGCTCCGTAAAGCCGATAATCGGCATCCTGATTCTGGCGGCGCCGGAATAAATCAAACAGTCCCATGGAAAACGCTATCTCTCTTTACCCAAATTTGGTAGGTGCCGCCGAGCGCGGCGCCCGCGTGACACTTTTTTGGTGGCTGGGCTTGTGCTATAATCCGCTACCATATAGTCCGTTCATCGCCCATGCGCCAGCCGGGCGGGCAAATTATTCGGATAGAAGGAAAAATCAGCTCCCATGGGTCATCGATCACCCTTGATTACATCTGTTATTTTCGCCGCGGCTCTTGGTGCCTGCGCGCCGCGTATAAATTCCCATGGAAATCTGCCCGATCCCGATTTGTTGGCGGAAGTCGAAGTTGGCCAGGTCAATAAAGCTGATGTGGTACAGATTTTGGGATCGCCTTCCAGCCTGGCGCCATTCAACGGTGACGTCTGGTTCTACGTCAGCGAGAAGACCAAAACCGTCGCTTTTTTCGAGCCCGAAATTATCGAACGCAAGGTTATTGTTATTCGCTTCAATAAGCGCGGCATCGTGACGGCGCTCAAAACATTCGGTCTGGAGGAAGCCCGAAAGATGGAAATGGTTGAACGCAAAACGCCGACCGCCGGGAATGAATTGGGACTTTTGCGCCAATTGTTCGGCAATATCGGCCGCTTCGAGGGAAAGAAATCGGAGGGGCAATAAGGCGCTGGATACATTCAATAAAAGCCCTCCGGGAGGATTGCTCCCGGAGGGCTTTTTGTTTGGCGTCGCGTTCGCGGTTAGGCGGCGAGGATGGCGATTAGCAGAATGGCGACGATGTTGGTGATCTTGATCATCGGGTTAACCGCCGGTCCTGCCGTATCTTTGTAAGGATCGCCGACAGTATCGCCGGTGATGGCGGCGTGATGGGCGTCGGAGCCTTTGCCGCCGTGGTTCCCGTCTTCGATATATTTCTTGGCATTGTCCCAGGCGCCGCCGCCCGAGGTCATCGATATGGCAACAAACAGCCCAGTGACGATGATGCCCATCAGCATGGCGCCGACGGTGGTAAATGCTGCCGCCTGGCCTGCGATCGGCAAGATCACGAAATAGACAACGAACGGCGCTAGAACGGGCAGCAACGACGGCACGATCATTTCCTTGATCGCCGCCCTGGTCAGCATATCGACGCACGTGCCGTATTCCGGTTTGGCGGTACCCTCCATGATGCCTGGAATTTCCTTGAACTGGCGGCGCACTTCGATGACCACGGAGGCTGCGGCCCTGCCGACAGCCATCATGCCCAGCGAAGCGAACAGGTAGGGAAGCAAGCCGCCGATGAACAAGCCGACGACGACAAACGGATCATCGAGCCTGAAACTCACTTTGAGATCCGGGAACGCGGACTGCAGTTCCTGGTTGAAGGCACCGAACAGCACCAGCGCCGCCAAGCCGGCTGAGCCGATGGCATAGCCCTTTGTCACCGCTTTGGTAGTATTGCCGACGGCGTCCAGGGCATCGGTAGTTTTGCGCACCTCTTCGGGCAAGTTCGCCATTTCGGCGATGCCGCCGGCGTTGTCGGTGACCGGACCGAAGGCGTCGAGCGCCACCACCATGCCGGCCAGCGCCAGCATCGACGTGGCGGCAATGGATAGGCCGTAAAGGCCGGCGGTAAGGAACGAAACAATGATACCGGCACAAATGACGATCACCGGCAGCGCCGTCGATTCCATGGAAACGGCCAGGCCCTGGATGACGTTGGTGCCATGGCCGGTCTCGGATGCGCGGGCGATACTGCGCACCGGACGGGTTTCGGTGCTGGTGTAATATTCGGTGATCCAGACAATCAGCCCGGTGACGACCAAGCCGGTCAGGGCGGATATGTACAGATCCGTGCCGGTAAATGTGCCGCCACTTGTGGTAAAGACGGTGTTCCAGCCGGCACCCAAAGAAATAATACCGCCAATGAAGATGGCCGAGATCACAGCGCTGGCGATAAAGCCCTTATAAAGCGCGCCCATGATATTATTGCTTGCCCCAAGGCGGACGAAGAAAGTGGCGATTACCGAAGCAACGATGCAAGTGGCGCCGATCAACAGCGGCAGCGTCATCAGGGTTTCACGGTCGGCGCCGGTAAAAAACAGCGCTCCCAGCAGCATGGTGCCAACGATCGTCACGGCATAAGTCTCAAACAAATCAGCCGCCATGCCCGCACAGTCGCCCACATTGTCGCCGACATTGTCGGCGATGACGCCGGGGTTGCGTGGATCGTCCTCGGGGATACCAGCTTCGATCTTGCCGACCAAGTCGGCGCCGACATCAGCGCCCTTGGTAAAGATGCCGCCGCCAAGGCGGGCGAATATGGAAATTAGTGAGGCGCCGAAAGCAAGCCCGACTAACGCTTTAAGGATTTCCGCCGAGCCATCGGCGCTCGACAACTCGAACATTTCGCGCAGCAGCTCGAAATAAACGGTGACGCCGAGAAGCGCTAGCCCGACCACCAGCATGCCGGTGATGGCGCCAGACTTGAAGGCGATTTCCAGGCCCGCGCCGAGACCCTGGGATCGGGCCGCTTCCGCGGTTCTTACATTGGCGCGCACGGAAACGTTCATGCCGATATAGCCGGCAGCGCCGGACAGAATGGCACCGATGAAAAACCCGATCGCCGTCGGCAGGCCGAGCAATAATCCAAGGATGACGCCGATAACGACACCGACGACGCCGACGGTCATGTATTGGCGATTAAGGTAAGCACGCGCGCCTTCCTGTACGGCGGCGGCAATTTCCTGCATCCGTTCCGTGCCGGCGTCCGCCGCCAGGATGGAGCGAACCGCATAGGCGCTGTAAATCAAGGCGAGTACGCCACATGCAATAATAAAAATCGAGACGTTGTCCATTCCAACTGATCCTTTTGGGATTGAAAATACCTGTGTGGGATTGCGCACCGCTATGTTTGGGTACGGTCAAACGGCGGCAAACTTTTGCCAGATACGGCCCTGCAAAGCAACCGGGCCATCGAAGCTTAGCAACGGCTGTGCCAATAGGCTGGTATCTAATTGGCGGGCCGGTCGAGGATGCCTTGTATCAGAACACTATCGACAAGCCCCTTGCCGACGGCGCGCTCGGCGATAACCATCAGCCTGCGGCCCAAAATATCGATGTCCAACTCCTTGTGATCGCGCAAATGGCGCGGCACGAAACCCATTAAATCGCGCAGCAAAGCATCTTTGAGCTTGGTCATGCGCTTGCGCATCTCGGGCGCGTCTTTTCTGGCAACCTCGATCTGAATGGTGAGCTGAATGTTGGTGTTCAGCTTATCCCCTTGAAATATAGGAATAACCATCGGGTCCAGAGTTAAAAAAATCGGCGGGTCCGGCTCGTCTTCTTTTGGCTTCTTGGGCTTGGCGGCGCCATCCTCGGTCCCGGCTTCGGCGCTTTCGACCGCATCGGGTGCGAACGGCCCCAACTCCATCTGCTGCATAACAGTGACGCCGCCGCCCGCAAGCAGAAGCACCCCGACGATAATGAATATGAGTATTTTAGGCATGATCAAATGTTAGCCGAGAATACGGTGTCATTCCAGCCGTTAAACCGGATCGTCAAAAATGCGCCCAGCCGGGTTTCTTGATTTCTATTTCATGGCCGTCCGCGGCAGCGAAGCGGACCCGATTTTTCGCATTTGCGCGGCCGATTCGCGTGACCGCGCACCCCGACCTTTCCGCCGCCTGGGTAACGTCGGCAGCCTGGCTTGGCGGCGCGGTAAACAGAAGTTCGTAGTCATCGCCACCGCCGATCACAATATCCATGCCGTAAGACGGCGCGCCGAGGCAGTCCCGGGCGGCGGCGGACAATGGAATGTTTTCTGTCTCGATATTCGCGCCGATAGCCGATGCATGGCAAAGGTGGCCGAGATCGGCGGCCAAGCCATCCGAGATATCGATGGCCGCCGTGGCAATCCCGACCAGCTTTTGGCCGAGCGCCACGCGAGGTTCGGGCCGTTGCAACCGGTCCAGAAGGGCTGCGTATTCAGGCGCCGCCATGCGATCGCTATCGCCTGCATTATATATTGCCAGTGCCAGGGCGGCATCGCCGATGCTGCCCGAGACCCAGATATCGTCACTTGTCCCGGCGCCGGAGCGCATAATTTGGCGCCCCTCCGGCACGGAACCAAAAGCGGTAACGCCGATGGTTAGCGGGCCATTTGCGGCAACCGTATCGCCGCCCAGTAATTGCAACGAATGGCGTTGTTGCATGGCCGCCAGACCATTGCTGAACCCGGCGGCCCAATCGGCGGTCCAGTCTTTGGGCAGCGCCAGGATCAATGTGTAGCCCAGGGGCGCAGCGCCCATGGATGCCAGGTCGGACAAATTCACGGCTAGCGCCTTGGCGCCGACACTGTCGGGCGGATCGGTATCGCGAAAATGAATGCCGGCGATTAGGGCATCGGTTGTCACCACCGCCCGATGGCCGGGGGCGACATCGAACAAGCCAGCGTCATCTTTGAGGCCAAGGGCGCCTTCGTTGCCGGTCGCCAGCGGCGCCATGTAGGTTTCGATAAATCCAAATTCGCCGGGCCGTTCGGGCGCACCCTTAACCATCACCACTATTCCCGGTGATCTCGGCGGGGCGTAATACGCGCCCGATGCGGTCGAGAATACCGTTGACCAGGCTTGGCTCGGCCTCGTGGTAGAAGGCCTTGGCGATGTCGACATATTCGGATATCGCCACCTGCGCCGGGACTTTTGGGCAGGAATAAAGCTCATACGCCCCTGCCCTGAGCACGATGCGCAAGATCAGATCGAGCCGATCAATGGTTTCGCCGTCGGGCAGCGCGCCGCTCACCAGTCCATCCAGCCGTTCCTGGTCGCGGGTGACGCCGCGGACAATATCGGCGAATTTCTTGCGGTCGGTCCGGGCCAGCCGGCGCGCGCCGGTGCGAACTTTGCCTTCATCGTCCATTTGGCCGGCCCAGCGGTTTTCAAGATGGCTCAGCATCACGTCGTCAAAGGAGGCGCCGGCGATCTCCATTTCATAGAGGCTCTGGACTGATATCAGCCGCGCCATGTTTGTGCTGCCAGATCCAGCCACCAATTCGCCCCAGTTCCGTTAATCTCTAAAATGCGCGCCAAATTCAATGGCGCGCCTCTGCCGCTCCGTCAACGACCTTAAGCGAAGCGTTGTTTGAGCGCCATCATAGCTAAACAGGCTTCGCCCGCCCGCCCGCCGGTATTGCGCTCCGACAAGGCCGCGCGCTTTTCCGCCTGATCGCGGCTCTCGACGGTCAGCACGCCAAAGCCGTGTGGCATGTTCTGCTCGACACTCATATCCATCAGGCGCCGGCTCATTTCTCGGCAGATATGATCATAATGATCCGTTTCGCCGCGAATGACGCAGCCGAGAGTCACGCAGCCCGCATAGGCGCCGGAATTCCAGGCCAGGTTTACCGCCGCCGGTATCTCAAAGACGCCGGGAACGGCGATGCGCTCACACCCATAGCCGGCATCGCCCAGCACCGCCATGGCGCCTTCGGCCAGGGTGTCGGTGATGTCTTCATAGAAGCGCGCTTCGACGATTAATATCTTTTTCGCCTCAGCCATAGAACTGATCTCGCACTGGCAATTTGTAGTCATCCGGAATGGTGATGGCGCGCTGTTCGACAATGGTCAGGCCATAGGCTTCGAGGCCGACGATGCTACGTACGGTGCTCGAAAGCAAAATCATCTCGTGCACGCCGAGATCGAGCAATATCTGCGCGCCGACGCCATATTCGCGGAACGGCGTGGCAGGGTGTTCCTGGGTCTCAATGGATTGGCGCAGGCGATCCGACAGAACCGTCTGGTTGGAGGAACGGATCATCACAATGACGCCGCGCCCCTCTTCTTCGATCAGCTCCATGGCCCGGTGCAATTCGAGTGTCTTTTGGGCGCTGAAAATATCGTCAAAGATATTGAACGCGTGCATACGCACCATGACCGGACCGGGCGATCTTAGATTGCCTTTGACCAGCGCGATATGTTCGGTCGCTTCTGCATCGTTGGCGTAGACAATGGTGCGGAAATCAGCCGAGTTGAGGGTCTTGAAATTGCCTTCGACGCGCGGCTTGACGATACGGTCATGACGCAGCCGGTAGGATATCAGATCGGCGATGGTGCCGATTTTCAAATTGTGTTTCTGGGCGAAGGCAACCAGGTCCGGCATGCGCGCCATTGTACCGTCGTCCTTCATGATCTCGCAGATGACGCCCGCCGGGGTCAGCCCGGCCAGACGCGATATATCGACCGCTGCCTCGGTATGGCCAGTGCGTACCAGCACGCCGCCTTCGCGCGCCTTTAAGGGAAAGATATGGCCGGGCGATACGATATCCGCCGCGCCCTTGGAGGGATCGATCGAGGTGGCGACGGTGCGCGCCCTGTCCGGTGCCGAAATGCCGGTATCGACGCCATCGCGGGCTTCGATGGAAACCGTGAAGGCGGTTTCGTGCAGCGCTTCATTCTTCGGCGTCATCAGGTTGAGGCCAAGCTCGTTGATGCGTTGCTCGGTCAGCGACAGGCAAATCAAGCCGCGCCCATGGGTGGCCATGAAGTTGATGGCGTCGGGCGTGGCCATTTGTGCCGGGATCACGAGATCGCCCTCGTTTTCGCGGTCTTCCTCGTCGACGAGGATAAACATGCGACCGTTGCGGGCATCCTCGATAATCTCTTCGATGGAAGCCAGGTAACTTTTGTAAGATGTATCAGGCATTGTCTTTCTCAAGAAGCCGCGCAACATACCGCGCTACGAGGTCGATTTCCAGATTTACTGCATCGCCTTCCGCAAAGCCTCCAAAGGTGGTGTTGGCTTCGGTATGCGGAATAATATTGACGCCGAAACTATCCGCCCCAATCTCGTTCACGGTCAACGATACGCCATCGACGGTTATCGATCCCTTGGGTGCGATGAAACGCATCAAATCGTCCGGTGCGGTAAAAGTAAAGCGCTTGCAATCACCGTCCGCGATGATGCTCAAAACCGTACCGACGCCGTCCACGTGGCCGCTCACCATGTGTCCACCCAACTCATCGGCGGGCGTCAGGGGGCGTTCCAAATTGACCCGAGTGCCGGTGGCCCAGCTGCCCAGCGATGTTTTTGATAAGGTTTCGCTGGACGATTCCACCGCAAACCAGCTCGCGCCCTTCTCCACCACAGTGTGGCAGGCGCCCGAGCAGGCGATCGATGCGCCGATGGCGACGCCGGCAAGATCGTAGTCGGTTTCGATTTGGTAGCGGGTTACGCCGCCGGGAAGCACCGAAGTTACGGTTCCCACATCTGAAATAATGCCGGTAAACATTTAGGGCCTCAAATCTTGCGGGTTAGAATGTCCAACCCGTCCGGGCCTGCTGACATAGACGATTTCCTGGAAAACTCAAACATTTCCGATATTCCCTGGATGCCCAGCGCGCCGATTGCCGGCATCGCATCGCCGCCCAAAATCGCCGGCGCCCGGAACCAGGCAACCCGGTCGACCAAATCGGCGCGCAGCATGGATGCCGCCAGCGCGCCGCCGCCTTCAACCAAAACATTGGTCAGTCCGAGGCCGCCGAGATGCGCCGCCAAGGCAGTCAGATCAATTTGATCATCCGCGCCAGCAGCAATTTCGATCACCTCGGCGCCGGCGCTGCGCAGCGGTGCAAGCTGCCCCTCGCCATGGGCGCCGGCCTTGGTCACCACCCACAACGGCGCATCGACAATTGATTTGACTAGATTGCTGTCCAAGCCGATGCGCAGTCGGCTATCGAGGACTATGCGCGGCCGCCGGGCGTTGCCGATCCCGCCCAGCCGCGCCGTCAGGGTTGGATTGTCGGCGGCCAGGGTGCCGCTGCCGATCATTACCGCATCGTGGCGGGCGCGCAATTGATGCGCCATGGCGCGGGCTTGGATGCCGGTGATCCATTGGCTGTCACCGGTCTGCGTGGCAATACGGCCATCCAGGGTGGCGGCCATTTTCATGGTGAAGGCTGGCCGCCCCAAAGCCACGCGGGTGAAAAACCCTTGATTGGCATCGCGTGCGGTTTCTTCGCAGAGGCCATGTTCAACTTCGATACCACGATTGTTTAAATAGGTGATGCCCGATCCCGAAACCCTTGGGTCGGCATCTTCGATGGCGACGACGACGCGGGTAACGCCGGCATCGGCCAACGCTTCGGCGCAGGGCGGGGTCTCGCCCTGGTGGCTGCATGGCTCCAACGAGACATAGGCGGTGGCGCCTTTTGCATCGGGGCCTGCGTTTTTGATTGCTGTGGTTTCGGCATGCGGGCGCCCGCCATCGGCGGTCCAGCCGCGCCCCACAATGCGCCCGTCCTTGACCAGCACAGCACCGACCGCCGGGTTCGGCCAGGTGTTGCCGAGACCACGCGCCCCGAGCGAAAGCGCCAGGCGCATGAACCCGGCCGGATGGTTAGAATTTGCTGATCCGGTTTGGTTATTCGTCACTCAGGGTACCGACGAATGCTTCGAAATCCTTGGCCTCGCGAAAATTCCGGTAGACCGAGGCAAAGCGCACATAGGCCACTTGATCCAGATCGGCGAGCACATCCATGACGATTTCGCCGATGACCTTGGACGGTATCTCTGCCTCGCCTAGGCTTTCCAGGCGGCGCTGGATAGAACTGACGACGCGTTCTACCTGATCTTCATCGACCGGGCGTTTTTGCAAAGCCATTTTTAGAGACCGCGCCAGCTTTTCCCGTTCGAACGGTTCTTTCTTGTCGTTTTTTTTCAGGATCGACAATTCGCGCAGTTGAACCCGCTCGAAGGTCGTCCAGCGGGCGCTGCATTCCGGGCAAGACCGTCGCCGGCGAATAGCAGAATTGTCTTCGGTTGGCCGGGAATCTTTAACCTGGGTGTCGTTGTGGTGGCAGAATGGACAGCGCATGGCTGGTCCTCCCTTGATCTCTAGCTATGAATGTCCTGATAAATGGGAAAGCGATCGCACATCTCTTTCACTCTCGCCGCGATATCAGTTTCAATTTTGGAATTATCGTCGGGATTGGCGGCCAGGCCGTCTAGCACCTCGACAACCATCTCTCCGATTTTGGCAAACTCGGCCAGTCCAAACCCCCGAGATGTGCCAAACGGTGTTCCCAAGCGCACGCCGGAGGTGACCGCCGGTTTTTCCGGATCGAACGGAATGCCATTTTTGTTGCAGGTAATAGAGGCCCGCTCCAGCGACATCTCGGCGATCTTACCGGTCAATTTTTTGGGCCGAAGATCGACCAACATCAGATGCGTATCGGTGCCGCCCGATACAATATCGCAGCCTCGTTCGTTCAATGCTGCGGCCAGGGTTTTGGCGTTTTCCACCACGTTTTTTCCATAAGTGGCAAATTCCGGACGTAAGGCCTCACCAAGGGCCACTGCCTTGGCGGCGATCACATGCATAAGCGGGCCGCCTTGCAACCCAGGAAATATGGCGGAGTTGATTTTTTTGCCCAAATCCAAGTCGTTGCTCAGGATAAGCCCACCCCTCGGCCCGCGCAGGGTTTTGTGGGTGGTCGAGGTGACGACGTCGGCATGCTCCAATGGGTTTGGATGCACGCCGGCGGCAACCAAACCGGCGAAATGGGCCATATCGACCATCAACAGCGCGCCCACCTCATCGGCAATTTCCCGGAAGGTGGCAAAATCGATAATCCTCGGATAGGCGGAACCGCCGGCGATGATAAGTTTCGGATTATGCGCCTTGGCGAGGCTTCGAACCTCATCAAAATCGATCAGCGCATCTTGGCGGCGCACCCCATACTGTACCGCATTGAACCATTTGCCCGACAGGTTCGGTGGCGCGCCATGGGTCAGATGCCCGCCCGCCGCCAGCGACATGCCCATCACCGTGTCGCCGGGCATCACGGTGGCGGCCATGACCGCCTGATTGGCCTGGCTGCCGGAATGGGCCTGGACGTTGGCGTAAGCACAGCCGAATAATTCCTTGGCCCGGTCGATGGCCAGGTTTTCGGCAATATCGACAAACTCACAGCCGCCGTAATAACGCCGGCCCGGATAGCCTTCGGCGTATTTGTTGGTCAGGACCGAGCCCTGGGCTTCCAGCACAGCTCTGGAAACGATATTTTCCGATGCAATCAGCTCGATCTGATTCTGCAGGCGGGACAATTCCAATTTGCCCACACGAAAAATATCGGGATCGGCCTCGGCAAGCGAATTGGTAAAGAATTGCTCTTGGCTGGTCGATGCGAAGGATGGATTTACAAGCGTCATTAACGATGCGTCCTAATTAAAAATTTACCCGGCAGCGATATTTACGCCGGCGTTATCTTGTCGATGCGGCGTTGGTGGCGGCCGCCCTCAAATTCCGTCTTCAAAAATATCTCCAGGCAGTCGCGGGCAACTTCAATGCCGATCATGCGGCCGCCGAATACAATAACGTTGGCGTCGTTGTGCTGGCGGCACATACGGGCGCCAAGTGCATCGTGGACCAACGCGGCACGTACATCGGGATGGCGGTTGGCGGCCATGCTGATGCCGATGCCGGACCCGCAAATCAATACCCCCTTGTCTGCCTTGCCTGCCCCGAGCGCCCCAGCCATGGCGTGGGCGAAATCCGGGTAATCCACGGAATCTGGGCCATTTGTGCCCAGATCGAGGGGCGCATAGCCCAACTGGGTCAAGGTCTCAACAAGGCTTTCTTTAAGCGCGAATCCGGCATGATCGGAACCGATGGCAATGGTCTGATTCATTCGAATTCCATAAAAAGGTGATGGTTTGCCGAGTCAAATTCGAAAGCGAGTCACTATATATCGGAGTTTAGCGCCAGTGCAACACAACTTGTCGGCGGGCCGGGTGTTTTGTCGTTAGCAATTTTCGCCGTGAATCGTGTGCCATATGCGGCGCCCGGGAGCCCCACGTTCACCCCGCGGCCCGGCCATCTAGTTGAAAAACAACGCGGATATACGCCGGGCCAATTGTTACTTTTTATTTGTTGATTCTATTCGATTTTTGGCTTTAATTGTCAGCCTAATAAAACGCGCAAAACTTTCCGTTCACCACGGCAATTTGGAAAAAATTTGATGGCAAATGAAGAAACAGGGGAAGTTTCGAGAGACGATTTATTGCGTTTTTCGACCGATATTGTCGCCTCTTATGTAGGCCGCAACTCGGTCTCCGGCGAAGGCCTTCCGGCGCTCATCAACACCGTGTTTTCGGCCCTAAACGAATTGGACGGCAGCAAGGGGGCGGCCGCCGCGAATAGCCAGAAGCCGGCTGTTTCGATCCGTCGTTCGGTTACCTCGGATCATCTTGTCTGTCTGGAAGATGGCAAAAAGCTGAAAATGCTGAAGCGTTATATTCGCACCAATTTCTCCATGACACCGGATGAATACCGCGCCAAATGGGGACTGCCCCACGACTATCCCATGGTTGCGCCGAATTATGCGAAGCAGCGTTCCGAGTTTGCCAAAACCATCGGGCTCGGCAGAAATGGAAGCCGGCGGCGGTCCGCGCCGGCATAAATTTTCCGGATCCCCGCGTGGACGGATTGCAGCCGCCTTAACGGCGCTGGTCAACTGCTATATTAATTCGGATAGAACGGGCGCGGGTTAGTTTTTCTTCACGCCGCCGATCCAATCAGACGCTACGGAATCTGTCCATCTGACGGGTTGTGCCGCGCTTTTTGGCAATCACATAGCGCAGCTTGTTGATGGCCAGCCGCTCAAGGGTATCGACGCTGGCCCTGCGGTCGCCGACCATGGCGATCTCTTCCATGGTTATGGGATCGATGGCTATGACCTTGATGAAGCGGCCATTGGGTATGAACTCGAATAAAACCTCGCCCAACCGGACATCGTGCGCGGACATGGTGCTACCTTTGCATCTGTTTCCGGCCAATTTCCGTCAAATTCACCGGTTTCATTCCAGAGCATAGGTCGATAGTGTTAGCAAAATTTAAACAGGATCAGAAAGTTTGATGCGATGGATTTTTTAGGCCGATACCCGGCGACGCGCATGCGACGCAACCGCCGCGACGATTGGAACCGGCGCCTGGTCGCCGAAAACACCCTGAGTGCCGCCGACTTCATTTTGCCTATTTTCGTCGCCGAAGGTCAGGGCTTGCGCCAACCGGTGGCATCCATGCCCGGCGTCGACCGGGTTTCGGTCGATCTTTTGAGCGAAGTGGTTGCCGACGTGGCGGAATTGAAAATCCCCGCCATTGTCATATTTCCCGAAGTCGATCCGGCATCCAAAACCCCCGATGCCCGCGAGGCCTGCAATCCGGACAATCTGGTATGCCGCGCGATCCGGACGGTAAAGGCCGATTATCCCGATATTGGCGTCATCTGCGATGCGGCGCTCGATCCGTTCAATTCCGATGGCCATGACGGGCTTTTGGTGGACGGTCATATTCTCAACGATGAAACCGTGGAAATTCTGTGCCGCCAATCGGTGGTCCAGGCCGAGGCCGGCTGCGATGTGATCGCGCCCTCCGACATGATGGACGGGCGCGTCGCCCAAATTCGGAGCGCCCTTGATGACACGGGGCATGAAACCGTCCGCATCATGTCTTATGCCGCCAAGTTTGCTTCGGCGTTTTACGGGCCGTTCCGGGACGCCATCGGTACCGAGGCGGCGCTCAAGGGCGACAAGAAAACCTATCAGATGGATTACGCCAATTCCGACGAGGCATTGCGCGAGGTTGCGCTCGACATTGATGAAGGCGCCGACATGGTGATGGTCAAGCCGGGCATGCCCTATTTGGATATTATCCAGCGCGTCAAAGACAGCTTTGGCGTGCCCACCTTCGCCTATCAGGTAAGCGGTGAGTACGCCATGCTGAAGGGCGCTGTGGCCAATGGCTGGCTGGATAACGACCGCGTGGTGCTGGAAAGCCTGACCGCGTTCAAGCGGGCCGGCGCCGACGGCATACTCACCTATATGGCGGTGGAGGCCGCGCGCCTGTTAAAGGACGCGTAAGCGCGCCCATCATTTCGCCTCGATCAGTGGCGCAGCAGCTTGTCGATATCGAGGACGATCATCAATTCGTCCTCCAATTGGTAGACGTGTTCGGCGAATTTGCGCCACTTGTCATCCAAGGTGCCCGGCACCGTTTCGCGCTCGGCGACCGGGAGGCTCAGGACTTCGCGGATTTCATCGACGCTCAGAGTGTAAAGCTCGCTGTCTTGCTCGACCGTAACGCCCATGGTGTTCCCGTCCTCTTCGCGGGCCGGCAGGCCAAGGCAAATGCGCACATCGATGACCGTAACAATGCGGCCGCGCAGATTGATCGAGCCCCGTACCTCGGGCGGCGCCATCGGAACGAAGGCAATTTCCTCGGTTCTGAGAATATCCTGGACGCCAAGGACGTTGACCCCGAACAGCTGGGTGTCGACCCGGAAGGTCACAAATTGCTCGGTTATGGCTTCGGCATGCGCCGCCAAGCCAGTACGGGTATCCATTGCAGCGAGTTGGTTCATCGATCTACTCCCCATCATCAAGCGTACCTCGCCGCGCGCAAAATGATCGCGCCGAAGTTTGGAAAGACTGCTTCTTGTCTTCGCATATCGTGATCCAACCTCTAAAATACAAGATGTAGTCTCCGCTTCTATCGGGAAGTTTGTTTTGCACAATTGGAAACGGATATGAACAGGGTGAAATCATGCATCGCGTATCTGGTGACTTTGGTGGTCATCGGCACCTTTGGCATCACCGGCTGGGCCCTGTCATCGTTGCCACCCGCCAAATTAACTCTCCAAAGCCGCCATATTCGTGCGCCGGTCCAAATCTATATGACCGACCGAGCCGTGCCCTACATCCACGCCGTGAATTACCAGGATGCCGCCTTTGCGCTTGGCTATGTGCACGCCCAGAACCGCATGTGGCAGATGGAAATGATGCGCCGTGCCGGCGCCGGCCGCCTGTCGGAGATTTTGGGCGCACGCACGATTGCCACCGACCGATACTTTCGGACCCTCGGCATTTACCAATCGGCCGAAGCCTCCTATTCCGGGCTGAGCGGCGGGCTCAAGGCGCACCTAAACGCCTACGCTGCCGGCGTCAATCGCTGGATCGGCACTCATCCAGGCGCTCTGCCGCCGGAATTTTTGGCCCTCCGGCACAGCCCGGAACCCTGGCGACCCGCGGATTCCCTGGTCTGGGGTAAGCTCATGGGCCTGCAGCTCAGTGGCAATTACCGGGGCGAGATGCTGCGCGCCCGCCTGTTGCGGCATATGACATTGGATCAGGTCGATGCCCTCTGGCCGAAATATGCACCGGATGCGCCGGTAACTATTGCGCCGGCCGATCAAAGCAACCTCATTGACGGCGGCGTTATAGAACCGTTGACCGGGCTTATGCGCGGCGCCGATACGCCGCCCGCCGGCGCCTCCAACGCTTGGGCGGTCAGCGGCGCTCATACGAATACCGGTGCGCTCCTATTGGCAAACGATCCACATTTGGGTTTCGCCGCGCCAATCCTTTGGTATCTGGTGAAGATTATATTGCCCGGCGGCTTCATTGCCGGCGCCACGGTGCCCGGCGTGCCGTTGGTTATTGCTGGTCACAATCAGGCGATTGCGTGGGGGCTGACCGCGACCCAAAGCGACGTGCAAGACCTCTACCGGGAATCCGCCGCCGCCGGCCAGCCGGGCAGCTATGAAACTCCCGATGGGCCCCGCCCATACACCACGCGGGACGAAGTTATCCGCGTCCGAGGCGGCGATGATATTCCCCTGCGGGTGCGGAGCAGCCGCCATGGTCCCGTTATTTCCGAAGCCCCGGAAGACGGAGCCCTTGCCTTGTCGGCCACGTTCCTTAGGGCGGATGACCGCACCGCCGACGCCATCTACAAGATCAACCTGGCGCGGGGAAAGGCAGATTTTCTGAAAGCGCTCGAAGCAATGAATGGCTTCCAGCTGAATTTTACCTACGCCGATAACGCCGGCAGCATCGGCTTTTATGCGGCCGGAAAAGTACCGATTCGCAATTCCGGCAATGGCTTTTATATGCGCCCCGGCGGGGCCGGAAATTTCGATTGGAAGGGCTTCATTCCGTTCGAAGAATTGCCGCACCAGTTTGACCCTGCCTCCGGCATCATCGTCAACGCCAATAATGCTGTCGCCGGGCCAAGCTACCCCTACTTCCTGTCGCGCGATTGGGCGGCGCCGTACCGGGCCAGGCGAATCACCGAACTTCTCGGCCAGAGCGCTCCGTTCACGCTTGAAAAAGCCGGCCGCATGCAAGCGGATGCGGTTTCCCTGATGGTCCGTGATCTGGTTGGCCCGATGACCCGGTTCGCCGCCGAAGATGCCCGCCTCACAGCTGCGCAGCGTATGCTGCGCGATTGGGATGGAACCATGGCCCGCGACCGGCCGGAGCCGTTGATCTTCACTGCCTGGCTACGGGCCTTCAACAAAAGCGTCTACGCGGACGAGCTGGGGGAGGATTTTCGGTCTTATTGGCGATTGCGGCCCCAATTCATTCAGCGCGTCCTCCTGGATCAACCGCACTGGTGCGACCGGCGGGCAACCGAGCCGGGGG
>JABHAA010000082.1 GCA_018674495.1 Rhodospirillaceae bacterium | reverse complement strand
GCTTCGGCCACCGGCGCCACGCCGGGCAGCCCAGTCAGCCTGGCGATCACATGGGAGTTGCGGTCGAGGATGGCGATCATCCCGGCGCCGGCGCTTTCCATCAGCCCGAACGACGCCGCGCATTCGCCGTTCGCATCTCCGAGCATGGCAAAGCCCGGCTGCAAAGAATTGCCGAGACTCGCAAGTTCGGCGGCGGGCATCGCTAAGACGGCGACAAGCAAGGTGCCGGCGGCTTCGAATTGGGCTGCTTGGGCTTTGAGGGCACCAAGGAAGGCGGCGGCATTGGGATTTCCCGTGTCCCGAAGCACGGCGACAGCGGTGAAGGCTCCGGCATAGGGGATTTCCACCAGCGACACGGGCTGGCCATCTTGGTCGGCGAAGACCGAGTTGGGCGCGAAATCGCCGACGCCGATTGCCCGAAAATTCATTGAACTATCCACCGTCCAGATTGGGCATCAGATTAGATCATGGCCGCCGCCGCCGCAACGCGGGCGGGTGAGCGCAATCCGATTTTCCCAAACCTGGCAATACGTCCGGAATAGTTATTGCCTCGACCAGCCCGTGATATATTGGAATTCGGTGCCTGGGCGTTTAACCTACGCCAGCCCTTGACAAGTCAGCCAGTAATAAACCTGATCATTTGAGCCGGAAATTGCCGTGAAAACTTTGGTTCAACATTGCGTAAATTGTGCTCTAGATTTCAAAGAGGTGGTTTCTGGTCGCGTGAATTTCCGGTGGCTGCGCGGCCCTGCCCTTTATATCCTTGTTGCTGTATTGCCGGTGTTTGGATTATCGCTTGCGGTTTCCAGCGCTGAATTGAACCGAAGTGACGGCGTAGCACTAACCAAAGAAGAGAAATCCTGGATTGCGGAACATCCTGTTATCCGTCTGACGCCAGATCCCCTGTTCCCGCCTTTTGAGTATTTCGACGAAGATGGCAAGTTCAGCGGCATTGGAGCTGACTTTGTTGCCCTTCTTGAGAAAAAGCTGGGCTTACGATTCAAGATTGTCCGGGTCAAAGACTGGAAAGACTCTGTCGCCAGGACGAAGCGCCAAGAAAACGACGTTTGGTCGGTGGTGGCGAAGACTCCCGAGCGTTCGGAGTACATGCTGTTCACCAAGCCCTATATCGAATCTCCCGCAATTATCGTGGTCCCCAGCGGTGACCGGCGTCAGCTCACCGTTGAGGACCTTAAAGGCTTAAAAGTTGCCATTTCATCGGGATATGCAGTTCATGAAAATCTTAGGCAGCGGTTTCCCGATATGGCGTTCGATGCCGTTCCCGACCCGATGACAGGATTAAAAAAAGTTTCTTTCGGCTTGGCCGACGCCATGGTTATCAACATTGCCCTGGCGTCCCACATGATGGAAAAGGCGGCGATGTCCAATCTGCGCATGGCTGGCGAAGTCGGATATGTCTACAAATGGGGATTTGCGTCGCGCAAAGACTGGCCCAAACTGCAAACGATTCTGGAAAAGGGTTTGGCGCAAATCACCCTAGAGGAACGACAGGCAATAACCCGAAAGTGGGTCGCGTTAAAGGAGCAACCCTTTGTCATAACGAAAGCGCTAGTATTCTGGATACTTGGTGTCCTGGGTGTGCTTGGCGTGGCAAGTGTATTGGTTTGGAACCGGTCTTTGAAGCGGCAGGTGAGATTAAGGACCCTAGAATTTGAATCCGAACTCAAAGAACGGCAAACCGCCGAAGCGGCGCTTCAAAACAGCGAGAGGATATTATCTGCGGCAATTGAAAGCATATCTGACGGCTTCGTGCTGATAGATGCCGATGGCAAATTTGTATTATCCAACAGCAGATTTAGAAATCTTTACCCCAATTCCCACGATCTCATCCAAAAAGGCGCAAAATTCGAGGCCTTTCTCCGCGGCGGCGCCGAACGGGGCGAATTTCTGAACGCCGCCGGCCGGATTGAAGATTGGGTTTCGCAACGGATGGCGGAAACCGACCAGAATACTGCTATTGTCGAAGATCAGCTGATCGGTGACAGGTGGGTTCGCGCCGCGTCACGGCGCTTGCCGAGCGGCGGGCGTGTGAGCATCCATGTCGATTTTACAGAACTGAAACAAACCCAGGAAGCGCTCCAAGACAGAGCCGAACTGATTCAACTGCTGCGCCAGATTGCGGGCGATTCCAACGACGCTGACAATCTACAAGAAGCCATGCGCGATGTGCTTGATGGTGTATGCGATTACATGGATTGGCCGGTTGGTCATGTATATATCCGTTCAGAAGATGATCTTGAATTGCTCGTTCCAACCGATATCTGGCACCTGGATGACCCGGTACGTTATGCTAAATTCCGTGACGTTAGTGACCGGACAACATTCGCGCCGGGCATCGGTCTTCCTGGGCGTGTCTTCGCTGATGGCAAGCCCGACTGGATTTTTGATGTCACCAAGGATCCGAATTTCCCGAGAGCGAACCTGGCGGACGACATAGGAGTTAAAGCCGGCTTGGCCTGTCCAGTGCTCGTCGGCGAAGAAGTTGTTGCGGTGCTGGAATTTTTTGCACCGAATACTGTCGAGCCGGATCAATCGTTGCTCGACACACTGGTTCAGGTCGGTTTGCTGCTTGGCCGGGTGGCCGAGCGCGAGAGATCCGAGATGGAATTGCGGGCCCGCCAAAGCGAATTGGAAGCTTTGAATGATCAGAAAAACAAGTTCTTTTCAATCATCGCCCACGACTTGAAAGGCCCGTTCACATCGCTCCTGGGGGGATCGGACCTCCTTGTGAACCTTAGCAAGAATGCCAGCAGAGACCAATTGGCCACTTTGGCGCAATCGGTCAATGAAGGTGGCAAACGGGTATTTGCCTTGCTCGAAAACCTATTGGAGTGGTCTCGGTTTCAAATGGACAACGTCAAAATTGAGCCCAAAACTCTGGACCTTCAGTCGATCATCCAACCGAGCGTCGATCTCCTAAATCCTATTGCCGAGGACAAAGATCTGACAATTACCAATGAGGTCACCGGTATCGAGGTTTTCGCCGACCCGCAAATCGTCGAAACGGTGGTTCGCAACTTAATCAGCAATGCCATAAAATTCACTGAAAAATCGGGCTCCATTACGGTCAGTGCAAAAATGATTGGCGAATGGGCCGAGGTGATTGTTACCGATACCGGTGTTGGAATTCCGAAGGAAAAGCTATCGAAACTGTTCGACCTCGGAGAGAAAACATCAACCGCCGGGACCAGAGGCGAAGCCCTGACGGGGCAGCTCTCCGAATTGGGTTACGATTTGTATTCCGCCGAGGCGCCGGACACAGTCGCCGATGGCACCGCCAACATTTTGGCCCTGCCCAAGGGCGGTAGGCTCACGCCCGCTCCCCTGATGGACGCCT
>JABHAA010000049.1 GCA_018674495.1 Rhodospirillaceae bacterium | reverse complement strand
GGTGAAATTGCCGCTCGGATTGGGGCTCGGCAGCAGCGCGAACTGGCTGGTGGTCGCACTGCCGATGCGCACCACTTCGCCTTGGAAGGTGCGGCCTGGAAAGGCATCCACGAACACGGTGACCGGGGCGCCGAGCCGCACATCGCGGATATCGGTTTCGCGAATATTGGCATCGATCCAGATATTGTTGGGGTCGTGAATGAGCGCGAGACGCTGGCCAGGCCGCACGAATTCGCCAGCATCGATGAAGGTCTTGTCGATAACGCCGGCCACCGGGCTGATGATCTTGCGGTCCTCCAGATTGAGGCGCTGCTGCTCATAGCGCGCGAAGGCCTGTTCCTGCTCCGCCTTTAACCGGGTTACTTGCTCGCGAAGGGCGTCGGACTTGCCACCGGTGGCGCGTATCTCCAGCAACACGGCCCGGCTGGATGCCAGCTCGGCCTCGGCGCGGCGCGCATTTTGCCGCGCTACCCTCAAATCCGATGACGCCTGTTCCAGCCGCTGGGCCGAAGCTATGCGCCGGGCTGCCAACGCTTCTATGCGCTTCAGTTCCGATTTTTTAAGCCCAACATTAGCGACGGCCGAACCAAGCGCCGCTTTGGATGCCTCGACCCGGTATTTTTGCGCCGCCAGCCGGTGATTGGTTTGCTGGTCCATGACCCTAATCTCGACCAGAACCTCGTCCCGTTCGGCTTTGATTTCCTTGATCCGCGCGGCCAGCTCTTTCAGCTTCTGTTCGGCTTCCCGGGAATCGATTTGCAGGATAAGATCGCCCGCCTTCAGCTTGGCGCCCTGCCCCACCGGGACCTTTACCACCCAGCCTTCGACCCGGCTTGAAATGGAAATCATGTCAGCGGCAATGCGCGCATCGTTTTCGATCACCACGCCGAGCCGATGCTCCAGCCAGCCAAATCCCCAATAGCCACCGCCCACCATAATCAGCAAAGCCACGCCCGCCCGCAAAAGGCGCCGACGTCTATTATCCGGGCGGGCGGGCGGCCCTTTGGGCGTCTCGTCAGCCATCTTTGCCCCCAGGCCCGATACGGTCTGCATTGCCGCCAATCTGGGTCAGCACGTCGAGGCAGGCGCCAAGATTTTCCCCCGATATGCCGTGCAGCAATTCTTTGCGCACCGCATCGGCGATATCGCGAAATTCCTGGTATTTGGATTCGCCCTCGGGCGTCAGCAATATGATTTTACCGCGCCGGTCATTGGGCGATGGACGGCGCATCAGAAGGCCATCGTTTTCCAGCGAATCCAGCAGCCGCACAAGGGAAGGCCCCTCAATGCCAATAGCAATAGCCAGGTCTTTCTGCAGAATTCCGGTACCGGCCAACTGCACATAATAAATTGTTCGCCACGTCGCTTGCGATAGGCCCTTGGGCTTCAGCCTTTGGTCGAGCACGCGTCGCCACTTATGCGCCATATCGGCAAGCAAAAGCCCGAATACCTCCACCAGTTCCTGTCGTTTTTTGGCAGCCATGATTTTAATCCTATTAAATAGGATACTAATTAATAGGATTGTTGCCAGCAAGAGGTTTCGTGGGCCAGCTTGGCGTGGAGGAAATTGGACTGAACCGGAACATGACCGACGCGGGACATGTGACGGTGAATATTGTGCATACCGAAATTCATCCAATTCCCAGGATACGAACGGGCCGATGCCGGAATCTCATAGTCGGGCCTTGTTTTGACCCGCGCCGCGCCCAATCTAACAAATACGGGTTGGGCGGAAGACATGGGTGATCCTTCAGTTTGGGACGGTTCTCCGTGTCAAAAGCATTTTCTAAAAAACACCTGATCCGATTTTGGCAATGGAGTGCACATGAAATTTGTACCGCTGAATATGCCCCGGGGCGGAGAACCTAAAATGCTGGAAGTCATGTTCAGTGCTTAGAAACTTCCGCCTCAGAACCATCATCGTTATGGTTTCGGGATTGATCGGCCTGTCCGGATTGGCCCTCGTTGTTCTCCTAGCCTTCACCATTGACAACGTCCGCTCCATTGAGGAGGGCTGGTTCACCTACCAGTCTGACCGCTCGGAGAAGGCCCGGCTGGAAAGTGTGCTGCGGGCATCCATCGGCTATGGCGGCATGATCCACGAATTTAAGAACTATGTCCTTCGCCACGAAGAATTCCGCATGGACCTAGTGCAGGCGGATATCGGCGCGGCCCGGGCGGTCATCGGCCAGTACCGCTCTTTAGGGCTCAGCGAAGCCGAAAAGGTGGCGCTCGAAGATATCAGCGGCGTACTCAAGAAATATGACGAAGCCGTTTTGAAAACCCGCGATCTCATCAAACAGAACACAACGACCAAGAATATCGATGACCAGGTAAGAATCGATGACAGCATCGCTCTCCGAAGCCTGAGAACTTTAAGAAGCGAGGTGATACGCCTGTCGGGAGCCGGCACCGAAAAACGCCGGGTCAAGGGCCGCATTGTTGCAAATATCCGTGCCGGCATGGGTTACGGCGGCATGATCCACGAATTTAAAAACCTTGTTCTCCGAAGTGATCTTCCTAGGGTGGGCAAGGTCCGACGCCTCATCAATGATATTGAAAACAGCATCAAGGCCTACCGGGATGTGGGGCAGACCACGGCCGAAAAAATCGCCCTCGACGATATCGAAAATATCGTCGCCAAATATAAATCCAAATTGGACGATGTCAGCCAACTGATTACTACCGGCGCGTCCATCGCCGAAATAGACAAGGCGGTGAAAATTAACGACACCTCGGCCTTGCGCGGGCTAAAGACACTGGACAAGGAAATCGCTTTTCAGGTCGATACCCTGTCAAGCAACCTGGGCAGGGATTTGACATTCCTGGCCACCGTGGTTCCGATCTTCAATTGGCTGGTTCTTGGTATGATTGTCCTCGCCATGGGCGCATCGGTCTGGTTCTTTCAAATTTATGTGGTGCGGCCTATTTCAAGTGCGACCGATCTCATGAACCGGTTGGCAAAAGATGAGACAGAAATCACCATCGATGGGATGGATCGGAAAAACGAAATCGGGCAAATGGCCCGGGCACTGGAAACCTTCCGCAAAAACATCATCGGCAGGATCGCGGCTGAAGCGGAAATCCGGTCCATGGCGCACACCGACTCGCTCACCGGCCTCGACAACCGCAAGCGATTTGACGAGCGGCTTGTCGAAGCGGTCAATATGGCGAAACGCACGGGAAGCAACGTCGCCTGCCTGATGATCGATTTAGACAAATTCAAACCGGTCAACGACACCTTTGGCCATATCGCCGGCGACACCGTGTTGAAGGCCGTCGGCGAACGCTTGTCGCAGATATCACGGGACACCGATTTTGTCGCCCGCTTGGGCGGCGACGAATTTGCCATGATCGCCACCGTCCTCGACGACGCCGGCAATGCCGAGTTGCCCGCCAAACGCATCATCGACCAGTTGGGTTTGCCGGTCTATTTTGAAGACAATGATATAAAAAACGGTGGCAGCGTCGGCATCGCGGTATTCCCCAAGGACGCAGACAACGCCGAAGATCTGCATCGGCTGGCAGACGAGGCCCTTTATGCGGCTAAGAATGCGGGCCGCAACACATATCGCTTCTCCGGAGCCGCGACCTCCGAAGCGGCGGAGTAGCCCGATCAGAATCCCATTGTTATCTTTCGCCCGGCAGGGCGGTCCTAGTCCGACACCGCCGCCGGCGATTGCTTCGCCTCGCCTGGCAGGCCGGCCAAATCGGTTAGCCAGGTTTGCGCCGAGCGCATCCAGATCTGGCGCGTCGGCGGCAATTGATCCCGCTGGCGGGCGGTGGCGACGCGCACCCGGTATTGCTTCCGTGCATCGCCCGGCGGCGCCGAATAGATGTGGGTGCCGCAATCGCCACAAAAACCCATTTCTCGCCGTCCACCGGCGTCGGTGTCTTTGACATAGATTTTGGCCGTGCCGTGGGTGATCTTGAACGCCCCTTCGGGCGCCGTGGCACCGGTTCGAAAAGCGCCGCCTGACAATATCTGGCAATCGACGCAATGGCAGACACCAACTTTTTCGGGATCAATCTCGGCCTCGTAGGCCAAGGCTCCGCAATGGCAGCTTCCATCAATTTTCATCATCGGCGCATCCCTTGGCAATGGTCCTGATTAGGCTATTCTAAAGCACCAGCGAACAGGGGGTCCAGACATGGCGGACACATCCACAAACGGCCACGGTTTCGGCCGCATCGACGTTCATCATCACATCGCGCCGCCCGAATATATCCGGTCGCTCTCGCCAGATGCGCGCATGCCGCCGCCGCTGGCCGGCTGGACGCCGGAACGCTCTATCGAAACCATGGACGAGGGCGGCGTTGATTTCTCGCTCACCTCGATCACTCTGCCGGGGCTCTGGTTCGGCGATGTCGCCGAGGCCAGGCGCATGGCGCGGCTCTGCAATGATTACGCCGCCCAGCTTCGCGCCGATCATCCAAATCGCTTCGGCATGTTCGTCAATCTGCCGCTTCCCGACATCGACGGCAGCCTGGCCGAGATCGAATACGGCATGGACCAGCTTGGCGCCGACGGCATTGTCCTGTTCACTAGCTATGGCGATGTGTGGCTGGGCGATCCCGCCTACGACACGGTCTATGCGGAGCTCAACCGGCGGAAATGCATCGTCTATGTCCATCCGATGACGCCGGAATGCTGCGAGAATATTCTGCCCGGCATTCCCGATGCGGTGGTCGAATATCAGACCGATACTTCGCGCGCCATCGCCCGGGTGGTGTTCGGCGGCATGGCGGCCAAGTTTCCCGATATCCGCTTCATCTGGTCGCATGGCGGCGGCACCATGCCGTTCCTGATCCACCGCTACGAAAAGCTGGGCGCCTTGCCCCAGTCCGCCGAGGCGGTGCCGGACGGCTTCATGGCCGCCGCCCGAAAATTCTATTACGACACCGCCCAGGTCGCCGAGCAGGCCGCCATGCTGGCATTGCGGGCCGTTGCATCCTCCGACAACATCGTCTTCGGCACCGATTTTCCGTTTTTATCAGCCGATCATCACACCCGTGGGCTGGCAGCTTGCGGCGTCTTCAACGAGCAGGAGTTGCGCGCCATCGATAGCGGCAATATCCTGAAATGGCTGCCCCAATACGCCGATTAGCGGAGAGAACCGGCATTTCCGAGAACCCACAACTCCCCAAGGGGCAGTATCTAAAGCTGCTGCGCTCGCCAAACACGCAACTGGTCTGCGTGGTCACCATGACCATAATGCTCGGCGGCACGCTAATCTCGCCGATCCTGCCGACCCTGCAGGGCGCGTTTGACGTTCCCGTTGCCTCCATCGGACTGGTGTTGACGGTGTTCAGCCTGCCCGGCCTTTTGTTCGCACCTCTGGTGGGAATATCCGCCGACCGGTTCGGGCGCCGCGCCGTCATAGTCCCAATGCTGTTTCTCTATGGCACCGCCGGCGGGCTGACGGCCCTTGCCCCGGATTTCGAAACCTTGTTGGTGATGCGCTTCATCGCCGGTATCGGCGGCAGTGCGGTGTCATTTTTGACCATCACCCTGGTCGGCGATTTGTTCGTAGCTGAGCATAGGGCGACGGTGCTCGGCTTTCGCATCGCCGCCGGGCAGGCCGCCAGCCTGATTCTGCCGCCGATCGCCGGAGCACTGGTGGTGATCGGCTGGCAATATCCGTTCCTGATCTATTTCCTGGCGGTGCCGGTGGGCATCTTCACCCTGTTGGTGCTAGAGGCCGGCGAGAAAAAGCCGGCGCAAAGCGTGGGCGATTATTTCCGCGCTGTCGGCGGCGCCTTAAGGGATCGCCGCCTGGCCGGAATATTGACCGTGGCGCCAACCCTAATGATCGTCGGCCAAGGCGCCGTCGCCGCCTATATCCCGATCTTCATGGCGAGCAGTTTCGGCGCTTCGGCATTGGTCATTGGCCTGGTTCATTCGGCGCGCATTGCGGCGGGCATCACCAGCGCCATGTCGGTGGGCCGCCTGAACGCCCGCTTCGGCGGCGAAAAACTGACCATCGCGGCGATTTTGGTGATGGCGTCGGGTCTGGCCTGGGTGCCGTTTGCCGGCTCGGTGGGGGAATTGGTGCTGCCCAGCATCGTCATCGGGCTTGGCTCCGGCATCGCCTTTCCAGCCTTCCAGACCTTGTTGGTCAACGAAGCGCCGGAAAATATGCTGGCCGCCGTCACCGTGGCCAACGGCATGACCAACCGGTTCGGGCAGACAACCGGGCCGCTGTTGGCTGGCGCCGCCTTCGCCATTGGTGATATCAACGCCGTCTTTTTCAGCGCCGCCGCATTCTTGGTTCTGATGGCGATATTCTACATTTTCCTGTTCCGCCGCCAACCGGCCCCCGGCTAAAACCATCCCGCCCATCCGGTTGATAATATTAATTCCGCGGACCGGAATTCTACCCTATTGACCTTCCAGTTGCGGAAAGGGCTATAAGAGCCTCCGAAATTAAATTTCTGATTGCTGGTGCCTGGACAATGTCACCTTGAAAGCGGCAGATGGAGACCCACTCCCATTGACTGAATTAAGATCGCGCAACCGTTCGAATTTGGCCATAGGCCGGCGTGAATTCCTTGCCGGCACCATGGGGGCGGCACTTACCGCTGCGGGTGGATTTGCCGCGTCCGCCGCTCCGCACCAGCCTGTCGCCCTGCGTCCATCCGCGGGAACGATAAGCCTCGCGGCGGCGGGAAAACTGGATATCGCCGCCTGGACCTACAATGGCAGCAGCCCCGGCCAAACCTTGCGCGTAAAGCAGGGTGAAGACCTGGCGGTCCGCCTTCACAACAGTCTTGCCGAGGAGACAACCATCCACTGGCATGGTGTGCGGACACCGGGCTCGATGGATGGCGTTCCCTACATCACCCAACCGCCAATCAAGCCCGGCGCCGAGCATAGCTATCGGTTTGCCTGCGCCGATGCCGGCACCTATTGGTATCACCCCCATGCCAACAGCCAAGGGCAGCTCGGCCGCGGCCTATACGGCCCGATCATCGTCGAAGAAGAAAAGCCGATTGCCGTTGATCGCGATCTGGTATGGATGTTGGCCGACTGGCGCATAGGCAAAGATCGCCAGGCAATGGAAGATTTTGGCCAGCTACATGAAAGCAGCCACGCAGGACGTTTGGGCAATGCGGTCACTGTCAACGGTGAATTAGAGACGGTGCTAAGGGTGCGGCCCGGCGAGCGCCTGCGCCTGCGCCTAATCAATGCGGCAACGGCGCGCATATTCGCGCCTGAATTTTCGGGACTCTCCGGATGGATTGTGGCTTTCGACGGCCAACCGGTCGAGCCCCGGTCAATCGGGAATGGCAAAAATTATATCGCACCCGGGAATCGCGTTGACTTGATATTGGATATACCGGCGGACGCACCGGCGGACGCAAAATTCGCAATCGAGGATCAGACCTATAGAGACCGCTTTTTTACCATCGCCGTAATCGCGGTCGCCGGCAATGCGGTGCGCACGAAGGCGTTAGGGAAGCCGGCCAAACTGCAAGCCAATCCCCTCGGCACGCCAAATTTGCCGGGTGCCGAGACCAAATCAGTGGTTTTTGAAGGGGGCGCGATGGGACGCATGCGTACTGCATCCCTGGACGGCGAGCCATTGCCGCTTAGGGAGTTGGCGCAGGCCGGGGCTGTCTGGGCGACCAACGGACAAATATTTTCGTCCCTTAAAACCCTGCATGATGGCGAGCGCCTGTTCAAACTTGACCTCGGCAAGAGTTATATTTTCAAGCTGCAAAACCGGACGGCATTTCCCCATCCCATTCATTTGCACGGCCACACTTTTCAAGTCTTGTCGCGGCAAGGGGCGCCGCTGGCGGAGCAGATTTGGCGCGATACGGTATTTGTATTTCCCAACGAAACCGTGGAGATCGCGTTCGTGGCCGATAACCCCGGCGATTGGCTGCTTCATTGCCATATTCTGGGCCATGCCGCATCGGGAATGATCGCGGCAATACAAGTAGGCTGACATGAGACCGAAGCCCGGCCTGCGCTTTCCAACGAGCCCGCGATCTGATTAATTGCAGCCACGGCACGTGATTTGCGCGAACGATGGGGAAACACCGAAAATGTCCACCGTTAGGCCCACCGGGCTCGACATCCAATGGCCCACCGATGACAGCACCCGGGTGCCCTACGAGGTGTTTTCCGATGCGGATATCTATGAGGTCGAGCTGACGAAAATTTTCTCCGGCGCCCACTGGACGTACCTGGCGCTGAGCCAAGAAATCCCTGAGCCCGGCGATTTCACCACGACCTATGTGGGCGAGCGTTGCGTTGTCGTGAACCGCGGCGAAGGCGGCGAGGTCAACGCGTTCGAGAACCGCTGCGCCCACCGGGGCGCACGAGTTGTGCCGCGCCTCCGGGGCAACGCCAAGCAGTTCAATTGCCCCTATCACATGTGGTGCTACGACCATGGCGGCAAACTGAAAGCAGTGCCGCAACAGACCGGCGTCAAGGGCAAGGGCGGCATGCCGGCGGATTTCGAGCTGTCCAATCACAATCTCACATCCCTTAAGACGGAGACCTACAAAGGCATGATATTCGGCACCTTTGCCGACGAGATCATGCCGCTCACCGAATATCTCGGGCCTGCGCTGGTTACCCAGATTGACCGCATTTTTGCCCGCCCGCTCCGCGTGCTCGGCTATTTTCGGCAATCCGTCGAGGCCAACTGGAAGCTCTATGCGGAGAACACCCGCGATCCCTATCACGCGCCTTTATTGCACCTGTTCCATGTCTCCTTCGGCATCCAGACTCCGGCCATGGAGGGCGGCTCCTACATGGACCCGGAGGGGAAAAACAACTGCATTCTTGTCAAAACCAACCCGGACGACGCCAAGGACCACGATCTGTTGTTGGAGCAATACAAATCCAACGACAAATACCGGCCCGATATTGCGCTGAAAGATCCGCGCATCATCGGCACAAGGCGGTCCTACGATGACGCAACCAATCTGGTGATCATGTCGATCTTCCCATC
>JABHAA010000003.1 GCA_018674495.1 Rhodospirillaceae bacterium | reverse complement strand
GGTGTCGCGGGCTTCGCGCTTTTCGTCGTCGGTATGGCCCAAGGGCACCGTGACCCGAAGCAAGGTCCGTGTCTCGACGCTCATCGCAGTTTCGCGAAGCTGCTGCACCGGCATTTCGCCGAGGCCCTTGAAGCGGCTGATGTCGATCTTGCCGCGCCCGGCGAACTCTTTTTCAAGCAGCTTTTCCCGGTGCGCGTCGTCCATGGCATAAGCCGTCTTGCCCCCCTGAACGAGCCGGTAAAGGGGCGGCTGTGCAATATAAAGATGTCCATCTTCAATGAGTTGCGGCATTTCTTTAAAGAAATAGGTCATCAACAATGAGGCGATGTGAGCGCCGTCTACATCGGCGTCGGTCATGATAATGACCTTGTCGTAGCGCAAATCATCGTCCCGGTAGCGGGCGCCGGTGCCACAGCCCAAAGCCTCCACCAGATCGTTCAATTCCTGGTTGGCCGCCATCTTGTCGGCGGTGGCGCTGGCGACGTTCAGGATCTTGCCGCGCAGGGGCAGCACCGCCTGGGTTTTGCGGTCCCGGGCCTGCTTGGCGGAGCCGCCGGCGGAATCGCCTTCGACGATAAAAACCTCGGTGCCGGCGGCGCTGTTCAAGGTGCAATCGGCCAGCTTGCCCGGCAGGCGCAGCCGCTTGGTCGCCGATTGCCGCTTCAGGGTCTTTTCCTGGCGCCGCTTCATGCGTATTTGGGAGCGCTCGACCACCGCTTCCAACAGGCGCCCGGCGGTAACCGGATCGCCGGACAGCCAATGATCGAAGTGATCGCCGACGGACACCTCGACCAGCTTGGCGGCCTCCACCGAGGACAGCTTTTCCTTGGTCTGGCCTTGAAACTGGGGCTCGGAAATAAACACCGACAGCATGATACAGGCGCCGCCGACCACATCATCGGCATTGATCTTGGCCGCCGCCCGGTTGCCGATCAGCTCGCCATGGGCGCGGAGCCCCTTGAAAAGCGCGGTTCGCAGGCCCGATTCGTGGGTACCGCCGAGCGGCGTCGGCACCGTATTGCAATAGGAATTGAAATATTCGTCCTCGTCCTCGGGCCAGGCGACGGCCCATTCGACGGTGCCCGAGCCGCCGTTAAGCTGGGCCTGGCCGGCAAACGGCGCCGGCGTGATGGTGCGCCGCTCGGCCAAAGTCAGGCCCAGATAATCTTTCAGCCCGCCGGGAAAATGCAAGCTCGCTTTTGCCGGCGTTTCGCTGTCGGCGGTCAGCAATTCGGGCGCGCAAGTCCAGCGGATTTCGACGCCCCGGAACAAATAGGCCTTGGAGCGGGCCATGCGGTAGAGGGTCGCCGGGCGGAAATGCACCTTGGCTCCAAAAATCTTCGGATCGGGATGAAACGAAATGGTGGTGCCGCGCCGGCCCGAGACCTTGCCCGCATCTTTCAGCTTACCGGCCGGCTTGCCGCGCGCATAGCTTTGCGTCCACAGCTTTTTGTCGCGGGCCACCTCGACGCTAAGGGTATCGGCCAGCGCGTTGACCACCGACAAGCCAACGCCGTTCATGCCGCCCGATGTCTCATAGGACTTGCCGGAAAACTTGCCGCCCGAATGCAGCGTCGTCAGGATCACTTCCAGCGCCGATTTGGATTTGAACTTGGGGTGCGGATCGATGGGAATGCCGCGCCCGTTGTCGCTGACGGTCACCGTGTGATCAGCGTCCAGTTGCAGATCGATATGGCTGGCCTCGCCGGCCACCGCTTCGTCCATGGCGTTGTCGAGCAATTCGGCCACCAGATGATGGACGGCGCGCTCGTCGGTGCCGCCGATATACATGCCCGGGCGCCGGCGCACCGGCTCGAGCCCTTCGAGAACCTCGATATCCTTGGCTGAATAGGTTTTGCCGCCCTTTTTCTTAGGCTTGGGCGGCGCGTCTGCAAACAAATCGGTCATATTGCTGTATTTACCCCAGAGGTTTCTGGTGATTTTCCGGACACTCCAACAAGCGCCAGAGAATCGCCATAGGTATTACCGGATAATGTGTTTGGTGGAGCGAACATGTCAATATATGGTATCACTATAATCCAAATTAATTCTTAGAAGGAGGGCCGGATATGGCCGCCGCAACCCCCGCCGGGGCCCCCAAGGGCGAAGTTGCCATCATGACCGTGGCCATGCCCGCCGACGCCAATCCGATGGGTGATATCTTCGGCGGCTGGCTTTTGTCGCAAATGGATATCGCCGGCGGTGTCGCCGCCAGCGCCCGCGCCAAGGGCCGCACCGCCACCATCGGCGTCAAGGAGATGGAGTTTCACAAACCGGTCAAGGTGGGCGACCGGCTCACCTGTTACGCCGAGGTTACGCGCATCGGGCGCACGTCGCTGACCATCGCCATCGAAGCCTGGACCACCAACCATTACCGCCAGACCGCTCCGACCAAGGTCACCGAGGGCGTGTTCACCTATGTGGCCCTCGACGAAGACGGCAAACCGCGGCCGGTGCCGGACAACTGAGCCGGCGCGCCGGAACCGGGCCAGAGGGCTTACCATCCCTGGTACGCCGGAACGGTAAGAGACACAACGATGCGACATATTTTCGCCAAAACGACCATACTGATTTATGCCTTTTCCTTATGATTCCTCATGAAATGTTATGGTTTTTGCCATCGGTTCGGACCAACCCGGGGCACCCTGTTTTTTTCGCCATTTTGGCGGTGAGACGGAGAGACTGGGCGAAGAAGAAAGTGGGATTAACACAGAGGACACAGAGATCACAGAGAAGAGAAAAACGAGAGAAATTTAATTGCGCTGCGCGCGGCAGCACGTCTCAGCGCCCACCGAATCGTCCGTATCAATTCCTCTAATCTTGCTTTCTTCTCACCGTCTCACTGTCTCTGTGGTTCAATCTTCCTATTCTTACCCCACCATCCCCCGCGCGCTGGGTCTGGTTACATAATCATCATCCATAAATAGGCAGCGGTGAATAGAATTGCGAGGGCGGTGAAATCCTTGACGTATTCGAAAACTTCCATGGCTTTGTTCCTTCCCGCTTCAATTATTGTTGACGTTGGGAACAGTTATAACCGAACTAGAACAAAATAGCAACATTTTAATTATTATTTAACTTCAGTCGCTTACGTCCCTTATATTTTAATGATTGTGCAGGCCGCCGAGGAAATTGGCGCGCGCCTGCTTGGCCACGAACTCTTTCGGCCAGCGGCTTTTGACATAGGCGATGACCGCCCAGATATCGGCGCTGTTGAGGACATCGCCATAGCCGCCCATGGCGGTCTTGAAGGCGCGCCGCTCGAAGCGTTCGCCACCGTCGCGGATATAATCGAACAATTCCGCGTCCGAATGCTGCCAGGTATGGCCGGTATGGTCTTGCGGCGGCGGCGGATAGGTGCGGTCGGCGCGCTGGGTCTCCCAATCGGGATCACCTTTCAGATCGGCCCCGTGGCAGGCTGCGCAATGCTCGGAATAGATGGCAAGGCCATGGGCGACGCGCTCGGCATTATCGACGTTCGATTTGGCCGCGAACATGCCGTTGATAAACATGATGCCAACGGCGCCGCCAGCCAGCGCGAGATAGCCGATGATCAGCAGGACAAAGGTTCGGGACATTGTGTATAGGTCCTGGGGCGCCCCTGGCTCCTATCCGCGCGCCGCCATGGCTTCGATCTCGATCAGGAATTCCGGCGCCGCCAGTCCGGCAACCACCAGCAAGGTCGAGGGCGGCTTGGCATCACCGAACACTTTTTGGCGCGCAGCCCCTGCCGCTTCCCGATAAGAGCGGTCGGTGAGAAACATTTGCAAACGGACAATGTTGGACGGCGTCATGCCTTCGGCGGCGAGGATGGTGGCGATATTCGTATAAGCCCGCTCCGCCTGCTCGGCGATGCCGTCACCAAGATTGCCGTCCGCATCGATGCCCAACTGGCCTGCGATTATCATCAAGTCGGTACCAGCCGGCACCACCGCCGCGTGAGAATAAGCCGCCGCCGGGGGTGTAACGCCATCGGGGTTATAGATTTTGGTCATGGGAGCCTCCGTTGTGGGTTTGGACGCATGATAACCGTCTCAACGGGCTTTCCGCAATCTCCGCGCCCGCAGTTTCCCTACCCCCCACCGCACCGCCCGAAAAACCATCGGCGCATTCGCCAATATAAGGAGCGGATGCGCCCTGCCCGTCAGCAATATCGCGCGCACTGCGAGCCCCAAATTCACCGCCCCCATGGCCGATTTCACCACGGCGACCATCTAGCGCACCGGGTTTTCCGGGCCGCGGCCCCGGTAGGCATCGATGAAAGCGGCCGCCGCTGAGGCGTCGAACGTCTTGAGACGCAGCCGTTTGCGCCATGCGGTCATCACCACGCCCTGGCCGAGACCCGGGCGCGGGGCGGCGACGACGCCGTCCCAGACGCCTTGGTATAGACCGGTCCAGTCTTTCAATTTGGCCACCGCTTCGGGGGCCGGCTCGCCGTAGTAGATGACAATGGAGCCATGCTCCAACGCATGCACCAGGCCGATGGGAGGCTGCACTTCGGTGTAATAGCCGGGCCGGGTCGGCTGCGGCGCGTGCGGACCGGACGTCGGGTAGGCGTTGGCATAGCGGTAGCTTTCGCCGATATTAAGGTGCCGCTGGCCGTCGTCGCGCTGGGTCTGGACGCGCGTCAGAACCTCGCCGCCCTGGCCGGCCAGCTCGTCGAACTCGCGGCTGGCCTCGGCCGTGTTCCACAGCCAGAAGCCGCCGCCAACCACCGCAAGAGCCGCGATGAGCCCAAGAACCAACTTGGTTGATACGCCGCCCTTGGATGCAGCTCCGCCCCAATTGACGTCGCCGGAGCCCGATGCGGCGGCCTTGGCTCCGGAGCTGCGTTTGCGTTTTCTGGATTTGGGCATGAAGCCTCTCCTTATCTTTAATTCATCCGCAGGACATAGCATTCCGGGCGGCCACGGTGAACGCCATAAACGTTCAAATCTGCGTGCGTGCGCCGCCGCGGCGCCTACAATTCCCGGAAATCCCGTTTCAGCTTGAACTCCGAAGACGTCACGTGCGCCTCTGCGGCGCGGATGCGGCGCTCGATCTCGCGGAACTTTTGGCCGATGTCGGACACCGTGCGGCGGGGATCAACCCGTGTGCGCCGCCAGAAATCTTCTTCTTCGGCGCTGGCATAGAGGTCCGCCGGCTTTGCCTTCAACAAGAACCCGGCGAGGATGTATCCCAAAAATAGGGGCACCGTGAACAGAAACAAGGCAATGACCGCAGCGATGCGGACGCCGGCGGGGGCGACGCCGAAATAATCGGCGATACCGGCGCAGACGCCCATCAACATGCCGTTTTCCGGGTCTTTATAGAGGCGGTTGGGGCTCGGATCATGGCCGCCGAACTTGTTGTTATTACTCATGAGCGGGTCCTCCAATCGGGCGCTTCGTCATCTAAAATGCGCTCCAGTGTATCGATGCGGGCTTCCATCTTGCCGGCGGTGTCCCACAGATCGGCGAGCAGCTTTTCATCGCCGGATGTGATCACCCGGTTGGTGCGCCAGCGAGTGCCGTAATGGGCGATGATCCAGATCGGCAGGACCACGACGATCAGCAGGGCGGCGAGCGGTATCAGCATAAATCCTGACATGAGCGGCTCCTATTTGCGGCGGGCTGCGGGCTTTTTGGCATCGCCCGATTGTTTGGCAACGCGCGCTTTCAAGGCCGCCAGCTCGCCCTCGATGGCCTGATCGGCTTCCAGCTCGGCAAACTCGTCCGCCAAGGTTTTGGTCTGGCCGAGATCGAAGGCTTCCGCCTGACCCTCCACATCGTCGATGCGGCGCTCCATATTCTCGTAGCGGGCGAAGGCATCGTCGATGCGGCTATCGTGCACCTGGCGGCGGACGCGGAGATTGCTGTCCGCCGATTTCTGCCTGGCCTGCATGCTTTTCTGCTTGGTCTGGGCCTCGCGCAGCTTGGCTTCCAGCTTGGCGATGTCGGCGTCATGCTTGCCCAAGGCCGCATCCAGGCTGTCCAGGTCCTGGCGCAAAAGCCCGGCGGTTTCCTCCAGCTTGGCTTTTTCCAGGAGCGCGCCCCGGGCCAGATCTTCCCGTTCCTTGGAAAGCGCCAGTTCGGCTTTGCGCTGCCATTCGGCGCCGGCCTCAATGAGGCGGCCCAGGGTTCGCTCGGCTTCCTTGCGGTCGGCAATGATGCGGGCCGCGTCGGAGCGCACCTCATAGAGGGTCTCCTTCATTTCGAGGATCATCAGGCGGATGATCTTTTCCGGATCCTCGGCCTTGTCGAGAATTGCCGAAAGGTTGGAATTGACGATATCGCTCAGTCTCGAAAAAATACCCATCATAGGCTCCCAATGGTTGGTTTGCTGCGTTCCTACCCCTTAGATAGCAGGATGCGTGCCAAGTTGGAGATTTTGAGATAATACATTGATTTATATGGATGAAATGGATTTTATCCGGATTCAAAAATTAATTTATTTTCGTTATTTTTATCATAATATAGTGTTTTTTAATATTTAATCGCTATAATGATCACTATGACATTACGTCCCGATTTACCGCCCCTGGTGGGGGAATCGCCGGCCTTTCTGGAGCTGATCGAGCGGGCGTCTCTGGCGGCGGTGCAGGAACGCCCGGTGCTGATCATCGGCGAGCGCGGCACCGGCAAGGAGCTGATCGCCCACCGGCTGCATTTCGATTCGGGGCGCTGGCAGGGCGCCTTCGTGCAGTTGAATTGCGCGGCACTGCCGGAAACCCTTTTGGAAACCGAATTGTTCGGCCACGAAGCGGGCGCCTTCACCGGCGCCGACAAGCGCCGCACCGGGCGGTTTGAGCTGGCCGACGGCGGCACCTTGTTTCTGGACGAGATCGCCAGCGCAACCTTGAAGGCCCAAGAGAAAATTTTGCGCGCCATCGAATATGGCCGCTTCGAGCGGGTTGGCGGCAACGAGACGTTGCAGGTGGACGTGCGCGTCATTGGCGCCACCAACGCCGATCTGCCTTCGGAAGCCGATGCCGGGCGCTTTCGCCACGATCTTTTGGACCGCCTGTCCTTCGATGTGCTGACCATTCCGCAGCTTCGCCACCGGAGCGCCGATATCGCGCTGCTGGCCTTTCATTTCGGACGCGCCATGGCCGCCGAGCTGGACTGGGACGGCTTTCCAGGTTTTTCCAAGGCGGCGGCGCGGCAATTGTCCGACTATGACTGGCCCGGCAATGTGCGCGAGTTGCGCAACGTGGTGGAGCGGGCCGTATACCTGCACGAAACCTCAGATACGCCCATCGACGCTATCCAATTCGACCCTTTCGCCTCGCCCTACCGACCGGCACCGGCTGTGTCTCCTGAGGCCACACCTGCCGCCCAGCCGGCCCCGGACGCCGAAACCATCAATGCCCACGTCGCCATCGATCTTGCCGATACCATGGCGGCGTTGGAGGCTCGGCTGCTCGGCGAAGCCCTGGCTGCCAACCGGCACAGCCAGAAGCTGGCCGCTGGGCATCTCGGTCTCGGCTATCACCAATTCCGAAACCGGCTTAAAAAACACGGACTGCTGGGCTCCTAACGCGCCGCCGCCGGGCGGGCAATGACTTCCAAGATGCGGTCCAGGCGGACGCTGCCCAGGGTCTCGCCGGCGCCGTCCACCACCCGGCCCTGCCCCGCTCCGCCCGCCGCCAGCGCGTGCGCAGCATCTTCCAGGGCCGTATCGGCGGCGATGCCCGGTCCCTCTCCGTTCGCTCCCGGCGCCATGATCGCCGTAACTTTAAGCAGCCGCCCCCGGTTGATGTCCCGGGTGAAGGCGGCGACATGATCGTTGGCCGGGCGGAGCACAATGTCTTCGGGCGCGCCGGTCTGCTCGATGGCGCCCTGGCGTAATATTGTGATGCGGCTGCCGACGGCCAAAGCTTCGTCCAGATCGTGGGTGATGAAGACAATGGTTTTGTTCAGCTCCCTCTGCAATTGCAACAGCATATCCCGCATGTCGCCCCGGATGAGCGGGTCGAGCGCGCTAAACGGCTCGTCCATGAGCAAAATTTCCGGCTCCGTCGCCAAGGCCCTGGCCAAGCCGACCCGCTGCTGCATGCCCCCCGACAGTTGGCTCGGATAGAGCCCGGCAAAGCCGTCGAGGCCGATGCGCTTGATCCAGCCTGCCGCCGTTTCCGCCCGGCTGGCCCGGCTCAGGCCCTGGATGGAGAGCCCGTAGGCGATGTTCTCGGCCACGGTGCGGTGCGGAAACAGCGCGAACCGCTGAAACACCATGGCAACGCGGCGGCGGCGCAGATCGGTGAGCGCAGGCTTATCGAAGCCCAATATATCAGCGCCGTCGATTTCTATGCCACCGGCGGTTGGCTCTATCAGGCGGTTAATATGGCGCACCAGGGTGGATTTGCCCGAGCCCGACAACCCCATTACCACATGGATGGCGCCTGCGGCGATATCCAGATCGATGCCGGCGAGGGCCAGCACATGGCGGTGATTATCGAGCATCTCGCCGCGCCCCATGCCGCTTTGCGCCAGCGCCAGCGCCGCCGCCGGATCGGGCCCGAATATCTTATAGAGCCCCTTGATGGCGATCTTGGTTGCGGACAAAATCACAGCTCCCGGAATTTCTGTAACCGCTTGCCGTAGCCCTGGCTGGTGCGGTCGAAGACGATGGCCAGGGCCACCACGGCGCCGCCGGCGAACAGACCAAGCGCGAAATACTGGTTGGTGACGGCGCGCAAGACCGGCTGGCCAAGCCCCTTGACGCCGATCATCGAGGCAATGACCACCATCGACAGGGCCATCATGATGGTCTGGTTGACGCCGGCCATGATGTTCGGGAGCGCCAACGGCAATTGCACGCCGAGCAAGCGCTGGCTGGAACTGGCGCCAAAGGCGTCGGCGGCTTCAAGCACGTCCTTGTCCACGAGCCGGAGGCCCAGATTGGTCAGCCGGATCACCGGCGGGATGGCATAGATGACAACCGCGATAACGCCGGGCACCTTGCCGAGGCCCAAAAGCATCACCACGGGGATAAGATAAACGAAAATCGGCAAAGTCTGCATCACGTCGAGGATCGGCGTGATCAGGCTTTGCGCCCGCTCCGAGCGAGCCATGGCAATGCCCACCGGAATGCCGATGGCAATGGCGATCAGGGTACAGACGCAGATGATCGCCAGGGTGCGCATGGTGTCATCCCACATGCCCAAATAGCCGATGGCCAGAAAGGCGACAAGGACGCCGCCAGTGAGTTTCAGGCTGCGCACCGCGAACCAGGCGATGGTGCCAAGGACACCTAAGATCAACAGCCAAGGCGTCGCCAAAAGAAGTTTTTCGAACCAAACCAGGGCGAAAAGCAAGGGTTCGAAGAAATCCTCGATGCCTTGCCCATAGGCCCTGGAAAAGCCGCGATAGCCTTCATCGATAGCCTTGCTCAAAGACCGCAGCGCGTCCCGGTCCATCTTCGGAAATTCCACCAACCATTCCGGCATCAAAGCCTCCCCGCTTCGGTATCGATGGGCGGGAGCTTAGTCGAAGCACCGGGGGGCGGCAAATACCGCCGCGCCACCCCCATGGCCAGGTTGCCCCGGGTTCCTGTAGAATGACTGCCAACACCAACCTGCTTGAGGGGATTCGAAATGAAAATTATCGTAATATCGCTGCGCAAAGACGGCCACGGGGCGGAAGAGTTTGCACCCTATCTGGATGCGGAAGCAAAAACCGCGCTTGGCTTCGTGGCGGACGATTTTGTCCGCGAGCTATACTCCATCCAAGGGGGCCGGGGGGCGGTTTCCATTGTCGAGGCGGAAAGCGAAGCCGAGGCGCGGGAGAAAATGGCGGAACTGCCCCTGGCTAAGGCCGGGCTGCTGGATATCCAGTTTTATCCGGTCACCGCTTTTCGGGCGATCAAACCCCTGGCCGATACGCTTTAGCGGGGGCCATTCCCTCAAGCCGCGAGCGTCGGTATCTTGTTGATCTCCTTAGCAAGAGATTTGCGCGCGTGCCAGAGATCGAAGCCGGTCTGCATATTGACCCAAAGCTCAGGCCCATTGCCGCACAGCTTGCCGATGCGTACCGCCAGTTTCGGCGTGATGGACGCCGAGCCGTTCAGAATTTTGTGCAGCAACTGGCGGGAAATGCCCATATGGCGCGCCGCCGGAGCGACCTTCAATTGCATCGCCACCAAAGCGCCGGCCAGGATTACGCCAGGATGAGTGGGCTCCCGCTCGGGACGCTTGGTGATCTTGTATTCGGCCATCAATGATAATCCTCCAATTGCACGCGGATGGGATTGCCGTCTTCCCACGCGAACGTAATGCACCAGTTCCCGGAGACATGTACGCTATAGCGTCTGGGTTTTCCGCGTAGCGCGTGAAAGCTAAATCCTGGGACTTTCAAATCCTCGGGCCGGCTTGCATGATCAAGAGCATCGATACGCTCCAAACAGCCTTTGTGCAGCGATGGACTTACATTCTTCGACCGGCCATTTTGATAGAGTTCTTTGAGGCCACGATGCCGGAAGCTCTTGATCATGTGTAAACAATAATATTACACATTTATACTGTCAAGAATATGTTTACAGTCCCCCGAGGAGAATCAGCACTGCGCACCGTACATTCCTGCTGATGCCGCGCACCACCCCTTCCTCCTCCCCCATCGAAAGGGGGAGGAGGAAGGGGTGCGTATTTTTAAGCCTATGATGCCATCCGAAACCGCTGGTGGGCCGGGATAAGCTGGCGTTCGCCGAGGCCTTTCAAGGGCTCTTCTTCGGCGGCAAACTTGGCGGCGAGCTTGAAATAGAGCGCACCGGCCAGTGTTTCGCCGTAGAACCAATTGCCCATCTCCACATCGGTGATCGCGCCCGGGCGGGCCAGGGCGGCCTGGATGTAGAAATATTTGAGCTCGTCCGATGACAGCTTTAAGGCCCGGTGGATCGGCATATCGGCCACCGGACTAGCGGGCAAGGGATCGCTTAACGAGGCCGCCAGAAAATCGGCGATGGCGTCCGGTTCCAAATCGAGCTGGCCGGTCAGCTTGCGCCCGCCCGATGCCGCCACCGATTGCGCGTACCAGGGGCGCAGCAAGCCGATCTCGGCCTTGAGATCGGCGGCAAGCTGCGCGCCTTCGCCTAACTCTGCCGGCGGCGGCGCCAGGTTCACCGGGCAGCTCCAACCCTCCATTTCGGCGGGCGGGCCGGGCGGCGTATCGGGGAAATCTTCGAGCACCGGCCCGTCCATACGCTCCAACAGATCGAGGGCCGATTTCAGCACCCGGCGCTGGAAATCGGGCTCGTTCGGCGCGCCGAAGGGGCGGCCCAGTTCGAACGGCACGGCCAAGCCGCGCGGTGATTTCATGCGCATCGTGTGGTCCCGGATCAACGAGATCAGCGTGGTCGGAATACCGGCGCCTTCGAAGTAATGTGCAAGCCCGCTCACGGCGCGCGTGCATTGGGGTCAAACGCCGGCGAGGATCAGCCCGTCGACACCGTCTTTTTTAAGATTGGCGGCTAGATCAGTGGCCACGGCTTGCATCGCCGTTGGCGGCGTTGCCCCCATGAAGGCGTAATGGTAGGCGCCGACCGAG
>JABHAA010000004.1 GCA_018674495.1 Rhodospirillaceae bacterium | reverse complement strand
GAGGACGAGGTGGCGCGCATCACGGCCCACGCGGCCGAACTGACGGAATTGGGACTGATCTTGGAAGCTTTCGGGCCTGGCGCCGTGGTGGTGCGCGAAATGCCGGCGCTGTTGGGCGACGTGGATGCGAGCGCCCTGGTGCGCGATCTCGCCGATGATCTGGCCGAACTGGGCGAAGCCATAACCTTAAAAGATCGGTTGGCCGATATCTCCTCGACCATGGCCTGCCACGGTAGCGTCCGCGCCGGTCGCCGTCTCAACGGTGATGAGATGAACGCCTTGCTGCGGCGCATGGAGATCACCCCACACGCCGGCCAATGCAATCACGGTCGCCCCACCTATGTGGAGTTGAAGCTGGCCGATATTGAAAAGCTGTTCGGGCGGCGCTAGAGCATTTCCGGCACGCCGTTCCGGTAGTCGTCGGCACAGGTGGATTTGATGCCGGCAACCCAATCACCCCAGGGCTTCCCATCGCCGAGCATGTGCCGGCGAAGGCGCATTGTGTCGGAAATTTCGCGGCGAAGGCCAGCGCCGCCAGAATAGTTTTTGGGTGCACCGAAGCCAACGGTTGCCAGGTGATAACGGCTTGAAATAACGCGCGCCTCGGCGCTATCGATGCGCACCGACCAGAATAGCTTGCCGCTGGCAAGGTAAACGCTGGCGGCAATGATGTCTTCACCGGCATGGCGGCTTTCGATTTTGGCCGGCGTCTGGCCGGCGCGGGCGAAAAGCTGGCGCAACGCATGTTCCACATCGAAGCGGCTCAATTCTTCCTTGTTTTGCGGCAGTTGAATATCGGCGCTGCAAACGCCGGCGGTGGCGGCGTGGGCGGATGCGGGCACGAAGGCCGCGATAACGCCTAGGCCTATGAGAACGATCACTGAAACGGATAGCATTTTATTCATTTTTTTACTCTGTATGATGTGGTTAAGCATACAGATTGAAATAGTTCAAATTCGCGCCAGCGCAAGCGGTTCCGCCGAAAAAATGGTCATGGCAGCCATGCAAATTCGGTACAGTGGTTACGCGCTGAAGCGGGCGAAACTGATTTTTGTGGCGCCGTAATTGCGCTCTTCCAGCAGCTCAAAGGCGCCTGGTAGCGCTAAAATTTCATCGCGGCTGGTCTCAACCACCAGAACGGCGCCGTCCGCCAGCCAATTGGGGCTCGCCAAAACCTCCAGCGCTGCCGGAATCAGTTGGGCTCCGTAGGGTGGATCGAGGAACGCAAGTCCGGCGGGATCGTCGCTTGTCGGCGCCGCGCCCAGCCGTCTGACATCGGCGCGCACCACCGTTATCGCATCTTCGCCGAGGGCATCCGCATTGGCGCGGATCAGATCGATGGCGGCGTTCGAATTTTCAATGAATTGGACCGAGCCCGCGCCCCGGGACAAGGCTTCGAAGCCAAGGGCGCCGGTGCCGGCAAAAAGATCGAGCACCGGGCAGCCGACCAATTCCAGATGCAGCCCGTGGGCCAGGATATTGAATATGGCTTCGCGGATTCGGTCCGAAGTTGGCCGTGTCGCCGCGCCCTTGGGCGCGATCAGGCGGCGGCCCCTATTTCTTCCGCCGACTATGCGCACCGGGGCCCGCCTTTTTAAAGCCCAGCTGTTCGGCCAGGGTCTTTTGCGGAACTTCGTCCACCTGGCCCGGCCCCAGGGCGCCCAACTGGAACGGCCCGTAGGCCACCCGGATCAGCCGGTTCACGGCTAGCCCCAGATGCTCCATGACTTTGCGGATTTCTCGGTTTTTGCCTTCCACCAGGGCCATGGTCAGCCAGGCATTTGCGCCTTGCGTGCGATCCAGGGCAGCGCGGATGCCGGCATATCGGATGCCTTCGATTTCGATGCCTTCCGCCAGAGCTGCCAGCCTGGCCTCATTGACGCGGCCATGCACCCGCACCCGGTAGCGCCGCGTCCAGCCAGTGGAAGGCAGCTCCAACTTGCGCGCCGTTTCGCCGTCATTGGTAAGCAAAAGCAAGCCTTCTGAATTGATGTCGAGGCGCCCGATGGAAATCACCCTTGGCATGTTCTTCGGCAATTGCTCGAACAAGGTGGGCCGCCCTTGCGGGTCCTTGTGAGTGGTCAAAAGCCCGAGCGGCTTGTTCACCCGCCACATGCGCACCGGCTCGTTGCGCGGAATGCCGACGCCGTCGACGGTGATGCGGCTTGCTGGGGTCACCAGGAAGGCCGGCGTGGTCAGCACTTCGCCATCGACGGAGACCCGGTGCTCGGCGATCCAACGCTCGGCCTCGCGCCTGGAACAAAGCCCAGCGCGCGCCATCACCTTGGCGATGCGCTCGCCCTTGGGCTCCCCATCTGCGGGTGGTCTAGGCGCGCGCGGCATCGACAAAAGCTGCAAATATGCGGATATCGCCCGCATCGATTTCAAATTCGGGATGCCACTGCACGCCGATACAAAAACGCTGGCGCGGCGCCTCGATGCCTTCGATAACGCCGTCCGGCGCCACCGCGTTGACCACCATCGAGCCGGACAGCGCCTTGACCGCCTGATGGTGGGCCGAATTGACGTTCATTTCTGGCGCGCCGACGATTGCGTGCAATTGGGTGCCGGGCTCAATGGCGACTTTGTGCCCCGGCTCGTCCCTGGGATTGGGCTGCTCGTGGGCCAGGGCGTCCTCAACCTCGTCCGGGATATGTTGGATCAATGTGCCGCCCAGCACCACCGCCAGCAATTGCTGGCCGCCGCAGATGCCAAGCACCGGCATATCCCGTTCCAACGCCGCCCTTGTGACAGCGATTTCAAATTGGGTGCGGTCTTCTTTCAAGCTCACCGTTTCGTGGGCGCCCTCGTCACCGTAAAGGGCCGGGTCTACATCGAAATTGCCGCCGGTCACCACCAGCCCATCGACGCTGGCCAGCAATTCGCCCGCCAAATCGGCCTCGTGGGGCAGGATCAGCGGTAGCCCGCCGGCCTTGGCCACCGCCGAGGCGTAATTGTGGCGTAGCGCATACCAGGGAAATTTGGAATAACCGCCAGCCGCTTCGGTATCGGCGGTGATGCCGATCAAGGGCTTATTCAATGTGCGCGGGGCTTCTGTGTTCATGGCCGCACTTTATGACGCTGGCCGGGGCCGCGCAACGCCCGGCCTTGACCATGCCTACCCGGTTCCGCCAATTTGGCGTCATGAACAACACTGAAATGGAACCCATGGCCCGCGCCCTGGCCGAAGCCGAGGCCGCACAGGGGCGCGCCGAGGTGCCGGTTGGCGCGGTGCTGGTGGATGGCTCAGGCCGGGTTCTGGCCGCCAACGGCAACCGGATCGTCGAATTGAACGATCCAACGGCGCACGCCGAAATGCTGGTGATCCGCGCCGCCGCCGAAATAAAGGGCGCCCCCAGGCTCGCCGATTGCGATCTCTACGTGACCCTGGAGCCCTGCCCCATGTGCGCCGCCGCCATATCCCTGGCCCGCATCCGGCGGCTTTACTTCGGCGCCTATGACGCCAAGGGCGGCGGCGTCGAGCACGGACCGCGCATATTCACCCAGCCCACATGTCATCATGCGCCCGAGGTTTATGGCGGCATCGAAGAGGCCGCCGCCGCCAAACTGTTGAAAGAATTTTTCCAAGCGCGGCGCTAAACTGAGGGCTGGAACCGGGAAACGCCATGGTAATTCCCAAACCCCAGCCGGGAGGCAAGACCCGAACCTATGTGGATGTCACCGAGTGCAAAGTCGATTACGCTGAACCGACCGATGCCGACAAACTGTTCTCCACCGCCAACTATTCCAAGATCATGCCCTGCATTCGGCTTGATAAGCGGGATTTACAGCCCGGCCCCATGTTCGAACGGGCGCGCGCGTAGTACATGGCCTATGCGGAGACGTATTGAGGGCAAGCCGGATGAATTTCTAATTTGGGCTGGGATCATTGGTGACACTTGGGCCATAAGGTTCGAAATTGTTGTCATCTGACGCCAGAAGCTTCATGAGTTTTATGTTGAGGAAAATTTTTTCCCTACCAAATTTTTCTTCGACGAGCACCCCAATTTCGCAAAGTCCCTTCAAATACCCTGAAACCGTCTGACGGGTGCCCAAACCGGCCTCGGTTAAATAACCTATTCTGCAAATCGGATTCTGAAATATAAGCTCAATTAATTCATGTTTATAAATTTTCGAATTCACCGAACTGATGAAATCCGTCGTGTGGTCCATAAGCGCCTTGATGGCGAAGATTTTTGCTATCGTGTGCTTGGCCGTTTGCTCAACAGCTGAGAGCATAAAAATTATCCAAGCCTCCCACTCGGATCGCGCCGTAACGTCCAGAAGCAACCGGTAATAATCATCCCTGTTCTCGATCAGATACCGGCTCAGATAAAGAACCGGGATGTCGAGCAGTCCTTGGTCTATGAGATAAAGGATGTTCAATATTCGGCCCGTGCGGCCATTGCCATCGGTAAAGGGATGAATGGCTTCGAACTGGTAGTGGGCAAGCGCCATTCGAATCAGCGGATCGACATCTGAATCCTGATTTAAATAGGTTTCCCAGCTTCGCAGCTTGTCGCGCAAAATTGTTTCCCCTTCGGGTGGGGTATATATAATTTTATCTGATCCAGAACTCCTTAGTGCGGTACCCGGTGTGTTCCTGATATTTACCTCAATCGCCCGAATTATCTGGCATACGGTAACGGCGGTCGAAGTCGATACGCGCCGTTCACTGATCCCATGGACACCGTCCATCAAAGCTTGAAGATATCGAGCCGTTTCCCGTGTCGCCATGTCGGTTTCGGCATCTTTTGCGGCTGCATGGCGAAATAAGTTGTTTTCGGTTGTAACAATGTTTTCGATTGCCGAGCTATCTCTGGCTTCTCTGACGGGTATCGTATTTATCAGCACTTTCTGATTGGGAATTCTGTGGCATGCCTGTTTAAGCTCGGCCAATGCAACGCGCGCCGGAATGCATTTTTTCAGAATTGCCGGCGTTTCGATATCTACCTCGGGAGGCAGATCGGGAAGGGCATTGTAGGGGCGGTTTGGGTCGTATTGGCTCATTTTTCACATATGTTCAAAAATTATAATTTTTGTGCATATTTATCGGATATGTGTACCCAACGAACATGTCTCAATTATATGTTCGATTTTTCCAATTTATTTAACATATGTGAAAAATATGTTTAATGTGCGTACATGTCAACAAAATATGTTCGAAAAATATTAAAATTCGAACATATAAATAAAATAGGTTCCCAATACCCGTTATTTCGCACCGAAATTGAAGGAAATTACCCCCTACCCCCCAAACCTGGGCTCCGGGATGCCGCGGATGCCGAGGCCGGTGACTTTGAAAATCGAGCCGGCGCCGTATTGGGGGGTGGTTTCAACCGCAAAGCGGCCGTGGGCGGCGGCGCCGGGGTGGTCGATGCGGGCCATGGTGGTCACGTATAGCGCGTCCATGGCATCGCCGCCGAAGGTGACGCTGGTGATGTTCTTGACCGGCATGCCGATGCGCCGCTCCTCCGCGCCATCGGGCGCCCGGCGCACCAATTCGCCGGTAACCAGTTCCGCCGTCCACATATAGCCTTCCGCGTCGATGGTGGAGCCGTCGCAAATGCCGAGGCCGCCCTTGGTGGAGGCAAAGGTCCGCCGGTTCGAGATGGCGCCGGTTTCGATGTCGTAGTCGTGGGCCCAGATCTCTTCTTGAAATGTATCGGTCACGTAAAAGGTTTTATCGTCGGGCGAAAAGCAGGGGCCGTTGGTGCAGATGATGTCGCCGCCGATGCGGCTGACGAACAGGTCCGTATCCAGGCGCCACAGCCCGCATATGGCCAGCTCTTCCAGATCGTCCATGCCGCCGGCGATGAAGCGCCCGGCCCGGTCGGTCTTGCCGTCGTTGAGGCGGGTGCGCGGCTGGTCTTCTTCGATGGCGGCGATCAACTCCAAATCGCCGCTATCGAAATCATAGAAATAAAAGCCGTCATCCATGGCCGCTACCAGGCCGCCGTTTTCGCGCACCGCGATGGCGCCCACGTCGTGATCGGCAATCAGGCGGCTTTCCACCTTGCCGGTGCCCGGATGCATGCGGAACACATTGTCCTTGCCCTTGCGCCGCCCGGTTCCGTCGACCCAATAAAAGAGCCCCGATTCCACGTCCCATACCGGGCCTTCGCCGAGATAGTTCTCGCAATCGACAATTTGTTCGATGCGGTAAGACATATCAATCGGCGCTTAGATCGTCGCCAGCCAGCACGCGGCCCATTAGGGCGCGGGTCTCGTCGATGCCGTAAAGGGCAACGAACGAGCCCATGCGCGGGCCCGTCGATTGGCCGAGGAGCGTCTCGTAGAGCGCCTTGAACCAGCTTTTCAAATCGTCGCCGTAATGCTTCTTGCCGACCTCATAGACTTGGGATTGGATGTCTTCGGCGGGCGCGCCGGCCGGCAGGGCGGCGAGGGCCGCGTCCAGCTCTTCGAGGGCGGCACGCTCTGGTCCGTCCGGCGCCCGGTAGGTTTTACCCGGCTTGACGAAATCGCGGAAATATTCGACCGCGTATTCGGTCAACCGGTCCAGGGTCGGTGCGTTTTCCGGTGTCGCGCCAGGCCGGTAGCGGCTGATGAAATGCCAGAGCACGGATTTGTCTTCGGTGTTGCAGACGCCGGCCAGGTTGAGAAGAATATTGTAGGACAGATGTGCGTCCTCATGGGGCGGCGTGCCTGCATGGATGTGCCAGGCCGGATTCTCAAGCTGCTTTTGGCCTTCCTGTTCGGGGTATTTGGCCACGTGCTGGAGGTAGTCGTCCACGTTGCGCGGGATCACATCGAAATGCAGGCGTTTGGCCTGGGTCGGCTTTTGGTACATGAATTGGGTCAGGGATTCGGGCGGCGCATATTTCAGCCATTCCTCCATGGAAAGCCCGTTGCCGCGGGATTTTGAAATCTTTTCGCCGTTCTCGTCCAAAAATAATTCGTAGGTGAAACCGGCCGGCGGATTACCGCCCATCAGGCGCGCGATCTTCGATGACAAACGCACCGATTCGATCAAATCCTTGCCCGACATTTCATAATCAACCCCAAGCGCCAGCCAGCGCATGGCCCAATCCGCCTTCCACTGCATCTTGCAATGGCCGCCGGTGACCGGCACTTCCACTTTCTTGCCGTCTTCGCCTTCATAAACAAGCGTGCCCGCATCGGTGTCGGTTTCGATCACCGGCACCTGCAGCACGCGCCCGGTATCGGGGCAGACGGGCAGGAACGGCGAATAGGTCTTGCGCCGCTCTTCGCCCAATGTCGGCAGAATGATGCCGCGCACCCGCTCGTGATTGGCCAGCATGGCCAAAAGGGTTTCGTCAAACTCGCCGGATTTATAGGCCATGGTGGCGCTTTTAAACTCGTAATCAAAGCCGAACTCATCCAGGAAAGTTTGCAGCCGCGCATTGTTGTGGGCGCCGAAGCTGTCATGGGTGCCGAACGGGTCGGGCACCTGGGTCAACGGAATGCCCAGATGCTGGCCCAACATGTCTTTTTCAGGCACGTTTTCGGGTACGCTGCGCAGCCCGTCCATATCATCGGAAAAGGCGACCAGGCGGGTGTCCATGCCGGTCATGGTTTCGAACGCGCGGCGCACCATGGTTGTGCGCGCCACCTCGCCAAAGGTTCCGATATGGGGCAGACCCGAAGGCCCGTAGCCGGTTTCGAACAACACATAGCCTTTGTCCGGCGCCTTGCCGCCCAGGCGCTTATCCAGTTGGCGAGCTTCGGCGAACGGCCAAGCGTTGGCGGCGCGGGCGTGGTCTTGAACTTCACTCATAAATCAGGGGCCTTCACTTCGGAAATGATTTTAACGGCTGGAACCTATGGTCCAACACCTACGCCGTCAACACCGGCCAAAATGGAGACCTAACGCCCGGCGAGAGCGCGGAGCGGCAGTCGTAGCGCCTGCCGGCGGAGCGGGGCGCGGAAAAAGCTGACCTGGCGGCCCATGGCGTTGGTGACCACGATAGCGCGGGACTTCGACGCCCAAGCCCGGGAGGCGGCCACGCGGCGGGGACCTAAGATGACCAGCCCCAGGCTGCGCCCGGCGATCAGCCCCCGCGCTTTCATCTGATCGAACACCGGCCCCCAGCCGGACGCATCCGCTTTCAAGACCGCAATGCTGTCCAAATCGATGCCGCTGGCGCTATCGGGAAATAGTTGCGCGCTGTGCAGGGCGCGGGCGATGGATTGGCCGCCCGGCGTCAACGCGGCGAAGGGGGTTTCGGCGGCTACGTTGGTGGTGGTCAAAGCATATAAGCCGATGACCGCGGCAGCGGCGGCGATCAGGGCGGTAGCGGATGGTTTGCGCAATGTCTTACCCTCCTTCGTTTTCGGCCAGATAATCCAATGTTTCGACGGTCTGCAGGATTATCTCGGTCGAAGTGGCGGTATCGCGGAAAAACAGAAAGCCTTCGTCGGCGGTAACGCGCATGCGGGTAACCATGCGGGTCAGGGTCTCCAACTCGATGGAGATATCGCGGCCCGCCGCGCGCACATTCAAGTCCCACCCGGCATCGGATTCAGCCATATTGGTGAGATCCATATCCAGCCGCGCCAAGGTCACCAGGGTCGCCTGGCGCAGCTCGTCCGCCGGTACCGCGAAGGTCTTGTAGGTGATGCCGCTTAAACTGTGATCGACACCAGCGCCGGCGGCTACCCCGGTCACGGTCAACGCCGCAGCACCGCAGCCGGCAAGTGTCATCATGGACATAGCAATTAGCGATAACTTTATCTTGTTCATATCATCCTCCGAACTTTTGGACCAATTAACTTGAATTTATTGATTATTATTTTTGTTTATTTTAACATCCGAAGTCAATATTATTTATTTACTTAAATTTTGTTTCGAATTTTATGTAAATTTGAACAAATTTTACGACCACCGCCATTCTTTCGTTTTGATGGCGCGGGAGCTATGGCGCGGATAGTATGGCGCTATGGACCAGCCCGAAGCCCGCCCCTTCATACGTTTACCCGACGCGCCGGTGCTTATCGCCGATTATCGCGGCGCGTTGTTGCTGGAAAGCGACGGCAGCTTCGAGACCTTGGATCACGCCGCTGCGGCGGCGCGTGCGGGCGAGCGCCCGCCGATCCTCTGCCACACCAAATCCGCCGCCCGCCATATGAATATCCGGCCCTTCGCCGCCTTCGATCTGTTGGAGCTGTTCGCCTTCGCGCGCCCCGCCCGCTTCTGCGTGCCGACACCAAACGGCCTGGCCGATGCCTTGGGGCTGGCCCACGCCAAGACCCCCGAAGACGCGGCCTTGGGACTTGTCGAGGCGGCGCGCACGCTGTTGGGCGAATTAGCAGGCGCCAAGCAGCCGGCCGGCGCCATTGCCTGGTCGATGGCCAGCAATGCCTGGCCCTGGGGCCAATATGTGCTTGCCGCAATCGATGGCGACCAGCCCCAGCGTAGGCCCAATAATCCGGCGGAAGGATTGCGCGTCTGGACGCGGCTTAAAGAATGGTCTGAAAGCGCCCCGCCGCCGTCGCCGGGCCACGAGCCGGTGCCGGAGGCGGAGGTAAAGGGGCGCCTGCACCAGCTTTTGGGCGACGGCGCCGAGGACCGGCCCGAACAGATCGAATATGCGGTCGCCGCCGCGCACGCCTTTCAGCCCACCGAAGCCGACGGCAACCCTAACGCCGCCATCACCGAGGCCGGCACCGGCGTCGGCAAGACCTTGGGCTATTTGGCGCCGGCCAGCGTCTGGGCGGACAAGAACGAAGCCGCGGTCTGGGTTTCCACCTATACCCGCAACTTGCAGCGCCAATTGGATGGCGAGTTGGACCGGCTCTACCCGGACCCAGCCGAAAAGGCCCTGCGTGCCGTGGTCCGCAAGGGCCGCGAAAACTATGTCTGCCTTTTGAACCTGGAAGACGCAGTGAACGCGCCGGGCACCGAAGACCGCATCGCGCTCGGGCTAACCGCGCGCTGGGTAGCGGCGAGCCGTGACGGCGACATGATCGGCGGCGATTTCCCGGCCTGGCTGGCCGATCTTCTGGGTCGTCGGCGGACCATTGATCTTACCGATACGCGCGGCGAATGCATCTATTCGGGCTGCACCCACTACGGCAAATGTTTTATCGAAAAATCCGTGCGCCGGGCCAGACGCGCCCGCATCGTCATCGCCAACCACGCCCTGGTGCTGATCCAGGCGGCGCTCGGCGGCGACGATGCTTACCGACCGACCCGCTATGTGTTCGACGAGGGCCATCATCTGTTTGACGCCGCCGACAGCGCCTTTTCGGCGCACCTGACCGGGCTGGAACTGGCCGAGCTGCGCCGCTGGCTGATCGGCGCCGACACAAACCGGCGCTCGTCCCGGGCGCGCGGCCTCAAAGCCCGCACCGACGGATTGCTCGGCGAAAGCGGCGCGGCTGCCGAAGCATTGGACGAAATATTGCGGGCCGCCCATGGCTTGCCCAACCAGGGCTGGATGCAGCGGCTGACCGACGGCGCCCCGCACGGACCAGCGGAAAGTTTCCTCACCCTGGTGCGCGCCCAGGTCTATGCCCGCGACGCCAACGCCAACTCCAATTACGGCCTGGAATGCGATGTGGCGCCAGGCGTGGAGGGACTGGGTGAGGCCGGACAAGCGCTTAGCGGGTTTCTGGATGCGATCATCAAACCGGCCCAGCGATTGTGCCAGATATTGCACAAGCGCCTGGACGATGAAGCCGACGAGTTGGATACCGCCACCCGGTCGCGCATCGAAGCCATCATCCGCTCCCTGGAGCGGCGCGCCATTGGCAGCGCCGGCGCTTGGCGGGCCATGCTCGGCGCCCTTCTGGACGAGACACCGGAAGACTTCGTCGATTTCTTCAGTGTCGAGCGCATCGAAGGCCGCGACTTCGATACCGGCATGCACCGCCATTGGATCGATCCGATGCTGCCCTTCGCCGAGCAGGTGGGCAATTCGGCGCACGGGCTTTTGATCACCTCTGCGACCCTCTCTGATTCGACCGGGGCAGATTCCACCACCAAAGAAGACGGCGCGCAGCAAAGCGTCGCCGTACGCACCGGTGCCCGCCACCTGGAAGGGACGCCGAAATTCGACAGCGTCGCCTCGCCCTTCGATTACGCCGCTCAAACCAAGGTGTTCATTGTCTCCGACATCGAAAAAAACAATATCGAGCAGCTCGCCGCCGCCAACCGGGAATTGATGCTGGCATCGGGGGGCGGCGCCTTGGGGCTATTCACATCCATCCAGCGCCTGCGCGCCGTCCATGCGAAATTATCGGAATCGGAACGGTTCGCGCATATGCAATTGTTCGCCCAGCATGTGGATGGCCTGGATACCGGCACGCTGGTGGATATTTTCCGGGCCGAGGAAGATGCCTGCCTGCTGGGCACCGATGCGGTGCGCGACGGCGTCGATGTGCCGGGGCGCGCGCTGCGTCTGATCTGCTTTGACCGGGTGCCCTGGCCGCGCCCCACGTTATTGCACCGGGCCAGAAAATCGGCTTACGAGGGCGGACGCTATGATGACATGATCACGCGGCTGCGCCTGAAACAGGCGTTCGGGCGGCTGGTCCGCAAAAATACCGACCGGGGCGTTTTCGCGCTTCTCGATAGGGCGACGCCAACCCGGCTGCTCAGCGCCTTTCCGGACGGCGTCGAGATTACGCGCTGCGGACTCAAAAACGCGGTGGCGGCAACCCGGATTTTTCTGGAAGATCACTAAAATATTGGATAGTAGATTGAAACCATTGCATTCAAACCGGAATCCTAATTTCCCACATGCCCATTGATATCTGCCTTATCCGGCCTGCCATCGTCGTTCCGGCCAAGAACATCACCACCATGTTCACGCCGCCCCTTGGCCTCGCCTATCTCGCCGGGTCCTTACGCGGTGCCGGCTTCGGCGTGCAAATGATCGATGCAGTCGGCGAATCCCTGGACACCCGCCATCCAGCGCCCAACGATTGTTACTATTACGGCCTGTCGCTGGCGGAAACGGTGAACCGCATCGATCCTGATTGTAAGATCGTCGGCGTTGCCTTCGGCTTTTCGTTTGAATGGCCCGCCTGCCGGGATCTGGTGGCCGCCATCCGGGCACGCTATCCCGAAAAATTGCTGATTGGCGGCGGCGAACATATCACGGCGCTCCCCGAACAAAGCCTGTTAGAGAGCGAACTCGACTTCTGCGTGCTTGGCGAGGGCGAAGAAACGGCGACGGAAATTGCAGCCGCGTACCTGGCCGGTAATCTTGCCCCGGAAACCATCGACGGCATTGCCTACAAAGGTGCCGGCGGCAAAGCGGTGATCAATCCCCGCCGGGGGCGGCGCCGGGACATCGATCAAATCCCCTGGCCGGCCTGGGACCTGATGCCCATCGAGAACTATCTGGAGCGGGGCTATGGCTTCGGCGTCAACCGGGGCCGCAGCTTGCCCGTTATGGCCAGCCGGGGCTGCCCCTATCAATGCACGTTCTGTTCAAACCCATCCATGTGGACCACCCGCTGGATTCCCCGCGATCCCGATCTGTTGCTGGACGAGATGCAGGAATACCAGGATCGCTACGGCATCGAGAATTTCGATTTTTACGACCTGACTGCCATCGTCAAAAAGGCCTGGATCGTCGATTTCTGCCGCAAGATCGATGAGCGCGGCATGAATTTCACCTGGCAATTGCCGAGCGGCACCCGCTCAGAAGCCATCGACGAAGAAGTGGCGGCGCTCCTTTATAAGTCGGGCTGCCGCAACATGTCCTATTCGCCGGAAAGCGGCGCGCCCGCAGTGCTGGCGCGCATCAAAAAGAAGATCACCACCGATGCGGTGCTGACATCCATCCGCGCCAGCTTTGCCAAGGGTATGAACGTCAAATGCAACATCATCCTGGGCTTTCCCGGCGAGACGTTTGCCGAAGTTTTGCAAAGCTACCGCTTCATTATCCAGATGGGTTTTGCCGGCGCCTTTGATATCAGCGTCTGGGCGTTTTCCCCCTATCCGGGATCGGAATTGTTCGCCGCCATATCGGCGGAGCGGGAAATGGTCCTGGATGACGCCTATTTCGACAGCCTCCGCTCCTACGCCGATGCCTCGAAGACAGTGTCGTATTCGGAGCATTTCACCGATGCGCGGCTGAAGCGTTTGCGCGTTATCGGCACGCTTTTATTTTACGCCGCCGCGTGGGCACGCCGCCCCTACCGGCCGTTCGTATCGCTCCTCAACGTCGCCCGTGGCCGCCAGGAATCGCGCAGTGAAATGGGCCTGGTCAATGTGCTCAGGCGGGGTAGGCTCACTGGCGAGGCGGGGGAGTAGAGACAAGCCAGAACGGCTCCTTGCCGCTCGCAACCCGCTGCACATTATCGAACGCGTTGCGCACCCGCGCAATATTGCTTTCGAAGGTCGGTCCCGCCATATGCGCGGTGAGGACCACATTATTTAGCGAATACAACGGATTATCGGCGGCGGGCGGTTCCGGATCATAGACATCAAGGCCGGCGCCGGCGATATTCCCCGCCGCGAGCGCATCATACAGATCCGCCTCGTTCACGACGGGTCCACGGGCCGTATTGATCAACATCGCCGATGGCTTCATCAGCGCCAGTTCCGCTTCGCCAATCATATGGTACGTCGATACATCGAGGGGCGTATGCAGGCTGACCACATCGGAAAGCCCAAGCAATTCCCGAAACAGCCTGAACCGGACATCAAGCAGGTCTTCGGCGTCTTCGCCGAGCCGTTCGATATCGTAGTAGATCACATCCATGCCGAAGGCTTGCGCAAGGCGCGCGGTTTTCTTGCCAATGGTTCCAAGCCCGACGATGCCGAGGGTTTTGCCGCGAAGTTCATACACCCGGGGCACGCTGTTGCCGCGCCAGCGCCCTGCGATGACGTTGGCGTGCTGTAAGATGAGCTGGCGCGAAACCGCTAGCAAGAGCATGAGCACATGCTCCGAAACGGCAACCGAATTGGCGCCACCGTTATTGGCAACGGGGACGCCCGCTTGCCGCGCGGCGTCCATATCGGCTTTCTCGTAACCGGCGCTCAAGAGCTGCACCAGCTTGAGATTTGGGCCGCACCGAAACAACGCGTCATTGATCAGGCCATCCACGAAGCCGACCAGATATTCGGCGCCGGCCATTGCTTCCAAATATTCGGAACTACCGGCAGGGACTATGACCAGATCAAAGTCCGGAGGCGCCATATCCTTCGCCACGACCGCCGCGTCGGGAAAATCGGTCACGAACACGATTGTCGCCATGGGGAAATCTCCAATGTTGCCAGGTCTTCGCCAGCCCAGCAGGCAAACGCAGGGTAACCCCGCTGCCAAGGTAGCGCTGGAATACTAGCTATAATTATGGAACCAGCAACAGGATAGCGACGGCTTCGCCAATATTACCAATGAGAAAGGCCCGCACCCAGAACGCTGCCCGAATTGGGCGCGGCAGCCAAGGATCCCGCGGAGCAGATAACAAGTTATTCGGTGATAGCCTCCAGGCGCTGCGTGGCATTGTGCAGAGCTGATTTACTGAGTTCGTAAAGCGCTTGCTTTTCCTGGCCTTCACAATCCTCGGCCCGGGACATCAAGCACTCGGCCCACTGGAGCTGTTCGTGCAGGTAAACTTTCCAATCGAATTTCATCTACTTCTTCCCAGGATCGCTCGGTTTATACGTATTATTACGTATAAACATAACAAAAAATACCTAGATATATCAACCCGCTTTAATATACCATCGAATCTGCGCGAATATTTACGATTGCCGGGCCCACAAAAAAAGGGCCGCGCCCGGAGGCGCGACCCAATTTTTTAACAACTTGGACGAGGTGGCTTACATCATGCCGCCCATGCCGCCCATGCCGCCCATGTCCGGCGGCGCCATCGGCATCGCTGGCTTGTCGTCGTGCTTTTCGGCGACCATGGCTTCGGTGGTGATCAGAAGACCAGCAATCGAGGCAGCGTCTTGCAACGCGGTGCGTACGACCTTGGCCGGATCAACGATACCCGCCTTGACCAAATCCTTATAGGTCTCGGTCTGGGCATCGAAGCCGAAGTTGGCATCTTTCTGCTCCAAAAGCTTACCGGCAACAACGGCGCCGTCGACGCCGGCGTTTTCGGCGATTTGACGCACTGGCGCCTGCAAAGCACGGCGGACGATGTCGATGCCGACCTTCTGGTCGTCATTTTCGCATTCGACCTTGCCGAGAATGCGGGTGGCATAAAGAAGCGCCACGCCGCCGCCGGGAACGATGCCTTCTTCGACCGCAGCGCGGGTCGAGTTAAGCGCGTCCTCAACGCGGTCTTTGCGTTCTTTCACTTCAACCTCGGTAGCACCGCCGATGTTGAGAACGGCAACGCCGCCGGCCAGCTTGGCCAGACGTTCCTGCAGTTTCTCGCGATCGTAATCGGAAGTGGTTTCCTCGATCTGGGCGCGGATCTGGTTGCAACGGCCTTCGATGTCTTTCTTGTTGCCGGAACCCTCGACGATGGTCGATTCTTCCTTAGTGATGGTGATGCGCTTGGCGGACCCCATCATATCGAGAGAGACATTTTCAAGCTTGATGCCCAAATCTTCTGAGATCACCTGCCCCGATGTGAGGATGGCGATATCTTCGAGCATCGCTTTGCGGCGATCACCGAAGCCTGGCGCCTTGACGGCGGCGACTTTCAGGCCACCGCGCAACTTGTTGACCACCAACGTGGCCAGCGCTTCGCCTTCGATATCTTCGGCGATGATCAGCAGCGGACGGGAAGACTGAACAACGGCTTCCAGAACCGGCAGCATCGGCTGCAACGAGGACAGCTTCTTTTCGTGGATCAGGATAAAGGGATTTTCCAGATCGCAGATCATCTTTTCGGCGTTGGTCACGAAATAGGGCGAGGTGTAACCGCGGTCGAACTGCATACCTTCGACGACGTCGAGCTCGGAATTGAGGCTCTTGGCTTCCTCGACCGTGATGACGCCTTCGTTGCCGACTTTGGACATGGCTTCGGCAATCATATCGCCGATGGAGGCTTCACCGTTGGCGGAAATGGTGCCAACCTGGGAAATCTCTTCCGAGGTGGACACTTTCTTCGCGCGCTTGGTCAGATCCTTGATCACGGCGGCAACCGCCAGATCGACGCCGCGGCGCAGATCCATCGGGTTCATGCCGGCGGCAACCGCTTTGGTGCCTTCACGAACAATGGCCTGGGCCAGGATCGTTGCGGTCGTGGTGCCGTCGCCGGCTTCGTCGTTGGTCTTGGATGCAACTTCGCGCACCATCTGGGCGCCCATGTTTTCGAACTTATCGGACAGTTCGATTTCCTTGGCGACGGTGACGCCGTCCTTGGTGATGCGCGGCGCGCCGAACGATTTGTCCAGAACCACGTTGCGGCCTTTGGGGCCGAGCGTGACTTTCACCGCGTTGGCGAGCATGTCGACGCCAGCCAGCATCTTCTGGCGGGCGTCAGTATCAAATTTGACTTCTTTGGCAGCCATGATTGAGATCTCCTATAGCTGAATTACGAATTTGCGAATTATTACGAAGCGCCGGAAATTACGCGGCCTTTTTCTTCGCTTTCGCCTTGGCTTCAATGATTCCCAGAACGTCCGATTCGCGAAGAATAATGAGATCCTCGCCATCGACAGCGACTTCCGTTCCGCCATACTTGCCGAACAGAATGGTATCACCAGCTTTCACGTCGAGCGGCGTGATGGTGCCGTCTTCGCCGCGAATGCCAGAACCAACGGCGACAATTTCGCCCTCGGACGGTTTTTCCTTGGCGGTATCGGGAATGATGATCCCACCAGCGGTTTTTTCTTCTTCTTCTAGCCGCCGCACCAGAATGCGGTCATGCAAAGGCCTGAAACCCATTATCTTCCTCCAGATATTACGAAAATGAAAAGGCGCCGCAATTAGCACTCACGGCGCGAGAGTGCTAACAAAGTAGTCTGTGAGCGCCGAACGTCAAGCCCCGGGCCAATAAAATCTTAAATTTACCCCCGAGCGCCTTGGCAGCACTCCCGCCGTGTGAGTGCTAATTCCTTGAAAAGGTTGAAGTATTTTTGGAACTCGGCCTACAATTGCCATGAATTATTCTTTCAATGAATTTTGCAAAGGATGGTGGACATATGCGACATCGCCGGAAAGCGCGCCAAAAATATTCCAGCCGCGATATGGGCAAACTACTGAAAGGTTATTGCCTAACCACCGCCGAAGTTCTCTACCGCATCCCCGACTATCCCGATCTGTTGCAAAGTTTCATCTGGCAGACCCTTGATCTGCCGCCCGAATATCCGACCCTGATCAAGTTCCTGGACTATTGGGACAGCAATTTGGAGGGTCGCATTCATTCGGTCAATGTCGCCAGCCACAATCTGATCAAACCAGCCGCTATGCGCCGCGTCGATGCGGTCTGGACGTTGCATTAGTCAAAGCGGCTGCGCCCCCTTAATCAAAAGCAGCGGAACCTTCTCGGCGGTACTTGCGGTAGAGGTAAAACCCGAGCGCCGCCGAGGCCAGGAACAAGACCACGCTCAGGCTGATGCGCAAGCCCGGCTCCAGGGATATGCCGCTCCCCAACAAAGCGAAGATGAAGCTCTGCGGGATATAGCCGAGCCCGGAGCCGCCGACAAAAGCCACGGCGCCCGCCTTGGAGACGCCGGCCACAAGATTGGTGACCAGATTGCTGCCCAATGGCAGAAAGCGGATCAGCAACGTGGCGGCGAAGGTATTGGCTTTGAAAAAATCATCGGCCTTGGCGATGCGCTCGGAAAATTTGGATGCGATCCAGCGGCGCGCCAGGAAGCGCGAAAAGCTGAATGTCACGATGCAGCCAATTGTGGTCGCGATTACCGCCAACAATGTTCCGGTCACCAGCCCGAAAGCAAAGCCGGCCAAAAATGACACCCCCTGGCGGGGAAATCCGACGGCGATAAAGGCGCCGCCGATGGCCAGGAACATGACGCCGCCGGAGGCGCCGTTCTGGCGGATATTGGCGTCGATCCAGGCTTCGTTGAGAATGCCGCCGCCGATGCCCCATTTTTTCAGCAAAAATCCGGCGGCGATCAAAACGGCGATGATGATCAGGCCGCGAATGATGGTGCGGGGCAAAGATTGCATGGCGGCCGGTTCCTTAGGCGCCCGTATCGGGCGTGCCCTTAATCTCGGATATCTCCGGGGCCATGCCCCGGCGCGCCAGCCAGCCGACGCCGCGCAGATCGGCAATGCCGACCCAAAGCCGGTCCCACATGCCGTATTTCGATTGCCCCCGCGCCCGCGCCCGATGGCCCACGTCTTCGGATATCACCCGGCCCCCGGCGCGCAGCATTAGCGCCGGCAGGAAGCGGTGCATATGATCAAAGGCGGGAAATTCCAGAAATGTCTGGCGCGGGAACAGTTTCAGCCCGCAGCCCGTGTCCGGCGTCTGATCGCCAAGCATGCGGGCGCGAACCCGATTGGCGATGCGCGACGAGACACGCTTTACAATGCCGTCCCGGCGCTGGCGGCGGTGGCCGGCGATCATCAGCGGCGCCGCTCCCACCGCTTCGGTTCGGTAAAGGGCGAGCAATTTCGGGATATCGGCGGGATCGTTCTGGCCGTCGCCGTCCAATGTTGCGATCAATCCGGCCCCGGCGGCGCGCACACCGCTTAAAATGGCGGCGCTTTGGCCGGCGCGAGATGCGTGCCGCAACGCACGGAAATTGGGCCGCGCCGAAGCCAGCTCGGACAAAACCTCGAAGCTTTCATCTGAGCTGCCGTCATCCACATAGACGATTTCGAAGGCCGGGCCGCCTTCCAGCGCCGCATAGATTTCTTCTACCAGCGGGACGATATTCTCGGCCTCGTCCAGCACGGGCACAACCACCGACAATTCGGGTCCGGTTTCGGAATTCATTTTCTATCGTCTTCTTCAGGCCGTGGTTTCGACGCACCCTAGATACAACGCCCGCCCGTGCCTGGAAAGAACCTTCCCGGTATGGCGCTGGGCGCACCCCGATAGTATAACAGTCGCCAGTGTTATTGCGCTTGGGAGAATAGCCGTGGCCGATGGATATGCGGGCGATGTTTCGCCAACCGAAACCTGGGATATGCTGGCGGCGGACGCTGGCGCCGTAGTCATTGATGTGCGCACCGACGCCGAGTGGAACTATGTGGGCGTCACCGATTTGAGCACCTTGGGCGCGGGCCGCGAACAGATCAATATTTCCTGGCTGAATTTCCCCGGCAACGTAAAGAACGAAAATTTCGTGGCCGAAGTGCAAGCCGCCTGCCCCAGCGCCGATACCACCATCTTGTTCCTCTGCCGCTCCGGCCAGCGCTCGGCCGGCGCCGCCAAGGCAATGACCGAAGCCGGCTACACGCGTTGTTATAACATCGCCGAAGGTTTCGAAGGCGACAAAGACGACGCCGGCCACCGGGGCTCCAAAAACGGCTGGAAAGTGCACGGGTTAGCCTGGAAGCAGGGCTAGGCGGCGGCGAAGGGCGGGTTTATACCCCGCCCGCGCCATATATCCTCTTGTGCCTTAATCGCCATATTTGAAGTCAGGCCTTAATCGCCTGGGCTATATCCTCTTTCAGATCCTCCACGTCTTCCAGTCCCACCGACAGGCGCACCATGTTTTCGTGAATGCCGAGCTGTGCCCGCTCTTCGGGGCTGACCCGCTGGTGGGTGGTCGTCGTCGGGTGGGTGATCATGCTTTTGGCATCGCCCAAATTGTTGGAGATATCGATCAGCCGGAGCGCGTTCATGAAGCGGAAAGTGCGCGCCTGATCGCCGTTTAATTCGAACACCACGACGGTACCCGGCCCGGTCATCTGTTTGCCGATCAAATCAGCCTGTGGATGGCTGTCCAGCCCCGGGAACACGACTTTAAGAATACCCGCCTCGCCGTCCAGATATTCGGCAATCGCCGTCGCCGCCGCAGCTTGCGCCCGCACGCGCAGCTCCAGCGTCTCCAACGACTTGGTCAGCACCCAGGCGTTGAACGGGCTTAAGGTCGGCCCGGTATGGCGGATGAACATGCGCATATGGTCCTGGTAGTATTCTTCATCGTTGGTAAGCACGGCACCGCCGAGGGTGCGGCCCTGGCCGTCGATATGCTTGGTGGTCGAATACATGACAACATCTGCGCCCAGCTCCAACGGCTTTTGGAAGAGCGGCGTCGCGAACACATTGTCCACAATCAGCCGCGCGCCGGCCTTGTGCGCCAATTCGGCGATGGCTTCAATGTCGAGAACCTGCATCATCGGATTGGACGGGGTTTCCAGAAACACCGCATTGGTGGGTTTCGACAAGGCCCGCTCCCAATGGCTGAGGTCGGTGGAGGCCACGGTCTCCGTCTCGACGCCGTATTGGGGCATCAGAACGGTGCACACATAATCGCAACTACCGAACAAGGCCTTGGACGCCACCAGCCGGTCGCCGGATTTGAGCATACAGGCCAAGGACGCAAACACCGCGCCCATGCCGCTGGCCGTCGATTGGCAGATTTTGGCGCCTTCCATCAGCTTCATGCGCTCTTCGAACATGGTGACCGACGGATTGCCGTAGCGGGAATAGAGGTAATGATCCTCCTCGCCCTTAAAGGCCCGCTGCGCCTGCTCGGCGGTCTCGTAGGAATAGCTCGAGGTCAGATACATGGCCTCGGATATTTCATCGAATTGGGAGCGTTCAAGTCCGCCACGGACAAGATTGGTCTGGCGCCGCCAGCTATCTGGATTGTTATCATTGCTCATCGCGATCTCCTTACCCCATGGGGTTTCTAATCGTTTACCCGGGCAAAAAAATTCCCCGGCCGGTTACGGTCGGGGCTTTTAACGCGCCGACCTTTTAGCTTCGATTATTTAACGTGGCCGCAAGCCGGTCGTACAAATCACCACGAGTTCCAGGATCATAGATCAAATATTTGTGCGGTCAAGGGGAGCGTGTGCGCCAAGGCCCCGTACCCTTCGAATGTCTTGTGGAGGCGTGCCGCATTTGGCACCCTGCCAGCCACCGTAATCCGGGGGGAGAAAAGGAAACCGCGATGACCGATATCGCCGCCACCGATGATTTGTTCTTCACCCGCGCCGGGCTCGACCGGGCGCGTACCGAGGCCATTGTTGAGGGCGCCCTCGCCGGCGCCGACGATGGCGAGCTGTATTTGGAATACTCCCAATCAGAAAGCCTGGTATTCGATGATGGCCGCTTGAAGAACGCCAGCTTCGATACCGCGCAAGGCTTCGGGCTCCGCGCCGTCGCCGGCGAGACGTCCGGCTACAGCCACGCATCCGAATTGTCCGAAGCCGCGCTGGAACGCGCCGCCGCAACCGTGCGCGCCGTCCATGCGGGCCATGGCGGCGAGATGGCCGACGCGCCCAATGCCACCAACCAAAGCCTTTATATCGACGATAACCCCCTAGCCCTCACCCCGTTCGCCGACAAGGTCAAGCTGCTGGCCGATATCGATGAATATGCCCGCAGCCTTGATGAGCGCATACGCCAGGTGTCGGCGTCGCTGTCCGGCGAATGGCAGGCGGTGCAGATTTTGCGCGCCGACGGCAGCCGCGCCGCCGATATCCGCCCCCTGGTGCGGCTTAACGTCTCCTGCATCACCGGCGAAGGGGACCGCATGGAATCGGGCTCCTACGGGACCGGCGGGCGCGAAACCTATGACTTCTATATGCAGCCCGACTGCTGGAAATCGGCGGTCGACGAGGCCTTGCGCCAGGCGTTGGTAAACTTGGAATCCGTGCCGGCGCCGGCCGGCGAAATGCCCGTGGTGCTCGGCCCCGGCTGGCCCGCCATATTGCTGCACGAAGCCATCGGCCATGGGCTGGAAGGCGACTTCAACCGCAAAAAGACATCCGCCTTTTCCGAATTGATGGGCGAGCGGGTGGCGTCCAAGGGCGTCACCGTGGTCGATGACGGCACCATCAACGACCGCCGCGGCTCGCTGTCCATCGATGATGAGGGCACGCCGACCCAGCGCACCACCCTCATCGAAGACGGCATCCTCACCGGCTATATGCAGGACCGCATGAACGCGCGGCTAATGGGCAAGCCCGCCACCGGCAACGGCCGCCGGCAAAGCTACGCCCACGTACCCATGCCGCGCATGACCAACACCATTATGGAAAACGGCGAGGCGGACCCGGAAGAGATTCTCAAATCCGTGGACAAGGGTTTGTATGCGGTCAATTTCGGCGGCGGCCAGGTGGACATAACATCGGGAAAATTCGTCTTCTCCTGCACCGAGGCCTATCACATCGAGAACGGCAAAATCGGCGCCCCGGTCAAGGGCGCAACGCTAATCGGCAACGGCCCCGACGTGCTGACCAAAGTCTCGATGATCGGCAACGACATGGCGCTAGACCCCGGCGTCGGCACCTGCGGCAAGGACGGCCAAGGCGTCCCCGTCGGCGTCGGCCAGCCGACCATCAAGGTGGACGAGCT
>JABHAA010000005.1 GCA_018674495.1 Rhodospirillaceae bacterium | reverse complement strand
GTACTGCCGGTGCCTTCCTCGCTTTCAAACCCTATGCGTCCGTCCAGCAATTCTATGATCTGTTTGGTGATCGTCAATCCGATGCCGGTGCCTTCGATTTCTCCCGCTTCAAGACCGAGGCGGTTGAAGGGTTCGAACATTTCTTTCTGCCGGTCTTTGGGAATGCCAATCCCGGTATCGACGATGCTTATTCGTTGGAAATTATTCTCCGCCAATTCCGTTGTAACCGTGACCGAGCCACCGGGTCGGTTGTACTTAACGGCGTTGGAAAGAAGATTGAGCAGAATTTGGCGGAAGCGATTTTGATCTGTCCTGAGGATGGGCAAATCACCGTCATTGGTTTGATCATCCAAGGTGATTTCATTCTTGTCGGCCCGTTCTCGGACCATCATGAGGCAATCGTTGACGACCAACGCCGGAACAACATTTTCGACGGATAGAGAAACTTTACCCGCCTCAATCTTGGAAAGCTCCAGAACTTGATCGATAAGCTCGAGAAGCTGGGTGCCGCCTTTTATAATTTGCCTTGTATGGTCCAACTGCACTTCTGACAACGGCGATTTTGGATTGTTTTCCAGCAGTTGCCCGAACCCGAGGACAGCATTCAAAGGGGTGCGCAATTCATGGCTCATGGAGGCTAGAAATTCTGATTTGGCCCGGTTCGCCGCTTCGGCCTCGTTTTGTTTGTTTTTCAGCTCTGTAATATCGAACCGGAATATTACCGTGCCGCCATCATCCAATTTTTGCGCCGCCGTTCTAATGGCCCGCCCGTCATCTCGCACGACTTCTTCCTCAATTTCATTACGATTGAATTTGTTGATTCTTTCTGAAATCCAGTCCTCTAAATTATCTTGCTCAATATTCAGAACGCCGCTATTCGCAATAGCTGTGATCAACTCCCTGTATTCGGTGCCAGGAACGAGCATGCCCAATGTTCCTGGTGTCTCGTGCAGACCTTTAAAAAATTTATTGCAATAGACGAAGCGATTGTCGGCGCCCCACAAGATAACACCGACATCTAATTCTTCCAGAGCGTCAAAAAATCGCTGCTGAATTGCCGTTGCCTCTTTCCTGGCGGCGACCTCGGCGGTTATGTCCTTGGATGTCCCCCGGTACCCGCAAGCGGCGCCATCGTCGCCGACAATTGGATTGGCCGACATAGAAATTTCCCGTTTTGATCCATCATTTCTCGTCCATGAATACGGATAATTTCGAATGGGCTCTCTTTTACCGAGCAGCGTTCGAAAATCATCCCAGGAGCCTTTGGCAAGATCGAGGCTCTCCAATTCCCAATGGGTTTTTCCTATCAACGCTTCCGCATCGAAGGTCAAAGTTTCCGTGGCATCCGATACATAGGTAAACCGAAAATCATTATCTAATTCCCAGAACCGGTCGGCGGTCATTGCCGCGAAATCCCGGAAGCGCATTTCACTTTGTCGCAGCGTCGCTTCTGCGTTTTTGCGCTCCGAGATGTCGCGAACGACGGATATGACCAGATTGCGGTCTCCAATGGCCACCACGGCACCGCTAATTTCCACCGGCAACTCCGTGCCGTCTTTACGCCGATGGGTACGTACGGCCGTCAATTCGATTTGGTTTTCCAGATTGGATTGCCGTAAATCTCTTTCCTTCTGGCTGGTGTCGATCGAGATATTATCGATAGACTGGCCGATTAGTTCCGCCCGCTCATAACCGAGCCGTTTGGCGAAGGTCTGATTGCAATCAACAATCACGCGGTTGCCGGGTTCGCGAATGACAATGCCATCGTTGGCGCCCTCGAATAGGGCACGGTATAAGCCTTCACTCTCGGCAAATTTTTGTTCAGCCAATTTTCGCGCGGTGATATCGAGGTTGGTGCCCCGGTATCCTTCAAAATTACCGTCCTTGTCGAACAGCGGCTTGGCCGAGACCCTGATCCAGAACGTCTCGCCACCTGGCATAACGCGCCGATATTGAAAATCTTGGATTGCCTTGTGGGCATGGAGATCAATTTTATGCTGCTCCCAGATATCGCTATCGGCGTCGATGCCGGCCAGTTCCCACCGGGTTTTTCCAACCATGTCAGCCGACAAAATTCTGGATGGGTTGGCGGACGCTTCCGATATGTAGGTAAAGCGAAAATCCTTGTCCATTTCCCAGAAACGGTCCGCCGCCGATTCTGCGAAATCCTTGAACATCTGCTCACTTGCGATAAGCGCCTCTTCGGTAGATTTTTGCACGGTGATGTCGGTTAAAGACCCGGACATGTATTCCGGTTCGCCATTTTTGTCCCGAAACACTTCTGCTTGCGACCGCACCCAAATATAGTGTTTCCGTTTATGTTTCATCCTTATTTCGATGTCGTAGGGTTCATGATTTTCAAAATGGGCTCGTAGGCTCTCCTTTACGGCGCTTACATCGTTGGGGTGAACGAGGCGTAAAAAGGCGCCTCGATCGGTGCCGAACTCGCCGTCTTCATATCCGACAATTTGGAGCCACTGGGTCGAGTAGAACTCTTCATCGGTTTTGATGTTCCATTCCCAAAGCCCGATTTGCGAACCGGCTATGGCGCGGTCGTAGCGGTCTTCGCATTTGGAGAGAGACTCTTTGTCTTCGGCACGCTTGATGACACTCGATATGACTTCGGGTAGCACCGTTGTGTAAACGTCTTCATTGTCCTTAACCACGTATTGGGATACGCCCAGCGCCAACGCTTCGGCGGCGATTTTTTCGCTGCCGCGCCCGGTAATAAATACGATGGGGATGCTAGGTTCTTCCGCTAGCATGGCGCGCGCCAACTCCAGCCCATCCATGTCTGGAAGGCGGTAGTCCAGCAATACGGCGTCGTAGGCGCCGCACGCGAACTGGTCCTTGCCGTCCTTTCCGGTAAAGGCGAGATCGACATCATAATTCCGCGCCACCAGCACGGCCTTGCAAATATTGGCCGTTTCTTGCTCATCCTCGACGTAGAGCACCCGATACTTTTGGACCCTGCTCACCGTTGAAACCCCCTATTGCGAATGATTAGCATTCGTTAATCAAGTGGGTATCTTTAAAGATAATTTCAACGATTGTAGGCATTTTTAGAATTATTGAAGCTGTCTCAGTTGCCTTTTCCCAGGCTGTATTTCCGCGGCACCTATCCGACATTCCACGCGCCATCGCAAAATCTATTGCTGGATGGCCTCCGTAAAGCCGGCCTGCCGGAAAGCTAGCCCTTCGCGTCTTGAATGGCGCGCCAGACTTTTTCTGGAGTCGTCGGCATTTCTACATGGCGGACGCCGAATTCGGCCAGCGCATCGACGATGGCGTTGACCAGCGCCGAAAGCGCCGGTGTGGTGCCGCCTTCGCCGCCGGCGCGGATGCCTAAGGGATTGATCGGCGTCGGCACTTCCGAAATCTCGGTTATGAAGCTGGGCATATCGCCGGCTCTTGGCATGGCGTAATCCATGAACGAGCCGCCCAGCATCTGCCCTGTTTCTGCATCGTAGGCGGTGCTTTCCAAGAGAGCCTGACCCAATCCCTGAACGATGCCGCCATGGGCCTGGCCCGCAAGGATCAACGGATTGATGGCGCGCCCCACATCATCGACGCCGGCATAGCGGACGATTGCCACTTGGCCGGTGTCGGTGTCCACTTCCACCTCGCAGGTGTGGCAACCGAACGGGTAGGCGGGCTTGGTCTGGGTGAAATCCCCCTCGCCGGTTAATTCGCCGGCCAGGTCTTCGGGCAGGTCGTCCCGCTCCATGGCCGCCTTGGCGATCTCGAATATATCCAGGGAGCGGTCGGTGCCGGCAATGCCGAAGCGGCCATTGGCAAATTCGATATCATTTTCCGACGCTTCCAATACATGCCCGGCGATGCGCTGGCCTTTTTCGATGATGATGTCGGTGGCCATGCCCATGACGACGCCGGCCAGCCGCATGGAACGGCCCGAGTGCGTTCCGCCGCCGACCGATACGATATCGGTATCGCCGGTAATCAGATTGACGCAATCGATGGGCACATCCAACCACTCGGTGAGCAATTGGGCGAAGCTGGTCTCGTGCCCCTGGCCGGCGGACAGGGTACCGATGATCACATCGATTTCGCCGTCAGGGCGGACGGTCATTTCGGTGCGCTCCCTTGGCGCGCCGGTGGAGGTTTCCATATAGGCGGAGATGCCGAGGCCTCTTTTCAGGCTGCGCTTGGCCGAGTCCGCTTTGCGCGCCGCAAACCCATCCAGATCGGAAATACCGAAGCACTGATCCATGGCCGCCTCGTAGGTGCCGGAATCGTAGGTCATGCCGAGCTTGTTGTCGTAGGGCATCTCGTCGGGCTTGATCATATTGCGGCGGCGCAATTGGATTGGATCGAAGCCGCATTCCCGGGCCGCCAGATCGACCATGCGTTCCATCACGAAAATTACTTCCGGCCGCCCGGCGGAGCGGTAGGGATTGGTCGGCGGCGTGTTGGAATGGACGCCGCGCGCCCGGAAATAGATCGCCGGTATCCGGTATGGGCCGCACATGATCTCGACGCCCTTGGTGAGCGGCACCACGGAAACGGTGTGGGCGCCGATGTTGGAGACGTTGGAGCCGCGCATGGCGATAAAGTTGCCGTCCCGGTCGAGGGCCAGTTCGGCCTCCACATGCAGATCGCGCCCCTGATAGTCCGACAGGAAAGCTTCCGAGCGGTCGGCCGTCCATTTCACCGGGCGTCCCAGCCGTTTTGCAGCCCAGGGCATCATGGCGAATTCCGGGAAAAAGGAATTGCGGGTGCCGAAATTACCACCCACATCCTTGGCGACGACGCGCACCATGTCCGGCTCAACACCCAGAATACCGGCCAGCTCATTCTTCGGGCGGACAACGGCGCCGCCACCGGCATAAAGAGTGTAGCGCCCGGTGTCTTCGTCATAGACGCCGACGGCGGCGCGGGGCTCCATCGGCACGCCGGTAACCCGGGCGATCCAGGTTTCGAACTTGACCACATGGGCGGCGCCTTCGAAGGCGGTATCGGCGGCTTGTTTGTCGCCCACATCGGCATCGATGCACAAATTTGAGCTCCAGCCGTCATATAAAATCGGCGCGTCCGGCTCCAATGCGGCCATAGTGACGGTGATCGCCGGCATGGTTTCATAATCGACCAGGACCCGCTCGGCGCCATCCTTGGCGGCAGTGACGCTCTCGCCGACGACCATGGCGACGGCTTCGCCCACATGGCGGACGCGGTCTGTGGGCAGCACGAACTGCGGCGCCTGGTTGGGCGGAGTGCCGTCCCGGTTGACCAGCGATATATCCAGCCCCGAGGAAGGCAGCGCCACATGCGGAATGGCTTTGAGCCCGTCCTCTTCCATGTCCTTGCCGGTAAACACGGCGATGACGCCGGGCTGCAATGCCGCCTCGGCGCAATCGATCGACTTGATATGCGCGTGCGCGTGCGGTGAGCGCACCACTTGCGCATAGAGCTGGCCGGGCTGATTGAAATCGTCCGAATAGGTGCCCTTGCCGATGATCAGGCGCGCATCTTCCTTGCGCCGGACCGGCTCGCCAATGCGTTCGTTCATGCGTCTTGTTCCCTGGACTAATTGTTTATTCGGCGGCCCGGACAGCGATGTGGCTGCCCTCGAAGGCGGGCGCCACCTCTTCCATGAAGCGCTGCATCTGCTCGCGCACCATGGCATCGGGCTTGGCGCCGAGATTGAAATACAAGATGACCTCGTCGATGCCGTAGCCTTCGACCTTCTTCAATTGATCGATGATTTCCGGCGCCCCGCCCAATAGGATGGAGTTGTGATCGAAGTCGTCTTTTTTCGGATCGGCCAGCACTTTGCCGATATCGCGGTAATACTGCATGGTCGGCGGCAACGGCCCGGCGCCGCCTTGGGTGGATTTTTTGCGCAAGCCCGACAATGTGAAATAGTCGATCAGCCGCGCCAGGGCATAATCCTTGTCGGCGTCGCTTGTCCCCATATGGATGAAGTAGCTGCATTTCACCTTGCGTGCCTCTTTTTCCTTTTTCTCGCAGATATCCCGGTATGCCTGCACCGCCTGTTCGAGCCCGCCGAACACCATGGTGGCGGCAAACGGCGCCTGCAAAAGGTTCCAATCCAGATCGGCGGCGATCTCCATTGAGAAGGAAGAGAACGAGCCCATATAGGGCCGGAACGGGTCCTGCATCGGCTTTGGATCGACGACGATGGGATCGGGCGCCGAATAAAATTCGCCGTCAAAGGTGAACGGCTCGGTCTCGGTCCAGCATTTGGTGAGTAGCTGGACGGCTTCGGTGAACTGCTCGGCCGAGGCTTGGAAGTCGGCGCCGAAAGGGACGAACTCGTGGGCGTCGTAGCCGCGCCCACAGGCGAAATCGACGCGCCCGCCGGACAATTGATCCAACGCTCCCCATTCCTCGGCCACATGGATCGGGTGATGGATGTTGAGCACCACCACCGCCGGGCCGAGGCGGATACGTTTTGTGGACGCAGCAATATTGGCGAGCGTGAGCCCCGGCACCGGCACGCAGCCGCGCCGGTTGAAATGATGCTCGCCGATCCAGGCCGAATGCATGCCCAGCTCTTCGGCATAGATGGCCTGGTCGCGGATTTCGAGCAAGAACTGTTCCGAGGTGCGCGGGTTGTCGGGATAGCGGTTGTCGGAAAGGGTGAAATATCCAAATTCCATGGCGGTTCCGTTTCTTTTCTTAGGCGTTGCCGCGCATTTCGCGCCAGAGGCCTAGCTTTTGCTGGGCGGTGCGGTCGGTGTAGGAGAACAATGTCGCTTCGGTGTCCGCCTCCAGCCGGTAGGGCACCCAGCAGGGGATGGCGAATATATCGCGGGGCTTCCATTCCAGGGTTTTTTCTTCTCCCGGCTCACCGGCGATGACGCGCCCGGTTCCCTCCACCGGCGAATAGACGGTGTTTTCGGTGGTCCGGTATTCTTCGGTCTTGAAGCCCTTGGGCAACAATTGCAGGAAGGTGGACATGGTCGGCATGGCGGCCCCCCCGGTGGTCGGATCGATATATTCCAGCTTAATGCCGGCATAAGGATCCCATTCGTCGTTCTTGCGCAATTCCTCCAACGCTTCGCGGGAGCGGGCGTAGGGGTAAGAGAAAATGGGCGATTCCGGCTTGTCCCAGGTCTCGCCGACCGGCCGCATGTTGGCGCCGTAGCGGGCGAGGCTGTCGCCGGGCGGTCGGCTTTCCGGCGCCCGATCTTCGGGGTAGGGTTCGAAAAACATCGGCCCGAAGGCGGCCACCATGGGAATATCCAGCCCGTCCATCCAGAAAAACGGGTCCTCGCCATCGTGGCCGTGATCGTGCCAGGTCATCGACGGGGTGATGATGAAATCACCGGGCTCCATGTAGGATTTCTCCCCCGAAACGGCGGTCCAGGCGCCCTTGCCCTTTAGAATAAAGCGCAGTGCGGACGGGGTATGCATATGGGCCGGCGCTACTTCGCCGGGCAGGATCATCTGCAAACCCGCATAGAGGCTTTCAAGAATGCGCGGCGGCTTATCCAAGCCCGGATTTTCCAGGGACAACACTCGCCGGTTGGCTTCCTTGGCGGTGATCAGCCCGCCGGCTTCGGTCAGCAGCGGGCACAGCTCGTTATCGAAGTCCCAAAGATGCGGTACCGAGCGGACAAAATCCTTGGGCTTTGGCGGCACCAAAGTGGTCGTCCACAAGGGCGACATATCGGTCTTGTCGATTTTGGCGTAATAGGCTTCGCGTTCGGCCTGATTTTCCGGTTCTGCCATGGCACTTTCCCCTTATGGGGCCAGCTTAACACCCACCGGCCCGGGTTAGAAGCGCGGATGAACCTTAAGAGGTAGTGTCCTGGTAGGTACTTATGTCCGCCTGTTGGCGGGCCTCGGGTTTTTTGTTGAGAGCCGCGCTCGCCGTAACCAAATCGGCCATCTCGTCGGCGGCGCCGATCACCTTATCGCCCTTGAGGGTCACCCGTTCCATGCGCCGCCGGTGGGGCAGGTAATCCCGGGCGGCGTAATGTTGGGTCGAGCGATTATCCCAAAACACCATGGTTCCGGGCTTCCAGGCGACACGGAACTGATACTCTGGTACGTCGATCAACCGATACAGCATATCGAGTATGGATTGGCTTTCGCCTTCGGTCATGCCCTTGATGTGCTGGGTAAATTGGGGGCTGACGAAAACTACCTTCTTGCCGGTGACGGGATGCAAACGCACCACGGGATGCACCGGGTTAGGGAACTGTTCCTCCATGGCGTGAAGCTTGTCACGGCTGGCCGGATCGCCGGAATACAGACGCCGGAACGGCTTGAAATCATGCACCGCTTCGAGCCCGGTAAGGAAGCACTGCCAGCGGTCGCTAAGCCCCTCAAACGCCGAGGTCATAGACGCAAATACTGTGTCGCCGCCCACTTCGGGCACGATGCGAGCGCGTAATATTGTGCCCATGGGCGGTACTTCGCGAAAGGTCTCGTCCGAATGCCAGACATCGGTGGCAAGAGGTGGACGTTCGCCATCGTTATCGAGGACGATCAATTCTGGCATTTCGGCATCGTGGGGCGAAAATGGGTGCACCGACAATTCGCCGAATTGCCGGCCGAAAGCGGCCTGTTCCTCGACGGTGATATCGATTTCCGGGAACACCAGAACTTCGTTTTCCATCAGCGCTTCGAAAAGAAGGTGCTGGTTCGAATTGCTTTGCGGCTTGGAAAAATCGACACCAGACACCTCGGCGCCCAGATGGGCACCCTTGCGGGTGATCGAGATTTCTGAAGCTTTGGTCATGTTGCCCTACTCCGACATTCCAGCACGGCGCAACAGATACTCCCACGCCCGGTCGTGGCCGCGCAAGGTGGCCATGCCCGGGGACGCCGAATTTATCTCGCCCGGGGTCAGATAGATGATATCGCCCAATGGTAGGGCGCGGACGATGGCTTGGGCATTATTTTTCATGGCGATGGCGGTCTGCACCGCGTCCGGAATATTGTTGCCGGTCACCGTGCAGCCATGGCCGCGCATGATGGCGCATTTCTCGCCGCCCAATGTGGCTGCCAAATCGTGCCCCTGGTCGTTGGTGGTAACCAAAAGATCGGTATCGCCGAACTTATCGCGGATGTCCCAGACCGGCGCGGTTTCGCCAAGTCGTTTGGCGTTGTGGATGGCCGGGCGCATGGGCGTCGCGGTAATGGCGAAGGGCAATACTTCGGCGCAATGATTGTGGATAACCGACATGACGTCCGGCCGGGCTTCGAACACGGCGCCGTGGATAGGACGTTCGATATAGATCGGCAGCTCGGTTTCTCGGGTCGGTGAGTTGTCCAGATTGAACTCCAATATGTCGCTTTCCGTCACCAGTTCCGGGCTCCGGGAGCGCGACAAAAAGTAGGTGTCCGGATTGTCCGGATTGCGGACGCTGATATGGCCATAGGCATCGCAAAGACCTTCCGCCCCAAGAATGTGGTTGGCCGCTACGAGATCTCGGATCAAACCTTGAATGTCACTCATGAGAAGTCTCCTGTTCGAATTATTATAGGAAGTTTAGGGATTGGAAGGAGCGGATGACCGGGAACCAATCGCCAAAAAACGATTTCGGCCAGACAACGGCAACGATCCGATGAAACAACAGATAGGCGAAAATCCAAGTGGGAATTGCGATCGTCAGGGTCATTCGCCAGCTTTCCCGCCCTTGAAAGCGCATGTAGGACACCAAGAACACTAACATGGCCGGTAGCAATCCGATAAGCGCCGTCAGGGCCAGATACAGAAGGCACCAGCCGAGAAAATTACCAGCACGGCGCAGCATTTCCCGTGTCGTCAGGGCCGCAATATGGTCGACAATGCCGGTCGTATCGCCGCCTGGGTCATGGGTTTCGATATTCCCTGCGGCTGCTTTTGGGGCTTCGGCGCCGAACGAGATAAAGCGCCCGATGAAATGCATAAGGCCGAACCCGATACCGGCCCACGCCACCGCCCAAGGCATCAATTTGGCTTCTAATTCCCAGAAAAGCGACGACAGGATCGCGGTCGAGAAGAAGACAATGACAATACCTGTGAATACGGTGTCGGGCCGCTCCTTCGGGCTAGGCCGCACAAAACGGAAGCTGCGCCGGGCCTTTGGCTGGCGGCGGCCTTCCAAATACGAGCGAACGGTTGGGCGCAAAATGCCGACCAAGGCAAATACCAGCAACACCATAACGATCGGAAAGGACAGCCATTCAAAATCATAGCGTTGAATGGATATGAACATATAGTTCTCAATCAGACCGCCCAGAACGAAGCCCAGAATGACCGGCGGGCGCGGCCAATTCATCCGCTTCATGACCCAGCCGAGAAGCGAGAAGCCCAATAGAGCATACCAGTCGCCCCAAGCGTTGGAGGCCTGGAAGACGCCGATATAGACCACCGCAATGATCAACGGCGCCAAGATTCCGATCCGTATGAGAACGATTTTTGCGAGTTGATTGGCGAACAGGAAACAGATACCGGCGCCGAGGATGTTGGCGATGGCGACGCTCCACACCATGGTATAGGTGACATCCAGCCGCTTGGTCAGAAGATCGGGTCCCGGGTTAATGTCGTGGATCAGGAACGCGCCCAGCAAAAGCGCCATCGACACCGAGCCGGGCACGCCGAAGGCGATGGTTGGGATCAATGCGCCGCCTTCTTTGGCGTTGTTTGAGGCTTCCGACGCGATAACACCGCGCACATCTCCGGTGCCGAAGGTCTCGGATGCGCCTTTTTCGGTGCGCGCCGCGTGGCCGTAGGCGATCCAATCTATAACTGCGGCGCCCATACCCGGAATGGCGCCCAGGATCGCTCCGATGGACGCGCAACGCAGGACCAGGAAATAGTTCTTGAACACATCCCTGACGCCTTGCAATTGCGACCAGCGATTGCCGACATTGGTATCGCCGGTAATGCCCTTGCGCGAAACCACCATGTCGGCGATTTCGGGGATGGCAAACATGCCCAGGGCGAACGGTACAATCGGCAGCCCATCCCATAAATAATTGGTATCGAACGTCCAGCGCAGGGTCGCCGTTTGTGAATCTTCGCCAACCGTCGCCACCAATATGCCGATGCAGACGGCGGCCATGCCCTTGAGCGGCGCGCCGCCCGACAACGCGGCCACCATGGACAATCCGACGATACAGATGGCGAGCAATTCGGGCGAGCCGATCAAAAGAACCAGCGGGCGCAATATTGGTATGGAAACACCCAGCACGACCGCGCCGAACAATCCGCCGATGACCGATGCCGTAAAGGCGGCGCCGAGGGCGCGCCCGGCCTCTCCTTTTTGGGCCATCGGATAGCCGTCCAAAATCGTCGCCGCCGAGCCGACCGTGCCCGGCACGCTGAACAGCACCGCCGGGATGGTGTCCGAGGTCACAGTCACCGCCGATAATCCCAACAACATGGCGATGGCGGTAAATGGATCGAGGGCAAATGTGAAGGGCAACAGGATCGACAATCCCACCAGCCCGCCAAGACCGGGAATGATGCCCAGAACCAGCCCCATGAGTACGCCAGAAGACAGGAACATCAGCCGCGTCGGATCAAGGACGATGCCGATTGCCGTGGCCGCCGCCAGAAGGGGATCGGATTCCATAGCTTTATACTGATTTCTTCGAAAAAAAGTGCCGCCCCGGGCTCACCGCGTCAACAGCGCGCCCGGGGCGGATCTGATTTCAATGCTTGCTACTTGCCGCCGAGAGCTTTTTTCAGCGCCATAAGCGTGGCGGACTTCATGGCCAGAGCCTGTTTCATGCTGCCCAACACCTCGGCCGCCGTCAGCGGATCGGTCTTGAACTTGCGTTTTTTGGCGTCGGCCTGGAAAGCCGCGTCGCGGATGGTTGCCTGATAAGCTTTTTCCAAAGCCATCGCGCGGTCGGCGGGAACACCCGGCGGCAGGGCGGTAGCCCGATCACCCTTGCCAGACTGAAGGAAATTGAACATTTCCTTTTGGGTGTCGTTCTTAGCCAGTTCCGACAACAGCGGTGTGTTGGGCAAAATCGGTGAGCGCTTGGAGGAGAGTTGCACCAAATGCACCAATTTGTCGTCCCTCAGCCATTCGGGCTTGCGTGAGACCCAACCGGCCAACTGACCGCTCCAACCTTGGACTTCGCCTTTTTCCATGGCGAGCCGGACTTTCGAGCCGCCTTTATATCCGGCGATGATCTTGAACTTGGTGCCCAAGAGGTTGTTGTACATAGCCGGCAATAAATAGGTGATGGATGATTTGGAAATCGCGCCCAAAATTACTTGTTGTTTGGTAGCGTCTTTCAAACTGCGCACCGGGGTCAGGTGCTTCAGCAGCGACAAAACCGTGCTCGGCTCGCCCCAACCACCGAGCCAACGGAACTTGGTGGGATCATATTTTGGGTTTCCGCGCTTCAAGATAACGTTCCGGGCAACACCGGAATTGGGGGTGATGATGGCCGTGCCGTCTTTGGGTGCGGCGTTGTAAACATAGTTGAGAGCTTTTTGCCCACCAGCGCCCGGCATGTGCTTGACAATAACAGTGGGATTGCCGGGTACGTGCTTGCCAAAATGCTTGGCGAAAATCTGAGCCCAAGTAGAATATAGCCCACCCGGCGACAGGCCAACAAATATTGTAATGTTTCTGCCTTTGTAAAAGTCGGAAACCGCATCCGCATTGGCGGTGGCCGGCATAAATCCGGCAAGGGCCACGCCAGCGAGCGCCGTCGCTGCAAATTTAGAAAATCTCATAATAGCCTCCCATTGAAAATTCGAATTATCGTTTGCTGCTGACTGCGCCTCGCATCAACAATGGAGGCGAGAATAGCGGCAAAGGACAGCGCTGGCAATTGACAGCCAGGCCGGAGGATAAAAAATATGCACGCCGGAAATACTTAGAACAGCCGGAACACAGCCTGATCGCTCTGCTGAGCAATGGATAGTCCGATGGTGCCCAGTTGCAGCCGGGTTTGTAAGGTAAGCAGGGTCGCCGATTCCTGGTTCAAATCCGCATTGACCAGCTTGCCGGCGCCCTCATGCAGCGCATTGATAAGCGTGTCGGCGAAATCCAGGCGCAGCGCAATGACGCTGGCGCTGGAGCCCAGCGTCAGGGCGGTGGAGCGCAATGTGGTGAGGGCGCTATCCATATCATTGACGGCGAAATCCACATTGGCATCGGCGGCCCAATCGGCGGCGGCGGTGGTGATCGACAGCGCCGATGCGTCAGACGCGACGCCCGACACCGTTAGCGTCGAGGAGCCGTCTTCGGAGAAGGTGACCTTGAGATTGCCCGGCGAGCCTTGCAAAAGGTTGGTGCCTTTGTACGAGGAATCGTTGGCCAGGTTGTCCAATTGCAGCTTTAAATCGTTGAACTGGACGGCGGCCTTGGAGCGGTTGGTGGAGGACGAATCCGATTTGGCCGAGAGCGCCAGGCCTTTCATCTGTTCGACAATATCCTCGATCGCCTCGACGCCATCGACGGCCAATTGCACGGTCGAGGCGGCTTGATCAATATCGTCTTTGAGCAATTGAATATCGGTGGCGCGCGCAGTCAGCGTTGCGGCGTCGAAATACGCAACCGAATTGTCCGTGGCGGAATTGACTTTCAGACCGGTGGCAAGGCGTTCTTGCGTGCGGTTGATAGCATTCGTGGTTCTTTGCAGCGCCAACAGATTCGTAGCCGACGCCGCCGACAAATTAATGGCGGTACCCATAGAACGGTTTCTCCGTTTTCGCGTTTCTGCGATGTATCCGGCGCCATTCTGGTCCGGACCGTTGCGGAACGTTCATTCTGAACGAACATCACAACGTGGAGATTTTATACCTGATTTAATCTAAAATTTCAAGGGATGGTCGGAATTGCCTATCTTTTGCCCTTAATTCTCACATCAGCTCCGTTTGATCCCCGCCAAATCTTCCAGCAATTCCACATAGGCAAAAAAATCGGCCTCGCCGCGCCCGGTTCCGATCATCGCGTTCCATTGCTGGCGCACCAAAGCGGTGACCGGCAGGGGCACGTTTGCGTCCGCCGCCGAGGTCAGGGCCAGATCGAAATCCTTGGCCATCTGGCGGGCCGTGAAAGCCGGGCGGAAATCGCGGTCCTTCAAGGTGTCGGTCTTGTAATTGATGACCGGCGAGCCGGCCGCCGAGGAGGCGATAATATCGACCATATCCGCCCAGTCGAGGCCGCCGGCCTCGCCGAAGGCCAGCGCCTCGCCCATCATCGAGGCGGTGATACCGATCATGATGTTGATGCTGAGTTTTAGATAACGGGCCTGCTCATCGGCGCCAATATAGAAAATTTTTCCGCCCATGACCTCGAACAGGGGCTTGGCGGATCGGAAGGCATCGTCGGGCCCCGATGACAAGATCACCAGCCCGCCGGCTGCCGCCTGGATGACCGAGCCGTTGACCGGTGATCGCAAATATTGCACGCCGGCTTGTGCAGCTGCGGCGGCGACGCGTATCGATATAGCCGGCGAAACCGTGCTCATATCGATAAACAGCGCGCCCTTGGCGGCGTTGGCGATGGCGCCGTTATTGCCGAGCGCCACCGCTTCCAGGGCGGAATCGTCGGCGACCATGGAGATCACGATGTCATTGCCGGTTGCCGCCGCGCCGGCGGAGGCGGCCTCCTTGGCACCTTTGGCAACCAATTCGGCGCATTTGTCCATGCTGCGGTTATGGACGGTGAGCTTGTATCCGGCGTCGGCCAGACGGTGCGCCATGGGCAGGCCCATTTTTCCGAGGCCGATCCAGGCTATGTTGGGCAAGGTGGTCATGGACATTTCCAATCTCAAATGATTCGACAATTCTTGACGGCTGTTCACAATAAGGAAATTATTTTGCTCGACAATGGCTTTGCATCATCACATTAAAATAATAAGTGCAACGCTTGAGGGAGGAATACGTGGCCGACAGTTTCCAAGTACGATTTGAGGTCCACGTAGAAGAAGACGGTCGTTGGACCATCTTCACCGACGCGCCAAGTAAATTGCGCGCTATCGAAGAAGCCCAGAATCTGCTGGCCGGTGACAAATACAGTGCCGCCAAGGTGACCGAGGACCGGGGCCAGGCCAAGGAAATTCTGGTCTGGCACGAAGAGGCCGGAGAGCGCGCCGATAAGGCGGTTACAATTACGCCGGTGGAGGATGCGCCGCTGTGCGAGGCGCTGGACGATTTCTACAAACCCGAAGCGCGCCTCCTTCTTAGCCGCCTCCTGCGCCAATATCTGGATGAGCAGGCGCTGACGCCCCTGGAATTGCTGCATGATCTGACCAATATCCGCACCCTCAAGCGCAACGATGATTTGCTAAATCAGGCCACCCAATGCATCGGCGGAATTTTTGCAAAAAAGACCGGCAAGAAGCCCCTGGAAAGTATGAAGTTCTTGGACAAGATCGTCGATCAGATGGTGGGCCGCGCCGAAACCTACAAGGATTTCAGCAGCTACCAGGCACTGTTCAAAGACGGCGGCATCAAAAAAGTGATCGACGCGGCGGCCAAGGAAAAAGATGAAGGCGTTCAGGGCTTTATCGTAAGGGGCGCGCTGGCGGCGCGTATCGCCAAGTCCGCCGATTGGGAAGGTAAGCTTTTGGTGTCTGTGGGGCTCGCCGAGAAAACCGCGGACGCCGCCGGGCTCCGCTATCTCGACGAGGCTATGGCCGAAGTATTGGACGGCTCCGAAGCGGTCCAGGAGATCTTCGGCTATCAGCGCAATCTGGCGAGCGCTTTGCAGACCATGGTGAAAATCTGCGCCGGTACCTATTCCATCAGCGACGATACCTCGGCGCCCCTGGAGCGATTGAGCGCCCTGATGGGATCCAAGGATATGCCCTGGACTCAGAAGGTGCTGATGGAAAAGGTCGGGCGTTCGCTCGCCGGCATATCGCCATTGACCAAGGGCGCCCGCGAGGACGAGCAGGATGCGTTTCGCGAATTGATGCGCGAAATGCTCGGCCATAAATTGTTCAACAATGCCGGCCCCCTTTGCGAGGCCGCCACCCAGCGCGCCAAAAGCGTACTCCGCGAAGAATTCGAAGACGAAAGTTTCGAAAAAGCTATCGACAATATGATTTTCCTTCTTCCGGCCATTGCCTCCAAGCTCGGCTATCTTTTGGATCTGTGCGGTACCGGCTTCGGCGCCCGCTCCCAGGATCATATCATCGCCTGTCTCGCCAATCTCCTGGCCGGCGTAACCTCGGTCGGCCAGTTGGTGGAATATGGCGCCGGGCCGGAACAGATCGTCACCGCAGCTGCCGGCATTCGTGATCGTTTGTTGAAGACCGGCCTGCCCGAAGAATGGCGTCAGCGTTTCGGCAAGCGCATCTATGATCTGTTGATTGCCTATCAGGAATCGAGCGCCAGTTCACCGGCGAAGCCGGCGGCAAAAAAAGCTGTGCCGCCAAAGCCCGCCGCGAATGGCGAGCGCCCGGTGCCGGAAGGCAAAAAGGACGCCAAGGGCGTTTCCGATCAGCCCCTGGCGCGGGGCGAATATGGAGAAGGCGATGTAATATTTTCCGAGGGCGAGCCTGGCGATGCCGCCTATCTGATCCTGACCGGCACCGTCGATATCATCAAAAAGCCCGGCGATGCATATGTGGTAATCGCCCAGGTCGGCCAAGGCGCGATCATCGGCGAAATGGCTCTGATCGATTCGGAGCCGCGCATGGCAACGGCCCGCGCCGCCACCAAGACGGCGGTCACGGTCATTCCATCCAAAGAGCTGGAAATTCGCCTCAAACGGTTGCAGAAATTCGATCCGGTGCTGCGCCGTCTGGTTGGCATGATGGTGCAGCGCATGCGCGATGCGAGCTTCAGCTCCGCCGATTCCTAAAAACCTGAGGCGCTAAACGCCGATCATTTCCATGACCGCTGCGTGCAATTCGCCGCCCGAGTTGGCGAACTCCCGCGACATGGCGAAATGGTGGGCGCCCGGCACCTGAATTTCGGTAACGCCAAACCCCGCTTTCCGCCAGGCGGCGGCGAAGCTGCGGGACTGGCGTTTGAACTCGTCCAGCTCCGGCTCGCCGTAGGCGATGACCAAGGCCGGCGCCTGGCTCGGCTCAATGCCCGCCTCCGGCAGATGGCGGATTGGCGCGTTGGCATTGGCCTCGTCCAAATCCATTTTTAAGGCATCGTTGGGGCCTGAGGCGGCGCAGACCAAGGCTTCCAGATCGAACACCCCGGACATAGCGCAGGCGCCTTTGACCGCATTGTCGGGAATGCCAAATTTGCCGTGCCAGCCGGGCATCACCGTGGTGCCGGTGAGGTGCCCGCCGGCGGAGTTGCCCGACACAAACAAGCGATCCGGATCACCGCCATATTGGGAAATATTTTTGTATACCCAGGCAACGGCGGAGCGCACATGATCGACGATGCCGCTCATGGTGTAGTCGGGGGCCAGTCCGTAATCGATGGGCACCCAGATGATGCCGCGCTTATTTATGGCCGGTGCCGGCAAGGACCGGGTTTCCTTGGTGCCTTGGGTCCAGCCGCCGCCGTGGATATCGATCAGCACCGGCGCCTTATCGGCGCCATCGGGCGCGTAGATATCCAGCTTCTGCACATCGTCGGCGCCATAGGCGATGTCGAATTGGCCTGAAACCTGATCCAGCGCCGCCTTCGCCAGAGCCGCACTTTCCGCCATATAGCCGCCCAGATTTTCGACCGTGGTATGAACTGCCATTTGCGCCGTCAATTGCTCGGCGGTGTAGGACTGATAGACGATCTCGCCGGTTAGGTCATCCATGGTGCCTCTCCCAATGCATTGTTCCTTGATTTCCGCCCCTAGAATGGCGCGGATGGCGTGACTCCACAATGCCCATTCGCTACAGTCGGGCGTGGCGAAGCTCAACCAGGGAAGGCAATCCATGCGCACCATACTGACCGATTTGGACGATCAGCTTGACCCTGCTCACACGGCGTTGTTGGTGGTCGATATGCAGAACGATTTCTGCGCCGAGGGCGGCTATCTCAACCGTACCCGCAGCGCCGATATGAGCGCTTCCAAGCCTATCGCCGACAATATCAACAAGCTGGTCAACCTAGCCCGTGATACCGGCATGACGGTGGTCTGGATCGTCGCCATCTATGACCACAAATACCTGTCCGACAGCCACGTGGCCAAGGTGTTGCCGGGTCTTAAAGAGGGCGCCAACGAGCCTGTCTTGTGCTCGGAAGGCACCTGGGGCGCCGATTTCTACGAGATGCAGCCGCACGACGGCGAGATCATCATCCAAAAGCACCGCTACAGCGCTTTTCACGGCACCCGGCTGGACGACTATTTGCGCGGCCAGGGCGCCAAGACGCTGATCGTGACCGGCGTCGCCACCAATATCTGCGTCGACTCGACCATCCGCGACGGCTTTTTCAACGGCTATTACATTGTGGTGCCGGAAGAATGCGTCGGCGCATCGGACGCCGAGCTGCACGCCGCGACGTTAAAAACCGTCGCCAACAATATCGGCACGGTCACCTCGGGCAACGAGATTATCCGCATCGCCGGCAAGCACGCTGAAGCGGCGGAATAACGAACATGTATTATGGAGTGGGAATTTTAATATGAGCGAACGGGTACAAATAGGCGGCCTTTCCGTTGCCCAAGTTCTCAGCAATCTGGTGGCGGATGATATCGCGCCCGGAACCGGCATCGATGCGACTTCTTTCTGGGCGGCGCTGGAAACAATCATCGCCGATCTCGGCCCTCGCAATCGGGAATTGCTGGCCAAGCGTGATGATCTGCAAGCCAAAATCGACGCATGGCATTTGGAGCGCAAAGGCCAGCCGCACGACGGCGACGCCTATAAGACGTTCCTTGGCAAAATCGGTTATCTGGTCCCCGAAGGTCCCGATTTCCAGGTGAGCACCGAAAACGTGGACTCGGAAATCGCCGTCATCGCCGGCGCCCAACTGGTTGTCCCGGTGACCAACGCCCGCTTCGCCCTCAACGCCGCCAACGCCCGCTGGGGTAGTTTGTACGACGCGCTCTATGGCACCGATGTGATTTCCGAAGACGATGGCGCCACCCGCGCCGGCGCCTACAACCCTGTTCGCGGCGCCAAGGTCATCAAATACGTCGCTGAATTTCTCGATCAGGCCGTGCCTCTGGCAGGCGCTAGCCACAAGGATGCGTCTGCCTATGCCATCAAGGACGGCGCCCTGGTCGTTACTTTAGGCGGCGGCGGCGAGAGCGGCCTGGCCACCCCGGCCCAATTTGCCGGTTATGTGGGTGATGCGGGCGCACCATCCTCGGTCCTGCTCCGCCATCACGGACTGCATCTGGAAATTCAGATCGATAAGTCCGACATCATCGGCAAGGAGCACGCTGCCGGCGTCAAGGACGTGGCCATGGAAGCGGCGATCACCACTATCCAAGATCTGGAAGATTCCATCTCGGCGGTGGACGCCGAAGACAAGGCGCTGGCCTATGGCAACTTGCTAGGCCTGATGAAGGGCGATCTGAAAGACACGTTTGCAAAAGCCGGCGCCATGATGACCCGGCGCCTGTCGCCAGACCGGGACTATATCGCCCCCGACGGCGGCACGCTCAGCCTGCCGGGACGGAGTTTGCTGCTGATCCGCAATGTGGGCCATCATATGTTCACCGACGCGGTATCCGTGGACGGCGCCGAAGTGCCCGAAGGATTGCTGGACGCGATGATGACGGGGCTCATTTGCAGTCATGATCTGAAACGCACCGGGCCGTACCAGAACAGCCGCACCGGCTCGATCTATGTGGTCAAGCCGAAGATGCATGGGCCCGAAGAAGTGGCCTTCACCGCCGAGATTTTCGGCCGCGTCGAAAGCGCACTGGGATTGCCGGCGGGTGCCATGAAGATCGGCATCATGGACGAGGAGCGGCGCACCACCCTCAATCTGAAGGAATGCGTGCGCGCCGCTGCGGAAAGAGTGGTGTTCATCAATACCGGATTTTTGGACCGCACCGGCGATGAGATTCACACCTCCATGAGCGCCGGGCCATTTTTGCGCAAGAACGCTATCAAGGGCGAGCCGTGGATCGCCGCCTACGAAGACTGGAACGTGGATATCGGCCTCGCCACCGGCTTCAAGGGCCGCGCCCAGATCGGCAAGGGCATGTGGGCCATGCCCGATGAGATGGCGCAAATGATGGACGCCAAGATCGGCCATCCCCGCGCCGGCGCCAACACAGCCTGGGTACCGTCGCCGACCGCCGCCACCTTGCACGCCATGCATTATCATCAGGTCGACGTTGCCGCCCGCCAGGATGAATTAATGAGCCGCGTCCGCGCCGATATCGACGCCATCCTGACCATCCCGCTGCTAGGCGGCGCCAATCTGTCCGAACAGGAAATTCAAGAAGAGCTGGACAACAACGCGCAAGGTATTCTGGGCTATGTAATCCGCTGGGTCGAACAGGGCGTTGGTTGTTCCAAGGTGCCTGATCTTACCGATGTGGGGCTGATGGAAGACCGGGCCACGCTGCGCATTTCCAGCCAGCATATTGCCAACTGGCTGCACCACGGCATCTGCACCGAGACCCAAGTCCGCGAAACGTTGGAGCGCATGGCCGGCGTTGTCGACCGCCAGAACGCCGGCGATCCCGGCTACCGGCCGATGGCGCCGGATTTTGCTTCTTCGGTGGGCTTTCAGGCGGCATCGGATCTGGTGTTCCAGGGCTTAGGCCAGCCGAACGGCTATACCGAGCCGATCCTGCATGCGCGCCGCCGTGAAGCCAAGGCTGCCGCCGGGTAATGGGGTTGGCAAAGATCGAATTTGGCCGCTACCAGGGAGAGGCCTCGGTCCATACCAGGGCCGCTCGCCTGTTTGGCGAAGCGCTTGGCGCGCACGCAGCCTTCAACCTCCATCCCAATATCACCGAGACGCCCGGCGCCAAGGCAGCGGACCTGTTGGGTCTGGTGGAGGCGGGTGATCTGACCATGTGCTATTTCGCGTCCAGCTATCTGGCCGCGCGGGTGCCCGAAGTGGGCGTCTTCGACGTGCCGTTTTTGATCGAAAGCCGGGACGCGGCCTACGCCGCCCTCGATGGCGATTTGGGGGCGCTCTTGAAAGACCGTTTCGCCGCCAATACTGGCTTTCGGGTGCTCGCCTTCTGGGACAACGGCTTTCGTCATTTCTCCAACAACGCCCGGCCTTTGCGCGCCCCCGCTGATTGCCAGGGTCTTTCTATCCGCTCGATGAATTCGGAATTGCACCAAAGCGCTTTTCGGGCGCTGGGATTTGCGCCGCAGTTTATCGACGTGGCCGATTATCCGGCGGCGGTGGCATCCGGCCAGGTGGACGCCCAGGAAAATCCGTTGACCAATTCGTTCCAATTCGATGTGCACAAACATCATCCCTATTTCACCCTGTCCGGACATCTCTTCGGGGTGTCGCTTTTGCTATGCAACAAGGCGGCATTCGATGGCTGGCCCGATGATGTGCGGGCCGCGGTGGATGCCGCCGCCGCCCTGGCCACCAAGGCCCAGCGCGGCTTTGCGGTGGCCGAAGATGCGGACATGATGGAACGCCTGGCTGCCGAGGGAATACAGCCGCTATCCTTAAGCGATGCCGAGCGCGCCGCGTTCGAAGACGCCGTGCAGCCCGTCCTGGACGGCGCCCGCGCCAATCTCGGCGACGATATATTCGGCGCGCTCGGCTAAATCCTCTTTTCTTGCAACACGGCTAGAGCGTAAACTGGGTACGGGTAATTGAGGGTATCGTCATGGTCTTGAAATCAGCAGCCTTATTAGTCGCCATGTTCGCATTTGCGCCCGCCCACGCCGCGCCGCAGATATTGGGGCTGGTGGCCGCGGCACAGCCGATCCCGTTAACGTGCGAGGGCGGCGTCTGCCGGGCGGAGGTGTCCGCCGTCTGCCTGCAACAACACCGAAAATCGCCGGAGCCGGGCACCGCGTACCTTCCGGCCCAAGGGACCGAGATTGCGCTGACCGGCGCCGGCAAATCCGTATCCGTCGCGGGTCTGGTCAAGATGACTTCCGTGCGTGGATTTACTTCTGTGTCGGTCAGCCTGGCCCAAGCCACGGTGCGTGCCTTGGGGCTTCGGCCCGGACAGGTGCACTTGAGCGTCGGCGCTATGGCATCAGCTCTGCCGGTGGCCGTATCGGGCGATGCCAATCCGTTGAGCGAGCCCGAGATTGCCCGCTATATCGGCCCGCTGCGCCCCGCCGCCGAGGGCGCGATCCGGGGCGACGTTACCTTGTCGGCCAGCGATATCCTCAACCAGATGATCAACCGGTTACCCCATTCAGCGCCTGTCGGTGCAAGTGCAATCGCGCCGGCCCGGGCGGCCTCGAGCGCGGCAAGATCGGCGGTAACTAGGCGTTTGCTATCCCGGGCTCTGGATGAATGCCGCTACCAGCTTCGCACGGAACGGACGCCGGGATTGCGGTCCTGCCTGGGCAACCAGCACGATATTCTGATAAGCGGCACCACGCAAAAAGTCTGGAAATCACTGCGTCCGGGCGGCTGATAATTATCACAACATAAGGGGAAATCATGTCCAACGATCTTTTGCTTGTGGGGAGCATTCCCTACGACACTGCCGAACAGGTTTTCCGCGCCGTTGGCCCAGCCCTCGGGCCGCATCTGCCGTTCATCCCGGACGGCGAAATTGGCGAGCGCATCTATTGGATCAACCAGCTGGCTTACCGGGTTTTCCATGGCCACCCCGATATCGAAACTATCGAGCGGCCCATCGACGAGCACGGCGTCGAGGCTTGGCGCAGCCTGCAGCTGGGCACCAATTCCCGCTGGATATTCAAGGTCAAGGCGGGCGTCAAACAGGTGAAGTTCGGCGATCCCGGCTGGCGCCTCGGGTATGCCAGAGACGCCATCAATTCTTACTTTGTGTTCAAGACTTTGCGCGATCAAGGCGTCATTCCCGCAGGTGTCCGCTTCCAGGTTTCGATCCCCCTGACCGCCAGTGCAATCCGTTTGTTTTTCCCGGACGCCGAAGACTATCCGCTAATCCGCGATGGGTTTACCGAATCCCTCCATCACGAAGTGACCAAAATATTCGAAAACATCCCGCACGAAGATCTGGCTATCCAATGGGATTGCGCCATCGAGGATACGGTCATCGAAAAAGCCCTAACCGAGGCTGGCGGCGTTACGCCCGAGGTTCAGAAAATTGTCGATGATCTGTTCGCACCGGCGCGCGAGGTGTCCGCCCACATCCCGGCCGAAGTGCAGCTCGGCTACCATGCCTGCTATGGCACCGCCACCGGCTGGCCGGTGCGCGAGCCCGCCGATCTGACCGGCTGCGTGCTACTCTGCAACGCCGGTGTGGCGGCGTCGGGACGCAGGGTGGATTTCCTGCATATGCCGACGGTGGCCGGTACCACCGAAGCCTATGTGGCGCCGCTGGCGGATTTGGAGACCGGCGGGGCCCGCGTCTATATGGGGTTGATCCACGCGCTGCACGAAGACGGCGGTATGCGCCGCCAAATGGAGCTGATCAAAACACACATACCCGATTTCGGCGTCGCCGCGCCCTGTGGCTTCGGCCGCGGCCCTGCCAAGATGTCGGCGCAAACCGGGCTGGCAACGCCCAACGATTACATGGACGGGCTGATCGCCGACCAGATAGCGGCGGTGGAACTGTTGTGCGAGGTACTAGGCTCTTAAGTATAATTGAGGCCGGGATACCAGTCGGCGCCGCGTCCCTCGGGCGTCAGATCGAAAAGGTTCCACAAGGGCCAGAGCTGATCCACATGGCGGTTGTGAAGGCCGTCCTCGGGCGGGCTCAGAAATAACTCCGATCCCCAGCTATGGGTGACGGCGGCGCCCGCATCCTTCACGAACACATTCATCATCGACCATTGATTGCCGTCTTCGTCTTCGGCGAAATAGTCCACATTGTAGCTGTTGCCGCCCGACGAGATGAGGTGGAGATTGTTCCAGCCGCGCTGCTGGGCCCAATCATTCAGTTCCATCGTGCTGGCCTTAGCTGCAACGGCGAAGTTCATGCGGTCGTTGATGTGTCCCGCCTGGCCATCGAGCCCATCCAGGAGCGAGGTGCACATGGGGCAGGGTGCGTCATCGCCGGGCGCAAACATCAAGGAATAGATGGCCAGGCTGTTTTTGCCGTCCGCAAACAATTCGGACAGCTTGACCGCCTGGTCGGAAGCGCAATCGATGAATGCGTAATCTTCGCCGGGCGCGCCGCCTTGGGGCAGGGTGCGGCGCAAGGCGGCTACTTCCTCGGTCCTCAGGCGCAGCTCCTTTTCGGCGGCCAACAGCGTGTCGCGGGCGCTCCGGTATGCATCGTCCTCGCCGGGGAATTGTTTTTCGTGATGGGCTCCCATGGTCGTCTCCTCCTCTAAACTTCCCCCCGGTGAACTGGCTTCTACACCGCCATCGGCAAGCTCTCCAATCCCCGGAACTTGGCGCGGCCGTGATAACGTTTCTCGCCGGTCTGGCGCATATTGGGGAAGCGTTGGGCGAAACGGCCAACGGCGATCTGTCCCTCGATGCGGCCGAGCGTATTGCCCATGCAGATATGCTGGCCGGAGCCGAAGGCGATCTGCGGGTTGGGATTGCGCCCGATATCGACGTTCTCGGGATCATCGAAGACATCTGGGTCCCGGTTGGCGCCGGCGATACAAAGATGGATGAAGGCGCCTTCAGGAATGACACCAGAAGAAAACTGCACATCTTTCGTCGCTTTGCGGTGGGCGATCTGCAATGGGCTTTGCAGGCGCAGGAATTCTTCCACCGCCGGCTCGATCAGGGTGGGATCGTCCAGGAGGCGTTGCAATTCGCCGGGGTTTTCCAGCAGGGTCGCCAGCCCATGGCCGGTCATGCTGGCGGTGGTCTCGTGGCCGGCGTTAAGCAGGAATATGCAGTTCTGCACCAATTCCTCGTCGGTTAACTTCTCGCCGTCTTCTTCGCCGAATATCAGCGCCGCCAATACTTCGCCGCGGGTGCCGTCATCCGGGTTTTTGCGCCGGTGATTGATCAGGTCCAACAATAAAGCGCCGAAGTCTTCCACCGCCTTGTGCCCGGCCGCCAGCTTGTCCGCCGGCACGATGGGATCGAGGGCGCCGAGGATCAGGTTGGAATAGGGATGCATCAGATGCCGGTGCGCTTCGGGAACGCCAAGCATATCGGCGATGATCTCGGTCGGCAGGCGCAAGGCGTAATCTTGAACCGCATCGAAGCTACCCATCGCAGCCACATCGTCCAGCAATCTGTCGATGATATCTTCGACCACCGGGGTCAGCGCCGCCAGCTGGCGCGGCGAAAAGGCCCCAGACATCAGCTTGCGCACCCGCTTGTGATAAGGATCGTCGTTGAATACCAGGGTCGTGGTGTGGTGGGTGTAAAGGGCCCCGTCGCCGAATTTGGGTTTGAATTCGATTTTTTTGTCGGAACTCATGTCGGCGTGACGGTAGCCGGTCATCACATCGTCGTAGCGGGTCAGGAAATAGGTGCCGTCCGGGTTGACGTGGATGGGCGCATGTTCGCGCAAAGCCTTGTACATGGGGAACGGATTTTCCAGGAAATCTTCGCCGATGGCGTTGAGATCAAAGGCGCCCGCTTCTTCCGCGCCGGGGGTGGTTTGCATATCCATTGCTCTATCCTTTCGCCGCCTCGATCACCGCCCGGCATTCGCCGAAGCCGATGCGCCCATAACCGCTGCCATTACAATAGGCGGTCATGACCACTTCGTCACCGTCTTCCAAAAATGTGCGGATCTCGCCGGTGGGCAATTCAAAGGTTTCGCGGCCCGCCTGGGAGACCTCCTGCAGGCTGCCATAGGTGCCGGGTTTGGTGCCCGATGCGGTGCCCGAGCCCATGAGATCGCCGGGCCTGATGTCGCAGCCCCCGGACGTATGATGGGCCAGCATCTGAAAAATGGTCCAATACATATCCTTGAAATTGGCCGTGCCGATGATGTGTGGGTCCGCGCCGAGGCTGCGCATTTCGGCGCTGGCGATGGCGACCGACATCTTGATGTCCAGCCCGCCCCATTTCTCGTTCTCCTCGGACGTCAAATAGGGCAGCGGTTCCGGATCACCGTCCGGGCGTTTCAATGCCCGCGACCGGTAAGGGACCAGCGCATCCATGGTGACTACCCAGGGCGACATGGTGGAGGCAAAGTTTTTGCCGAGGAACGGCCCCAAGGGCTGATACTCCCAACCCTGAATATCGCGCGCCGACCAGTCGTTCAGAATGGATAGACCGAAGATATGATCGGGCGTGTCGTCCAATTTTATCGGCTCGCCAAGTTCGGTGCCGGGCCCGGTATAGAAGGCCAGCTCCAATTCGTAATCGAGCCGTTTGCAGGCACCGAAGGTCGGCGCATCTGCGTCCGCCGCCTTGGTCTGGCCGTTGGGGCGCATCACTGGTGTGCCCGAAACCCGGATCGAAGACGCCCGCCCGTGATAGGCGATGGGCACGTGCTTGTAGTTGGGCATCAAGGGATTGTCGGGCCGCATCAGCTTGCCGGCGTTGGTGGCGTGGTTGATGGAGGCAAAGAAATCCGTGTAATCGCCGATCGCCGCGGGGAGCTGCATTTGGGCGCCCGCCATGGGCATCAGGGCTGGCCTGACCTCGGCTTCCGGCCCGCCGCTGCGCAACAATTCCGAGGCCCGCGCTCTGAGCGCCGACCAATGATCGGGGCCGAGGGCCATCAAAGGGTTGAGCGAGTATCCCGCTGCCGCTGCCGCCGCCTCTTTGGCCATGCCCCCGAACAGACCGGCGCCCAGGGCGGCTTTAAGATGCAGAATTTGATCGCCGATGGCGATGCCGCCACCATCGGACGTAATCCCGAGGGCTAAGTTCTGGATCGGGAAATCGCAATCGCCGTCATTGGCGGCGGCGACGAAACTTTTCAGTCCCGGATCGTGGGTGCCGTTTAATTCGGCCATGTGTCCGCCTCTCAAGCGCCCGTGAAATGTTTCTGCAAGCCCTGCCAGGTTTCGAAATACTTCTTCTGCAACATGGGCGTTTCCAGGGCGAAGCGGGTCGGCCGGTAGGCATGGTGGGTCTCGAACATGAAGGCCATGGTGTCGGCGAGGAATGTCGGTTCCAGCTTGGCGGTGCTGGCTTTCTCGTAAACATCCGCGTCGTTTCCGTGCGGCGACATGCGGTTGTGCAAGGATGATCCGCCGGGCACGAAGCCTTCTTCGCGGCCATCATAGGCGCCGGTGATCAGACCCATATATTCGCTCATAAAATTGCGGTGGAACCAGGGTGGTCGGTATGTATCTTCGCCCACCATCCAGCGCGGCGGGAAGATGACGAAATCCAGATTGGCGGTGCCCGGCGTATTGGAGGCCGAGGTCAGCACCGTGAAGATCGACGGATCGCAATGATCGAAGCTGACCGTGTTGATAACCATGAACTTCGACAGATCATATTTATATGGCGCCAAATTGCCGTGCCATGCGACCACGTCTAAAGGCGAATGGCCGATGGCGGCGTCCCAAAGATTGCCTTCGAACTTGCAGGTGAGGGTGAAATCGCCGTCCCGGTCCTCATAGGCCGCCACCGGCGTCTCGAAATCGCGCGGGTTGGCGAGGCCGTTGGAGCCGATGGGGCCTAGATTGGGCAGGCGCAAAGCCGCGCCGAAATTCTCCGCCACATAGCCGCGCGCCTCGCCGTCGGGCAGCTCGACGCGGAACTTGACGCCGCGCGGCGCCACGGCGATCTCGCCGGGTCCAAACTCCAGATTGCCCATTTCGGTGCGCAATAAGATACGGCCCGCTTGCGGTACGATCAGAAACTCGCCGTCGGAATTGTAGAAATAGCGGTCCGTCATGGAGGCGTTGGCGGCATAGAGATGCACCGCCAGACCGCCGCCGGACATGGCATCGCCGCCGCCGCAAAATGTGATCAGCCCATCGATAAAATCCGTCGGCGCATCGGGCATGGGCGGCGGGTTCCAGCGCATCTGGTTGGGGCTGGCCGGCGCATCATCAAACGGCGCGCCGCGCAAGTGTTTGGGTTCGGCGGGCTGAAACGGCTGGTGCACCACGGACGGGCGTATCCGGTAGAACCAGGTGCGCAAATTATCGGCCCGGGGCGCGGTAAAGGCGGTGCCGGAAATGATCTCCGCATAGAGCCCGAGGGGCGCTTTTTGCGGCGAGTTGCGCCCCTCCGGTAGGGCGCCGTCGATGGCCTCGGTCTGGAATTCATTGCCGAAGCCGGTCTGGTAATCAAGTTTGTTGGTCGTGGACACATCCATGATGTTTTCTCCTGCCAGGGCGCCGGCGTGAATACTAAGCTGACCGATACCAAAATTCAACGCGCTGGCGTTGCCTGAGCCGCAGGTTTGGCTACAATCGACGGAGATAATCAATAATAGCGGGGAGATGTACCAAATGGCCGAGAAAACTATCCTGACCTGTGCGCTGACCGGGTCGGTGACGCCGCCGAAGAAGCATCCCGGCCTGCCGATCACCCCGGAAGAGATCGCCAATTCTGGCATCGAGGCCGCCCATGCGGGCGCCGCCGTGGTCCATATTCATGTGCGCGATCCCGATACCGGCGCACCCAGCATGAAGCCGGAGCTTTATAAAGAAGTGGTCGACCGTATCCGCGAAGACGGCACCGACGTGGTGATTAATTTGACCTGCGGCCATGGCGCCAGATATACGCCAGCTGAGCCGGACGCCAATGACGCCACCGGCACCTCGGTCGTGCAGACTCCCGATATCCGCATGCAGCATGTGGAGGAGAACAAGCCGGAGATTTGCACCCTGGATTACGGCTCTATGAATTTCGGCGATTTCGTCATCATCAATACGCCCGAGCATCTGAAACGCATGGCCGAGACCGCCAAGCGGATTGGTTCCAAACCGGAGATTGAAGTGTTCGACACCGGCCATCTCCGCCTTGCCAACAAGATGGTCGCCGACGGCATCATCGACGGTCCGCCCCTCTTTCAGATATGCCTCGGCATTCCCTGGGGGCTGGAACAGACGCCGGACCATATGATGTTCATGCGCGATCATTTGCCCGAAGGCGCTCATTGGGCGTCTTTCGGCATCGGCGCCGGTGAATTTCCGATGCTCGCCCAGGCGGCGCTGTTGGGCGGCCATGTGCGCGTCGGCATGGAGGACAATCTCTATCTGGATAAGGGCGTGCCGGCGCCAAGTAACGCGGCACTGGTGGAAAAAGGTGTCGGGGTATTGCGCACCCTCGGCAAGGAGCCGGCGACGGCGGCCGAGGCACGCGAAATATTAGGGCTGACGAAGCTGGTTTGAGCCGGCGCACTCAATCTACCAGCAGAAACAATATCCCGGCGATGATCAGGGCTGTGCCCAGCAACTCGGTCCAGCGGATGCTCTCGCGGAATATAAGGATCGCCGTTAAAAATGTGAAGATCAGTTCCACCTGGCCAACGGCGCGTACGTAAGCCACGTTTTGCAATGTCATGGCCGTGAACCAGCCCGCCGAGCCGAGCATCGAGGCGATGCCCACCAGCGTGCCCTTGCCCCGGTTTTGCCAAACCCGGCTCAACTCGCCAACCTCGAATATTTTTAAGTAAACCGTCATTACCACGGTCTGGATGCTCAGCGCCACCACCAGGGTTGCCGCCGCCGCAAGGATCGCACTGTCGCCGCCGAGGGACAAAGCCGCGCCCCGGTAGGAGACGGCAGATAGCCCCAGCATGGCGCCATTGGCGAGGCCCATTAGCGCCCCCTTGTTGGTCCACGACGTGAGAAACTCGCGAACCCCCACGGTCATTTTGGCCAGGGACAGGAAGCAGACGCCGACAAAGGAGATGGCGATAGCCACGAAGGCGGCCCCGCTCACCGCCTCGCCCAGCAGCACGATGGTAAAGACCGCCGCCTGAAAGGTCTCGGTCTTCGAATAGGCGGTGCCCACGGCGAAGCTACGCAATTGAAATGAGCGCAGGAGGAACCACATGGCGAGGATCTGTGCGATGCCGCCAAGGGCCGCAAAGCCCCAAAATTCAAATTCCCATTCGAGCGGCTGGCTGTCCTGGGAGCGAAGGGCGAACCAATAGATGGCGGCCAAGGGCAGCCCGAAGGCGAAACGCGTGTAGGCGGCGCCCGACGTGGACAATACGGAATTGATGGATTTTTGCAGGGAGTTGCGAACGTTCTGCAAAAACGCCGCCGCGATGGTGGTGATGACCCAGATTTCCATAATAGCGGGTCAGCTTATGATAAAGCGGTGCAGTTGGATGCCCAGCAAGACAACCCCATAGGCGCCCATGCCGAAGACAATGGCATAAAGAAAAACCTTGAGGTGGGTCTTGATGCGGGCCATGCAGCCCGGCTCAGCCCAGCTTCTTCTTGAGAAGTGCGTTGACAGCGCCGGGGTTGGCCTTGCCTTTGCTCGCCTGCATCACCTGGCCGACGAACCAGCCGCCGATCTTGGGATTGCCGTCCCGAAACTGCTGCGCCTCTTCCGGGTTATCGGCAATCACCCGATCGACCAGCGCTTCGATCTCACCGCTGTCTGTGATCTGCTTCAGCCCTTTGTCGGCGACAATGGTCTCGGGGTCGCCGCCTTGTTCCAACATGATCTCGAACACATCCTTCGCAATGCGCCCAGAAATGGTGCCGTCATGGATCAGCCCAACCAGCTTGCCGAGATCGCCCGCCGCCACCGGGCTATCGGCTATCTCCAGCCCTTCTCTGTTGAGCACAGCGAACAGCTCGTGGATGGTCCAGTTGGCGGCCAGCTTTGCATCGCTGCCGGCGGCCAGTACCGCTTCGAAATAATCGGCGGTCTCCTTGTCGGCCACTAACAGGCCTGAGTCCTCGGCGCTCAAGCCATGGGCATCGATGAAGCGCGCCTGTTTGGCGTCGGGCAATTCCGGCAGGGTGGCGGCGATCTCGTCCACATAGTCTTGGGTGATCTCCAGGGGCAACAGATCCGGGTCCGGGAAATAGCGGTAATCGTGGGCCTCTTCTTTCGAACGCATGGACCGGGTCTCGCCGGTGGCCGCGTCAAACAGGCGGGTTTCCTGCACCACATCGCCGCCGTCCTCAAAGAGATCGACCTGGCGCGCTGCCTCGAACACGACGGCCTGCATGGCAAAGCGCATGGAGTTGACGTTCTTGATTTCGGATCGGGTGCGCAAATCCGTCTCGCCCACTTTCCGAACGCTAACATTGACATCGCAGCGCATGGAGCCCTGTTCCATATTGCCGTCGCAGGTGCCTAAATATCTAAGAATGGCGCGCAGTTTGCGCAAATAGGCGCCGACCTCGTCCGGCGAGCGCAAATCCGGCTTGGAGACGATTTCCATGAGCGCCACGCCGGACCGGTTGAGATCGATAAAGGTGCGCTTCGGGTCCTGATCGTGCAAAGATTTGCCCGCGTCCTGTTCCATATGCAGCCGCTCGATACCGATCTCGCGGCGGCCCTCGGGCATATCCAGAACGACAATGCCTTCGCCGACGATGGGGTGCAGGAATTGGGATATCTGATAGCCTTGGGGCAGATCAGGATAGAAATAATTCTTACGCTCGAACACCGATGTGAGGTTGATCTCTGCCCCCAGCCCGAGCCCGGTTTTGACTGCTTGGGCCACGCAATGGGCGTTGATCACCGGCAGCATGCCGGGCATGGCCGCATCGACCAGGGAGACCTGGCTGTTAGGCTCGGCGCCGAACTTGGTGGCGGCGCCGGAAAACAGTTTCGCCTCGGACGTGATCTGCGCATGGACTTCAAGCCCGATCACCACCTCCCAGTCGCTGGTATTGCCTTTGATGATATAGCTCATTTATCCCACCATACCGGTTGGCTCGGCATCGAAGCTGGCGCATCGCTCCAAAACATCGGCGGCGCGGAACAGGGTTGCCTCATCCCAGGGTTTGGCGATCAGATGCAGGCCCAGCGGCAATCCGTCGCCCGACAATCCCGCCGGAACCGAAATGGCGGGCAGGCCGGCCAGGGAAGCGGGCACGGTGAAGATGTCGTTGATATACATCTGAATGGGATCGTCCATTTTCTCGCCGATGGCAAAGGCCGGAGAGGGCGCCGTCGGCGTAAGCAGGACATCCACATTTTGGAACGCCGTTTGAAATTCTTCCAAGATTAACGTCCGCACCTTCTGCGCCTTGACGTAATAGGCGTCGTAATAGCCGGCGCTCAGCACATAGGTGCCGATCATTACTCGGCGGCGCACTTCTGCGCCAAAGCCTTCGCCCCGCGTTGCCTCGTACATATCGTCCAAATCTTCGCCCTCGACGCGGAGGCCGTAGCGCACCCCGTCATAGCGGGCGAGGTTTGAGGATGCCTCCGCCGGGGCGACGATGTAATAGGTGGGCAGCGCATATTTGGTGTGCGGCAGCGATACTTCCACGGTCTCGGCGCCGGCGTCTTTGAGCCAATTGGCGCCTTGGGCCCACAAATCATCGATCTCCGGCGCCATGCCGTCGATGCGGTATTCGGTGGGGATGCCAACGCGAAGACCCTTCAAATTTTGGCCCAGACCGGCGCCGAAATCGGGCACCGATCTATCGGCGCTGGTGGAATCCTTCGCATCGAACCCGGCCATGGCGCCAAGCATGATGGCCGCATCGGCGACACTTTTGGTCATTGGCCCAGCCTGGTCCAGGGAGGACGCGAATGCCACCATGCCCCAGCGGGAACAGCGGCCATAGGTGGGCTTCATGCCGACGATGCCACAAAAAGAAGCCGGCTGGCGGATCGAGCCGCCGGTATCGGT
>JABHAA010000050.1 GCA_018674495.1 Rhodospirillaceae bacterium | reverse complement strand
CGCCACGCCCTTGAGGCCAGTCCTGAGGATCCGGTGATTCTCACCAACCTGGGCAATGCCCTGCAGGAGGACGGTAGCCCTGAGGAGATTATTAAGGCCTTCGAACGCGCCCTGGTGGCCGATCCGGATTTTGTCGAAGCCCACTCCAGTATGGGAAAAGCTTTGAAAAAATTGGGCCGGTTGGAAGAAGCCACTTCCTGTTTCCAGCGGGCCGTGGATCTGAACCCGGATTTCCTTGACGCGCAAGACAACCTCATCGCCGCACTGAAAGAAGGTGGGTTTCTGCATGAGGCCGCCCGGACCCTTCGCAAGTCGATTAGTGACGATCCCAATAAAGCCGAAGACCATTTCCGATTGGGCATGATTGTCTATGAAATTGGCGAACTCGAAGAGGCGGAAAAGCATTACCGCCAAGCCATTGACCTTAAACCGGGCCTCGGGCGAGCCCACTACCACCTGGGAAACCTGTTCAGAAAAGTGGGCCGCCTGGATTCGGCAATAACCTGTTTCAACAACATGCTGGAGCGCGATCCCCAGTTCGCGGAAATCGCGCTCAATTCGAACAAGCACTTGAATGGACTTGCCAAATATTTGCGCACCCGGCCAGTGGGAACCCGGAACTTGCATAATCTCAGGGTGTTCCACGGTGCGGACATCGAAGGACATTGTACGCAATCGAAGACGGAATTGAATATTTTGGATGGGTTAAAGGTCCAACCGATTGGATCCGAGCATCCCGCCGAGACGGGTCCGGCTCTTTTTCTCGCCGAACTAAAGGACGGTGGCGTGTTAGGAGGATCGTGCCTTCCTGTAACCCGGTCCGGGGACGTATTTTTCAATCAGCTAACTCACAACGCGAACCGGCTAGCCGCGGCTTCGAGCTACCAAAATCGAGTGTCGGTGCTCCTGGCCAACGAGAAACAAATCGCTGTCGCCGCCGACGAAGAAAAGGAATATTCCGGCCCGCATTTGCTCCTCGGCAGCCACGGGAATTTCGGCCACTGGCTTTTGAACCATTTTTCCAGGCTTCTGCTGGTCAGGGACCGCGAAGACCTGAAGTCCCTTCCCGTTATTGTCGCCGGCGAGCTATCGGGGGCCCGGTTGGAATGCCTGACGCGGGTTGGGTACGGCAAAGACCGGATTATCCGGGTCCCGCCCGGCCAAATCGCTTGGTTCGAACATTTGTGGGTGCCGTCCTTTCCCTTTTTTGCCGAGCAGAAAACCAATACCCTGATGTGGGCCCCCGAAGCGTCCCATTTTATCCGCTCTGCCCTGGGCGTTCCCCTGGAACGGCAAGGCGATAAACCGCCGAGGCGGTTGTTCATCACTAGGCGCAATGCAAAATGGCGGTATTTGAAAGACGAAGATAAAATTTTTGCAGCAATTCAACCCTTCGGCTTCGAGCTGATAGACCCTGGGGATTTATCCCTGGAAGAGCAGATCAACATCGCTTCCGAGGCTGAAATCATCATGGGGGCGTTCGGCGCGGCCATGAACCTTCATCAGTTCGCACCGCAAGGAACGCACGTCGTTGAATTGAAGTTGGAGCAGGTTGAAATGGACATCCATCCAACCATCGCAACGGAAATTGGCCAATTCCATCATAGTATTTTTTGTAAGAACGAAAGCACTTCGAGATTCCGCCTTAATGACAACCTGATCGCTCCAATCGACGAGGTGATTTCTCTAGCAAAGACCCTCTCCAGAAATGCCTGAATATTTATGTTTTGCTGATTGAGATTTTGGGACGGCTCAATCTGTCTTGGGAACGCGGCAAACGTCCCGCGCACTGCGCAGCTATATTTCTCTTCTTCTTTTTCTGCGCGCCGTTCTGGATACCCCGGTCAAACCGAGGCATGAGGGGTAAGGGGCAAAAATAATATGCCGGGAAAGGTTGCACGGATCGCTTCGCAGACTATTTAATATCAAGCGCATGCGCGCGCTCGTGCTCTTGGAAATTGTGAATATGTGGACGTAGTACCATGCTAGGCCGTGCCTAGTGATCGTGGCCGGTACCGGTCTGCGCCTGATGGATAAAAACCGTAAGGTTCCGTATGAATCCGTTAGGAATAGTAATGAACCGGTATGGTCGTTTTTCGGAAAATATGTCGCAGCCGAGTGTCTCTTGATGATGCGGCATACCAGGGATGGTATGCGCGGCGCTTGCTACTTTCTTCCCATTCGCTCCTTCGACGGTGCGTTCTCCGAATGGGCACCCTTCCCCGTGATCACAATATCGACCCGGCGATTTTCCTGATGCCGCTGGCCGTCGGGGGTTTGGACCAAGGGGGACGTCTCGCCCTTCCAGGCGATCTTGATCCAGTCCTCGGGCACCCCCTGGCGCATCAGCTCCTTCTTGACCGCCTCGGCGCGGCGGCGCGAGATGATCAGGTTGTTGGCGGTTGTGCCGGACTTGTCGGCGTGGCCGGTGGCGTCGATGCGGATTACCGTTTCCGGCCTTAAATAGGTGACCAGTTTGTCGATCTTGGCCTGGGTTTCGGCATTGATGTCCGATTTGTTCCAGTCGAAAAAGATCCGCTCGAAACTGGGCGCGGGCGGCGCCGGCGGTTCCGCCTTGGCTTTCGGCATCGGTTTTGGCGGCTCGATATTGGGAGTTGGTGGCGGCTCGGGCATGGGCGCCGCCGCCATGGCTGGTACCGGTGCGGGCGGCGGTGGGCGCAAACTTACCGGCTCGGTCTTGCGCTTGCGCTTAGGCTCGGGCCCGCCGAAGGACCAGCGAAGGCCAAGGGTGAAGCGGTGCTCGGAAAAGGCGCCTTCGGTCTTGGCGCCGGCGTCGGTCATCAGCTGCGGATTGCCAGCCGCCATGTAGCGGTAATCGGTGAACATGGAGATGGACGGCGACAGTTCCAGCGATAACCCGGCGACGCCTTGCAGGGCGAGCACCATATCGCCGTCGTCGACGCTGGAGCCGCCGACCGGCGAGACGTTGTCGTAATCGATGCGCGCCGCGCCAAGCCCAAGCCCCGCATAGGGGGTGAAGGCCGATGCGTTGGAAAAGTCAAAGATGACGTTGCCGATGGCGCTATAGGCACCGATATCGCCAGTGCCGGTGTTGCCTGAGCCGACCTTGTCGATGCCGGCGCGCCGGTAGGCGAATTCCAACTCGGTGCGCACATTGTCGCCGAAATCGATGCCGAAGGCGGCCAGTGCGCCGTAGCCCAGCTTGGCATCTACTTGGGTGGTGACGCCGCCCCCGGATATATCGGTGTCGCTGGGTATCGAGGCGCCGCCGCCGGCAAGCACATAGAAGCTGGTGGGCGTCGGATCGTCCCCGGGCGGCGGGGCGATATCTGGCGGCAGATCAGGGTCTTGGGCGCGCAGCTCAAGGGCCGGGCCTGCGGTCAGGATGATTGATGTAAGGATCGCGAGAGCAGCATAGGCGACGCGCATGACAAAACCTCAGATGCGGTAGCCAGCCGATACCGAATTTCACAACTCCACCCTTGGTGTGCGCCGCTATCGTTTATTTGATGAGCGATTGTTTGAACTCAAACGGGCACCGCGTTACGGTGCCCGCCGCTTCCGGCGCAGTAGTCCGTTGTGCCACGGTGAGTGCTACCAGAAGGTTAATACCAGGGCTCGTATTGGCCATCTTAACGGGGTTTTTGGGCATGGATTTGGCTGCTTTCGATTGGACCATCTATTGGTTCATGTTTCCGGTTTCCATCGTTATCGCCACCACGGCCATGCTGTCGGGCATCGGCGGGGCCGCCATGTTCGCGCCGATCTTCATGATCATCTTTCCGATCCTCGGCCCCGACTATCCGTTTCCCTCCATCGCGGCGGCCATCGGCGTTGCGCTGTTTACCGAGACCTTCGGCTTTTCGTCCGGCTTTGTTGGCTATTTCCGAAAACGGCTGATCGATTTCAAAAGCGCGTTGCCGTTTATCGCCGTCGGCGTGCCCATTGGTATTGTTGGCGCGCTGCTTTTGACCAGCTTTAAAGAATATGAAGAGGTTCTGCGCGGTGGCTATGCAATTTTGATGCTGACCCTGTCGGTGGAATTGATCCGCCACCACAATCCTGTTCAGGATATGCATCTGGATGGGGCCGAGGCGGAATCGGCGGGCGCGGCCTCGGTGGCCAACTTGCGACCGATGCGCTCCATCACGGGCCGCGACGGCACCACCTATGATTTCCGCGCGCCGCGCCAGGGCAAGGGCGCTATCGCCACCGGCATCGGCGGCTTCCTCACCGGATTGCTCGGCGTCGGTATCGGCGAAGTGGTGATGCCGCAACTGGTCAAGCGCAACCATGTGCCGGTTGCGGTTGCGGCGGCAACATCGGTGTTTGTGGTGATCGTCGTCGTAGCGGCCGCCTCGTTCACGCAGATCTCGGCGCTGGTGGCCGAGGGCGGGCTTCAAGCGGTGCCTTGGAACGCGGTTATCTACACAGTTCCCGCCGTCATCATCGGCGGCCAGATCGGCCCGCGCCTGCAAGGCACGGTGTCTCAGCGCGCGATGGAAAGGAGCATTGGCTATCTGTTCCTGGTGATCGGTCTGGCCATGGGTTTCATCGCCATCCGCAACACATTTTTCTAAAATTTTACGCGGCCATTCCGCTAGCTTGAAAACTTGTTTCTTCGCGGCAAAACTCCAACGTTATAGTGAGTTGCCGGATCGCGCCCAATTTTTTAGGTCATCGTTATGCTTCGCAAAGATCATGTTGTTTATTGGATCGTTACAGTTCTGGTCGTCGCCATTTTATCCGGGGCAGCGTTCATTGCCGTTGGAAAACTGGCCAGCAATGTGCGCGGTGAATTGCGCCAAACCTTATCGACGATACTGGAAAATACCCATACTTCGCTAAACGACTGGGCAAATGTTCAAAAATCGGTGGCTGAAGTCTGGGCGCGGTCATCCCAAGTTACCAATTTGACCCAATCCTTAATTTCGAGTGATCGTCAGACCCAATCCCTGATCGATCATTTTGCACAAGGCGAATTGAGAGAAATATTTTCAGAGGTCCTAAAAAAGCACAGATTTTTGGGATTTTTTATTATCGGCCGGGACGGGGTAAGCTTGGCATCCTCGCGGGACCAAAATGTCGGGACACGCAATCTCGTATTTGACCAGCCGCAAGTGGTCCAAATGCTGGAAACAGGGAAAACCCAGCTCAGCCTGCCGCAGAAATCGGATGTTCCGCTTCCAAATCGGCTAGGCCAGTTGGCGCTGGGCGAGGCAACCATGTTCGTGGCCACGTCGATCAGGGCCGATGATGGGGAAATTATTGCTTATCTTAGCTTTCGCATCGATCCGGCCCGGGAATTTACAGCGGTGCTGCAGCGCGGCAGGCTGGCTCTGAGCGGAGAAACCTATGCATTCGACAAAGACGGCAGGTTGATCAGTGAAAGCCGGTTCGATGGCCATCTTCGCGAAGTCGGCTTGATAGAGCCCGGCAAACGCGGAATTCTCAATATTCGCATCACCAATCCGGGCGTCGATTTGGTTCACGATTTAAACGTTCTCCACCACGATCACAGCCGCCATCCCCTGACCCGCATGGCGCTATCGGCCGTGTCGGGTCAATCCGGATCTGATCTGGACGGATACCGGGATTACCGCGGCGTAAACGTCGTTGGCAATTGGCGTTGGGACAAATCGCTGGGATTGGGAATAGCGACAGAGATCGATGCCGCAGAGGCGTACCGCAATCTTCAGACCTCCAAGGTTATCGTCTATTTATTGACCGGTTTCGCTATATTCTTGGTGTTGGCGGCTGCTGCGTTCATTTTCCGCCGCAATTTGCAGATAGTCGCCGCCTGCGAACGCGCTGACGCAGCCAATTATGCGAAAACCGAATTTCTATCCTCGATGAGCCACGAGTTGCGCACGCCCATGAATGCCATTCTCGGTTTCGGACAATTATTGGAACTCGACACGTCCGATCCTTTGTCAGAGAGGCAGGCCGAAGGCGTTAAACAAATCCTCAAAGGCGCCAGCCATCTTCTCGGCTTGATTGATCAGGTGTTGGAGCTGGCAAAGATCGAAACCGGCGGGCTTAGTCTGTCCATTGAAATTGTCGAGTTGGATTCCGTATTCAGTGAATGCCTGGATTTGGTCACCGGTCCGGCAACGGACAATCAAATTTCGATCATTGATCGCACCGGTTCCGAGCTGCCAAAGCTGAGTACGGATCGGTCACGATTGAAACAAGTTCTACTCAATCTCATGTCCAATGCCATCAAGTATAACCGAGCCGGGGGTAACATAACGCTGGAAGCGAATAAATCCCGAAAGGGCTTCGTACGCATCGTCGTTTCCGACACAGGCCTTGGGATACCGCACGCATTGCACAAAAAGATATTCGAGCCGTTCAATCGGCTGGGCCATGAGCGCGGCGAAGTGGAAGGCACCGGTATCGGCCTGACAATCACAAAACAGCTCGTCGAAATGCTAGGCGGGCGGATCGGTTTCTCCAGCGTAGAGGGGCGCGGCTCCTCGTTTTGGTTTGAACTGCCGACACAGAGCGCATCTAAGCCGAACGCTGAAAATTTGGCCGAAGTTGTGGATGAGGTAAAAATTGAAAGCGACGCGGCGATTGATGGGCTTATCCTCTATGTCGAGGATAACCCATCCAACCTAAAATTGGTCGAGATGTTAGTCGCCAACCTAGACGGCGTCGAATTGATATCGGCTCCCGACGCGTATACGGGAATTGATCTGGCGTGCAGCCAGCTCCCGCAATTGATCCTGATGGATATTAACTTGCCGGGTATGGACGGCATAACGGCAATGCAGAAATTGCGTACCATGGAAAAAATCTGTGATATTCCGATCGTCGCGGTTTCCGCCGCCGCCATGCCGCGTGATATTGAGCGGGGAATGAAAGCGGGTTTCGATGCCTACCTAACAAAGCCTCTGGATCTCACCAAATTAACGGAATCCATCAATCGCTATTTGGGCGGGCCGAATTAGGCAGGGCGCCTCAAATTGGAGCTACACCACTTCAAATGCGTTGCAGGCGACCGAGCCGTGGGCGTAGGCATTGCCCAACTCGGCCTCCACCAGATCGCCGACGGCTTCCAAGATGGGTGTCAGCTTACCGCTTGCCGCGAATGCGGTCTCGGTCATGTGCGCCGCCAGGTCCGGGCCCAGCCCGCGGTTGCGCAGGCTCTCGTCATCGGGGTCGTTGGACATGGGCGCCGATAAGATACCGCGCTCGATGAAGTCTTTATCGGCCCCAATGGCGGCGCGGGCGACCTCACCAGCCTCGGCGGCGAAGTCTTGCATGCCGCGGTCTTCGGCGGCGCGGCCGATCTCGGCATAATATTCACGCCGGATATCTTCCAACTTGGGCTGGCCGGCAAGGCCGTGCAGCATTAACTCGCCAAGGGCGGTCAGCCAGGAGATTTTGAAGCGGCCGATATCGTCCTGGCTGACGGCGGCCAGATCGAAGCCCTGCTCCAGCTTGGCGGTGCGCACGTAGATGCGCGACAAAGCGAGGTCCGCCATTTCGTCGAACATTTCGGCCATGCCTTCGGCCATGCGCGCCGCGTCGGTACTGATTTTGCCGCCGTAATCGAGGCGCGTGATGTCGGTTTCTGTCATGGTCCAGGATTATCCCGCCGCCTGAAAAGATTGGAGCGGGTGAAGGGAATCGAACCCTCATCTAAAGCTTGGGAAGCTTTCGTTCTACCTTTGAACTACACCCGCATTGGATTTGCGTATCCGCCGACGATATCATCCTGAAAATTCGATTTAAAGCCAATCAGCCCCATATCGCGGTGGCCACCGATTCCAGATTGGCCAGTTTGCGTTCCGCCGCGAGCCTAGTGGAACATACCATATTGACTAAACTGGTTCCATTACGCCAATAGTTGCGCACATATGCTCAGCCAATAACGACTTGAGGTAATAGGACAAAATGGCCAGAGACGTAATCCAGATAAAATCGAGAATTATCGAAACCATCTCCCCCGACAAGACTGTTGGCGAGGCCGTGGAAATGCTGGCCAAGCACCGGATCGGTCTTCTGGTGGTTTGCAAAAATCGGGATCAGTTGGCGGGCGTGTTGTCGGAGCGCGATGTGGTTCAGGCGCTCGGCAAAGACGGCCCTAGCTGCCTGGAATTCAAGGTCGATGCGGTGATGACCAAGGATGTGATCACCTGCAACGGCGCCGCCCACCCCCATGACGTATTGACGCAAATGCACGAACGCAATATCCGGCACATGCCGGTTGTCGAAAAAGGCAAGCTGGTCGGCATTGTCACCAGCCGCGATATCCTTGAACATCTGGCAAAAAATACTACGCCGGACGAGCAGGCGATGATGTGGGCCAAGATGGTGCAGATGTAGGGGCCCAAGGCCCCTGTCTTTACGCCTAATCTGAAAATTCAGACACGAAAGAAACGATATCGATTTCCTGTTCAAACATAATATTCAGCGCGCTTAGGGCCGGCCCGTCATCGCCTCCGGCGCGCAAATCCCATTTGCCATGGGCGTTGTTTTCAAGCCAGAGCCGTAACGTTTTTGCCGGCATCGCAGTTTTACAAATTACGCTGTAATTCCATTGCCGCCGGTCGCGCTTACCTGCCTCGCCAAGGGTCTGGCGCACCGGGCCATTGCTCATGGCGGTCCCGGTACTTGCAATCCCGCCCAATCTCCGGTCTCCGAGCCGGCGGTCAACAAATTGATTTGGCATGGTAATTCTCGTCATTGTTAGGCGTGGCGTCCTGGCTTCCCTCAACTATCACGAATAGTTTGATTCGGATTATCTTGTCTGCTGTGGCAAACGCTTAGCTGAGGCCGTAAAATCCACACGGATCGAAAAACGCAGCTTGCAGTGCACTTTAACGGTTTGCGAACAGGAGACAGCCATGCCCCTCGACAACAAAATCACCTTCACCGGCGTCCTTGGCGATGAATTGGCGGCGCGGCTGGATATGCCGCCCATGGCACCTCGCGCCTATGCTTTGTTCGCCCACTGCTTTACCTGTTCCAAGGATATTTTCGCCGCCGCCCGGGTCAGCGCCGGGCTGGCGGAGCGGGGCATCGCCGTGCTGCGCTTTGATTTTACCGGCCTTGGCCATTCGGACGGCGAATTCGCCAACACCAATTTCACCTCGAATGTGGGGGATCTGGTGGCGGCGGCAAATTGGCTTGCCGAAAATTATGAAGCGCCCGGCATTCTTATCGGCCATAGTCTTGGCGGTGCGGCGGTGCTGGCGGCGGCCGGTGAAATCCCGGGCGTCAAAACCGTGGCTACCATCGGCGCACCGTTCGATCCCGCCCATGTATCGGATAATTTTTCCACCGCCATCGCCGAAATCAACCAGCAGGGCGAGGCGGCGGTAAGCCTCGGCGGGCGCCCGTTCGTTATCAAGAAGCAATTCCTCGACGATATCGCTGCCCAGGACCAGAAACAGCGGATCAAAAATCTGAATAAGGCGCTGCTGGTATTTCATGCGCCTGGTGATGCGATTGTCGGGATCGACAATGCCGCCGAAATTTACGGCGCAGCAAAACACCCGAAAAGCTTTGTGTCCCTGGACGGCGCCGATCATTTGCTGTCGCGCAAAGAGGACGCCGTCTATGTGGCCGAGGTAATCGCCGCCTGGGCCGGTCGCTATTTAGGCACCAGTGAAGAGACAACCGCCGCGCCCGAAGGCGAGGTTGGCGCGGTGACCGTCCAGGAATCCGGAGAAGGAAAATTCACGCAAGTGATTTCGGCCGGCGGCAAACATGTCCTGCGCGCCGACGAGCCAGCCGATTACGGCGGACTGGACACCGGGCCCACTCCCTATGATCTTCTGCTCTCCGGCCTCGGCGCCTGTACCACCATGACCATCCGCATGTATGCGGACCGAAAAAAGATACCTTTGGAACGGGCGTCGGTAACACTTCGCCATGACAAAATTCATGGCCGTGATTGCGCCGAATGCGAAACCAAGGATGGCAAGATTGACCGCATAACAAGGGAGATACATTTGGAGGGCGAATTGAGCGAAGAGCAACGCCAGTCGCTGCTAGCGATCGCCGAAAAATGCCCGGTGCACCGGACCTTGCATGCGGAAGTCCGGGTGGATAGCCGATTGGCGGACCGCTAGAAACGAACAAGCCGCCCCCAACGGGAGACGGCTTGCTTGATTAACCAGATGGTGCGCGCCCCTGCACGGACACGCAACACCCTGGTAGGGCGATTCGGGTTACCAAAAGATAAAAATTTCCGTGCCCGGCTAAATTTCCAACGCCTGAACATGTTCCCGGAGGACTTGGGAAAGCTCTTCCTGCGGAATGCGGCCAAAACCGCAATAGGCGCCGACGCCGAAATCGGCCAGATATTTTCGCGCCGTAGCGATGCGTTCACCAAATCCGGCCATATTATGGACGGCGCCCAGATAGATGCGCGCTCCATTTACGTCCAAATCGGCCAGCGGTGCGAAATAGCCGTCGGCGGAGGTATCAAGAACAGGAATATGGATCCAATCGACGCGCCGGCCTGAATGGGCGGCAAAGGCGTTGGCCATGGTGACGGCGCCGCCCAAATCATCGGGCTCCCACCGGGGCCAGCCGCCGAGGGTGCCGTAGCAAAGATGATAGCCAAGCTCGGCCTCCTCCGGGATCAATGGGCAAAGCCGCCCGAGGGAGCTCATATTACGCTCGATCAGATCGCCGGTCGGCAGATCCGTAAGGCGCCCATAGGCGTCCTGTAACTCGGACGTGCAATCCCATTGGATGGCCAGATCGGCCGCCGGGATATTGGCGGTAATGGTTTCGATCTCCCGGGCGAGGGCGGCTTCGTAGCCCGGCTTGACCTTTTCGGCATCCATGGGGTCTTCGAATATGCGCCCCGGCAGGGCGCTGGTGACGGTGGGCATGGACACCTGAAAGCGAAGGTGGGGCGCGAGCTTGCCAGCATCCCGCAATGTCCTGAATATGAAATAGGAGTTCACCGCGTCGCGGGCAAACCCCAAGCGCCAGCCCGGATCGCCGAATTCAACCGGGCCGGCGCCGCCCCGCACCCGGAACAGCCAACTATCGGCGGCGTTCCTGGGATTAAGCCGCTCGGCGCCGTCATCGAGGGCCGGCTGGCGCACAACGTCGATATCCGGGTGAAGGGCCAGAACCTGGAAATGGACGCGGCTGATCCAATGGGAGCGGAGGCCAACCTCGCCGTCGGGTATGGTATGGAGGTGGGCGCCGAGCGGCGCGCCGAATTCCTCAAATACGTCTTCAACGGTATCGAACGGGATGCTTCCCACCAGATGTAGCTTTTTGTCCATGGCCGGGTTATTCCTCCGGTAATCCGGCGGCACGGAGGCCTTCGGCGACGGCCTCTAGGTGCTCTTTCAGCTTCCACGGCATTTGCCGGATGGTCGCTTGAATAGTCATATCCGGCAAATGAGTCAGCAATTCGCGGACCGCGTCCCTGGCTTCGTCGATGCGGCCCAGATGGCTCAACGAAGCGGCGAGCATCCGGTAGCCCACCAATATCGGTGGGCGGTGCGCAATGGACCGCCGGCCCCAATCGACGCTGGCCTCGTAGTCGCCAGCGGCAAACTGTGAGATGCCGCGCATGCCGTACATCATGGAGAGGAGGGAATCGCGCGGGCTAAGTTGGATGCCGTACTCTGTCTGGCCGAGGGCTTCGGCATAATTGCCGGAAAATGCGTTCGCCGCGCCCAGTAAACTGTGAGCAACTGCAAGGTTGGGATTGCTTTCGACGGCCAGTTCCAGTTCGCGAATGGCCTCTTCGTGGCGGCGCGCAAACAGCTTGGTCCACCCGAGCACCGTGCGCGCCCAGGCATCCCGGCTATCCAGATCAACGGCGGTTCCAGCCGAACCTACGGCGGCCTGATTGGCGGCGATGGTGTTGGTGGTCCAGCCATAGATGCCGGACCATAAATGAACCGTTGCCAAGTCGGCATGGGCCATGGAGGAGCTGGGATCGACCGCAATTGCCTCTTCCAGGAGCGCTTTGGCGGTTTGGCTGTCTTCGGGCGTTAAATTGCTAATCAGTGTATGGGCGCGCATGACCTGGGTCCAGGTATCCAACCTCGGCGTATCGCGCCGGCGCGCTTGGCGCATTTCGGCGGCCAGCAGTTCAGGCGCCACGGCGCGGGTAACGCTCTCGGTAATCTCGTCCTGGACAGCGAAGATATCGTTGAGGTCGCGGTCATAGCGTTCCGCCCAGATATGGCGGTCGGTTTCCGCCTCGATCAATTGGGCGGTCACCCGCACCTTGTCGCCGGCCTGGCGGACGCTGCCTTCGAGCACATAGCGCACGCCCAGTTCCTTGGCAATCTGGCCGATGGTCAGGCTTTGGCCCTTGAAGGAAAAACTGGAATTGCGGGCGATGACAAAGAACCATGGGAAATAGGAAAGCGCCGTGATGATGTCTTCGGCGACACCGTCGGAGAAATATTCCTGATCTGCATCGCCCGATAGATTGTCAAAGGGCAGCACGGCGATAGACGGCTTGTCGGAAATGGCCACATCGGATTTTTCGGGCGCGGATGGCGCCGCGAACTTCACCGTGTAGGCTTGCACCGGATCGGAGACGTTTTTTACCTCTTGTCGGCCCATGTCTTGGTAGTCCGCTTCGATGCGGTTGCGCACCTGATCATAAACGCCGCCCGAAATAACGATGCCGCCGGGCTCGGCCAATCCTTCCAGACGCGCCGCAATATTCACGCCCTCGCCGTGAATGTCTTCACCGTCGTCGATGATGTCGCCAAGATTGATGCCGATGCGAAATTCCAGGCTTGAGGCCGCCAAACCGCCCTGCATGGCGATGGCGCAGTTGACCGCGTCCTGCACTGTGGGGAATTCCACCAGGAAGCCATCGCCGGTGAGTTTAACGATTTTGCCGGAATGATCGGCAACGCTGGGTTTGATGACGTCTTCGCGGGCGTCCTGCCAGGCAGCGACGGTGCCTTCGGAATCGTCTTCCATAAGGCGCGTGTAGCCGGCCACATCCGCGGCAAGTACGGCTGCCAGCCTCCGTTGAACCTCCCGGTCCGCCATGATCCTCCCTGATCCTCTTTTGGGGGCGGTCTAATTAACGGCTATATTAGAACAAGTTGAAACGATAGCAATCGTTCTAGGGTTCCTCCGCGCGCGGCGTCGGATAGCCGCGTTCCACCTTCAATTGCTTGATCACCTCCTTGACGACGCCCGATAGGGGCAAGGGCAGGCGTAGCCGGTCGGCTTCTGACAGCACGATCATCATGTCTTTTTCCGCCCACGGCGTCGGCGCTTCGTCGGCGCGGGTCTCTAAGCTCCAATTGCCGGCCGAGGATGCCAACAAAGCGGTGCGCAGTTTTTCTTGATCGACGCCCAAACCATCGGCCAGCATCATGGCTTCGCGGTTGGCCGACATACAGGCCCACAAGATCATGTTGTTGACCATCTTTCCGGTGCTGCCGGCGCCCGCCGGGCCCAAATGAAATATGCTGTCGGCGTAGCATTCCATCACTGGGCGACAGGCTTCGAAATCAATCTCTTCGCCGCCCACCATGGTCAGCATCTTGCCGTCGATGGCCGCCTGCTCGCCCCTTGTCAGCGGGCAATCAATCAGCCGCACCGGCGCCGCGCCAATACGCTTTTGGATCTTGGTGACGGTCGATGGCGCGATGGTCGAACAGATGGCGATGATGGCGCCGCCCGACACGCCTTCCATGACGCCATCGGTTCCGAACAAGGCGGATTCCACTTCGGCATCAAATCCGACGGCGATCAGGATCAACTCAGACGCCGCCGCCACCTCGGCTGGCGAGGCCGCCGCCGCCGCGCCATCCTTGGCGGCCGCTTCGATCAACTCGGCGTGCACGTCATAGCCGGTTACGGTGAAGCCGCCGGCCAGCATGTGACGCACCATGGGCCCGCCCATCTTGCCGAGGCCGATCAATCCAACCCGTTTGATGGCAGTGTCGCTCATATCCCAATCCTCCCTAAGATGCAGGCACACGCAAACCCGCATCGACCATCAGCGGCATCACCTCGTCGATCCATTGCCGCAGCTCGTCTTTGTAATTGACCCAGGAAATCAGGCAGCCATCGACACCGATATCGACAAGGGTTTGCAAGCCGTCCACCACCTGCTCGGGCGTTCCTACAAGCGGATAGCCGCCATGGCCGGCGATGAAATGAAAGCGGAACTGCTCCAACGCGCCTTCGGGCAAGGTCTCGGTCTGCACCTCGAAGATATCGAGGAGATTATCGACCGCCTCGTAATCGCCTTTCTGGCGCACATAATAATCCAGATAGTCCTCGGCCTCTTTTTCGGTTTCGCGGCAGACCACATAGACATGCACCCAGACCTGCACTTCCCGCCCATTGGCCCGCGCCAAGTTTTTCAGCTTGTCCACCTGCGCCTTTCCTTCATCGAATTGGTGCGCCTTTAGAAGCGCGAAGTTCATGTCGGCGACGGTGGCCGCAAATTCCTGACCGGCCTCGGAGCCGCCGGCATTCATGATCGGCGGAAAGGGTTCCTGGATCGGCTTCGGCTGGCTCCAGGCGGCGTTGGAATGGAAATAATCGCCATCGAAATCAAAGGCCTCTTCCTCCGACCATAATCTGCGTACCAAATCCACCCATTCGGCGCCGTAGACATAGCGTTCATCGTGACTGCGCATGGGCACGCCGAACATGTCAAACTCGCCCTTGAACCAGCCGCAGACCACGTTCAGGCAGAACCGGCCTCGGCTGGCATGGTCGATGGTGGTCGCCATTTTGGCGGCCATGACAGGATTGATCAGCGGTACGTGGCAGGTTGCGAAGACACCGATTTGTTTGGTGATGGCGCTTAAGGAAGCGGCCCAGGTGAAGCTTTCGAAGGTGGCATTATTGAAATTGGTCGGCCCGCCATAGCCGCGCCAGCGGCCCACCGGCAGCAACGCTTCCAGCCCAGCGTCGTCGGCCATCTTGGCGACAATCTCGGTTTCGGGCCAGGACAACTGCCAGGCTTCGTCGACGGTGGTGATCGACGAGCCGTGGCTGCAATTGAACGCCATGACGCCGAGCTTCATCTTGTGATCGCTGTAAAGCGGATTAGATATTGTTCGGTCGGTCATAAATTTCACTCCCCCTATGCGATGCGATTGAATGGGTTTCGCCGCCTTAATGCAAGAAAAGTTAGTTGCGTAGAGCTCCGTTCTGACGGATGCTTCCGGGCAGCGAAAATTAGGGGGAGCAGGCGCATGGCGGACGGCACGATATTATCAGAAATAAAACCCGCGAAATCTGACCGGGCGCTGTGGCGCGGCCCTGAGATCACCGCAAGCGACGACTGGCTGTTTCATCTCTCCGATGGTGCGGCGGCGGAAATCCGGGCGTGTATGGCGCCCTTCAAGGGTAGGGATATTTCGCCTGACGGCTTGATTGAGGCCGACTTTCCAGCGCCCAAGCTGGCCGCCGAGCTGGCGCCGCTGGGCTCCGAGATTAGCGATCATGGCCTTGGGTTCGCGGTGCTCAAGGGCGTGCCCATAGACGGATTTTCGGGCCGCGATTTCGAGATTATTCATTGGGCTATCGGCAAGGCCATCGGCCCGGTGGTAACCCAGGGCGGCTCCCTCGGCTACATCGCCCATGTGCGGGATTTGGGCAAGGACGCGCCGAAATCCTATTACGCCCAGGTGGGCGGGCCGCTGCCTATGCACAAGGATCCCATCGATCTGGCGGCGCTTTTGTGCCTCAAATCGGGGCGCAGCGGCGGCACCAATTTGCTGGTCAGCGCGGCGGCACTGCACAACCGCCTTTTGGAACGCCGCCCGGAGATTTTGGAGCGCCTGTATACGGGCTATTTCCATTCCAGCCAGCCCGAAGAAACCGGCGATCCCGCCATTACCCGGGAACGCTTGCCTTTGTTCATTCAGCAAAATGGCCACACCTTCGCCAATTATCTGCAAGCGCCCATCTATAGAGCGGTTGAGAGCGGTAAGGTGCGCCTAAGCGCCGAAGAGCGCGAAGCTTTGGAAGTGTTCGACGCCGAAGCCCTGTCCGAGGATTTGACCGTCGCCATTGATGCGGAACCGGGCGATGCGTTGTTTCTCAACAACCGGACGGTGCTACACAGCCGCACCCACTACGAAGATTTCGACGCATTGGAAGATCGCCGCCATCTTTTGCGGGTGTGGATGGACATGCCCGAATGGGACCGCCTGCCATCGGGTAGCTTCCACTACGCTATGAGTGAAGACGGTACGAAGAAAATATTCATGCCCGATCTCCTGGACGCCGGCTAAGCCGGCTGCCGCCGAAACATATGGCAGAGTTATCGCCCGATCGATTGGCCGAATTCTACCGGACCATGGTCACCATTCGCGCGTTTGAAGACCAAGTGCGCCAGTTTCACCGGGCCGGACTGGCGCCGGGATTGGTGCATCTTTATTCCGGCCAGGAAGCGGTCGCGGTTGGTGCCTGCGGCGCGCTCCAGCCTGCCGACGTGATCGCCAGCCATCACCGGGGCCACGGCCACTGCATCGCCAAAGGCGGCAAGATGGATCAATTGTTCGCCGAAATTCTGGGGCGGGCTTCCGAATATGGCTTGGGGCGTGGCGGCTCCATGCATATCTACGATCCCGCCAACGGCAATCTCGGCACCAACGGCATCGTCGGCGGCGGCGTGCCCCTGGCCACCGGCGCCGCGCTGTCGGCAAAACTGAAGGGCGAGAGCAGCATTGCGCTCTGTTTCTTCGGCGACGGCGTCCTCAACCAGGGCATCTTGTTCGAAGCCATGAACATGGCGGCGGTTTGGGCGCTCCCGGTGGTCTATATCTGCGAAAACAACGGCTATGGGGAGTTCACCGAGATCGACGACGTTACCGCCGGACGCCCATACACACGGCGCGGCGAGGCGTTCGGCATCCCATCGGAAAAAGTCGACGGCATGGATGTTTTAGAAGTCCACGCCGCCGTATCCGCCGCCGCCGAAATGGCGCGCAGCGGCGGCGGGCCGAGCTTTCTGATTTGCGATACCTACCGCTATACAGGCCACCATGTGGGAGACGCCGAGGAATATAAAGACGATGCGGAGCGCCAATTGTGGCTCGCGCGGGACCCGATCCTTAAAATCGCCGAAATGTTGGGCGCCGATGACGCCGCCGCCATCACCGCCGAGGCGGAGGCGGAGGTCAAGGCGGTCGCCGGACGGGCCAAGGCCATACCTATGCCAAGCGCCAACCATGCGGAGGCAGACGTTTATGCCGGGTGACTCACAAACTCTGAGCCTCAAGGAAGCTGTCCTTTCCGCCATATTCGAGGAGATGGAGGCCGACGAGCGGGTTATCATGATGGGCGAGGATATTGGCGCCGCTGGCGGCGTCTTCAAGCAAACCGAGGGTTTGTTCGCCCGCTTCGGCGCGGCCCGCATCATCGACACGCCGATCTCTGAATCGGCCATCTTCGGACTGGCGGTGGGCGCCGCCATGACCGGCTCGCGCCCCATTGTCGAGATCATGTTCGGGGATTTCATCACCCTGGTCATGGACCAGTTGGTCAATCAGGCGGCCAAGGTGCATTACATGTCGGCGGGCGGATATTCGGTGCCGCTGGTGCTCAAGACCGGTATCGGCGTCGGCGGCAATCTGGGGCCCCAGCATTCGCAAAGCCTGCACGCCTGGCTGGCCCATATTCCGGGATTGAAGGTGGTCATGCCGGCAACCCCCGCCGACGCCAAGGGCCTGATGAAAGCCGCCATCCGCGACAACAACCCGGTGATCTTCGCCGAAGACCGTATGACTTATAATCTCAGCGGTCCGGTGCCGGCGGGAGATCATCTGGTGCCGCTGGGCAAGGCCGATATCAAGCGTCAAGGCGCTGATCTGACCCTCATTACCATTTCGCGCATGGTGCACACGGCTTTGGCCGCCGCCGAAACCCTTGCGGAAAAAAGTATCGATGCGGAGGTGGTCGATCTTCGCTGCCTCGCGCCCCTGGATATGGAGACGGTTCTTACATCCGTCAAAAAAACCGGGCGAGCGCTGGTGCTGGACGGCGCGCATTTGTCTTTCGGTATCACCGGCGAAATCGCGGCTTCTATTGGCGAGGCGGCATTCGATTATCTGGACGCGCCGGTGATGCGTCTGGCGGGCCCCGATCATCCCGTGCCTTACAGCCCGGCGCTGGAACAATTTTCGGTCCCGGGCACCGACCAGGTTGTCGCGAAAGTTGACGAAATGCTGGGTTAGCGGATTTACATCAAATACAGGAGGCTGGAATGGCAGAGCGATTAGGGACTGGCGGGCGCCGGGACATGTTCGAAGCAATGCTATCGATGCGACGCTTTGAAGAATCCGTAGCTCTTATGTCCAAGGATCACCCGTTCGGGCATTTCCATCTCTATATCGGCCAGGAAGCTACCGGCGCCAGCGTGCTGGCGACCGCCGCAAGACGGCTCAAGCAACATTTCTTAACTCCTAGCGGTATTGCTAGCAACATGGGCTAGGGATTACATTGATCAGGTCAATATTTGATTGGAATAGGAGGGGGCCATGCTGAGCCGGGAAAACAACGAGCGGATCACCCGCGTGGGCGCCGGTACGCCCATGGGCGAGACCCTGCGCCGCTATTGGATGCCGGCGCTGCTGGCCTGGGAATTGCCGGAGCCGGACTGCGCGCCGGTGCGCGTGCGCCTGCTGGGCGAAGATTTGGTGGCGTTCCGCACCACCGATGGCCGCATTGGCATGGTGGAAGAATTTTGCCCGCACCGGCTGGCGTCTTTGTGGTTTGGCCGCAACGAGGAAAACGGGCTGCGCTGCGCCTATCACGGATGGAAGTTCGACATCGAGGGCAATTGTACCGAACAGATGAACGAGCCACGGGAGTTTTGCTCCAAAGTCAGCATAACCGCCTATCCGGCGTTGGAGATTGGCGGCGTTATCTGGACCTATATGGGCCCCGCCGAGAAAAAGCCGGCACCGCCAAATTATGCCTGGACCCAGGTGCCGGAAGATCAGCGCTTCGCCTCGAAGGTGGTCGAGGAATGCAATTGGCTACAGGCTTTGGAAGGCGGTATCGACACCTCCCACTTCACCATTTTGCACCGGGCCATCAAGAAAGACCCGTCCCATTCCGGCATTCCCGTCGATGCCCCTGGCGTGGTCGGCGGCGCCCCGGAATTGGAAGTGGATATCACCGATTACGGCTATGCCTATTTCGGTATCCGTCCCTTAGGCGAGGAGGAATCATACGTGCGCGGCTATCACTTCATCATGCCGTTCACTCAACTGCGCCCGCCGGGACCAGATCAGCAGCGCACCAACGGCCACTATTGGGTGCCCATGGATGATGAAAGCTGCATGGTCTGGAATTTCTACCATACTCACGATGGCCAGCCGATCCCTGAGGACGTGGACAAAGGCGCTGGCAACGAGCTTGGCGTCGATGTGGATGTGGAAAACGGCTTCCGTTCGATCCGCAACAAGTCTAACAACTGGATGATCGACCGTGAGGTACAAAAGACCGACACGTTTTCAGGTATAAAAGGCATCAACGCCCAGGACCGAGCCGTGCAGGAAAGCATGGGGCTTATCGTCGATCGCACGAAAGAGCATCTCGGCCCCGCCGACCGGGCTATTATCGCCACCCGCAAACTATTGTTGGAAGCGGTCAGCGTGGTTGAGCAGGGCGGCGATCCAGTCGGCACGTCCGACAGTTACTACGAAGTGGTGGCCGCCGAGGATACCTTCCCCAAGGACACCGATTGGCGCCAGACGCTGCGCCCGCGTATGTATCCCGAATCCCAGGGGCGCGGTATCGGCCAGGACGGCGAAGCGGCGGCGATGGAAAAGACTATCTATGCGGAATCGGAGACCCATTTGGCGCCGGCAGCGGAGTAGGCGGCGGTCCCGGAACCGCCCTAGCCGTCGGCCATCGGAATGGGGATATCCGCCGGCACGTCCACTTCGAATACATTGACCCACATGGCAACCGCCGCGTAATAGCCGGTGGTCGCCACCAGATCGAGCAACTGATTAAAGCCCAGCGCAGCTTCCGCCTCGGCGAACAGATCGTCGGGGATTGTGCCGTGCTCGGCCAAGGAAGCCGCCACGCTGTAGACAATCTTGTCCATGGCGTCGTCCAAATCCGGCGCGCGGCCTTCGTTGATGGCGTTGACCACGTCACCTGAGATGCCTTCGGCCAGCGAGGCCCTGGCCTGCACGCCCCACGCATAGGCGCCTTGAAATTTGCGCACCGCCACCATCACCGCCAATTGGCGGTGGCGCGGCGCAAGGTCGGTGCCCCGCAAATAGGTGCTCATCTCTTGATTGATATGAAACAGGTCCGGGATGCGCACATGGACGCCGTTGGGACCGCCCAGGCGTCCGCCCTTGGCGGCGGCATCGTCATAGGCGGCGCGCTGTTCGGCGTTCATGTCTTCGGGCTCAAGCGGATCAAGTCTGGCCATGGCTTAGCGTCCCGGCCCGAAAGGTGGCGTCTTGGCGCCATCCGGCACCGGCACCTGGAAGGAATTAAGGGTCAGGCTGACCACCGTGTAATGGGTCAGTGTCGCCATCAAATCTATGACGCCGGCCTCGCCGAACAATTCCAGGCAGCGTTCATAAACGGCGTCTTCGACGCGCTTGGCTTCGAACACACCGGTGCAGAAATCATAGATTGCCTGTTCGTCCCCGTTGCCAAATTCCGGGGCCTCTCCGTCGTGGATGGCGTCGATGATCGATTGTGATATGCCCGCCTCCAAGGCCAAGCGCGAATGGGCGATCCATTCCACATGGGCGCCCCAATAGCGCCCGCAAATGGCCACCGCCAGCTCGTTCAGTCGGTCCGGAAGGGAATTGTTGAAGCGCGCATAGGCGCCGTATTTTTCCAAAATTTCCGCCAGCGCGGGATTGTGCAGCAACACCTGAAACGGTCCGCGCACGCTACCGCGGGAGCCGGCGATTTCCATCGCCGCCGCCTTTTGTTCGTCAGAATAATTTTCTGGATCAATGATCGCGTAGCGCGCCAATTTCGCCTCCCACAATTTAAGGCGTCATTGTAACCCTATTGAAGGGATGCGGGCCAAGCAAATATCGGGATCTGGGGTCCCAGGGGCGGGCTAGGAGCTAATTCAGTTTCAGCACATTGGGCAGCCACAAAACGACCACCGGGAAGGCCAGGATAATCGCTACCCGAACACAGTCGGACAGGAAAAACGGGATCACGCCCTTGAATGTTTCGATCATCGGTACGTCCTTGGCCATGGACGAGATAACAAAAACGTTGAGCCCTACCGGCGGCGTGATCAGACCGACCTCGACGACGATCAGCGATATAATGCCGAACCAGAGCTTGACGTCATCAATCTCCATGCCGAAATCCAGCCCGGCGATGATCGGCCAGAAGATCGGTACGGTCAGCAGGATCATCGACAGGCTGTCCATGACGAAACCCATCAGGATGTAGAGGACGACCATCCCGAATACGACCATTATCGGTGTCATTCCGGAATTTTTGAAAAAATCGGCGGCTAGGTTCGGCAATTCGGAAAAGCCTAAAAAGGCATTGAATATGGCGGCGCCCAGCAGGATCAAAAATATCATTGCCGTGGTGCTGGCGGTTCCAAGCACCGCATCGATGGTGCCTTTCAGCCGCATGCCGCCCTTGGTTACCGCGATCAGGAAGGTGCCAAGGGCGCCCACCGCCGCGCCTTCGGTGGGCGTGAATATGCCGGTGTAGATACCGCCCATGACCAGGATGAATATGAGCAGCACCGGCCAAATATCAAATAATGCCGCCCATTGTTCGCTGCGCGGTGCGCGCGGCCCGGCCGGCCCGGCTTCGGGATTGATGCGGACAACGATGGCAATGGCCAGCAGATAGCCGAGGGCGGCAAAAATTCCGGGCAGGAAGGCGGCCTGAAAGAGCGTCGCAATATTTGCTTCGACCATGATCGCGTAGATAATCAGAATGATCGACGGCGGGATCAGAATGCCGAGCGTGCCGCCTGCCGCCAGGCAGCCGGTGGCCAGCGATCCTGCGTAATTGAAGCGCTTCAGTTCCGGTAGCGCCACCTGGCCCATTAGCGCCGCCGTCGCCAGCGACGAGCCGCTGATCGATGCGAAACCGGCGCAACCGCCGACGGCGGCCATGGCCACGCCGCCCCGGTGATGACCCAACCAGACATTCGCCGCCCGGAACAGAGCTTGCGACAATCCGGCCTTGGCGGCGAACTGCCCCATCAGAATAAACAACGGCGCCACCGATAGATCGAAGCTGGTGAATCGCCAATAGGTTTCAGTTTTGAGATAGCTCAAAAGCGGCACGGTCCCGGCGATGCTGATATAGCCGACAATGCCGACCCCCATCATGGCAACACCGATTGGAATGCGCACCGCCAGCAATATCAGCAGCACGACAAATCCGGTAACGCCGATTTCCAATCCGCTCATGGTTGCGCCAACTGTATCATTCTTGAATCATCGGCTCGTCCCCGGTATCGGGGGCGGGATGAAGCAGGGTGTAGGCGACCACTACGACCAGCAATGTCAGGCAGAGGACACCATAGGGGAAGGATATCCAGCGCGGTATTGCCAGCACGCCGGTGGTTTCGCCGTAATTGTATAAATCGATCCCGCCGAAAATCATGCGCCAGGTCAAAAGACAGCCGATACCTAAAAACATCAGCCCGCCGATGAAATCGAAAAAGGACTTTACCCGGTAAGGCGCCGAAGCCAGAAAGAAATCGACGATGATGTTGCCGCGCACCATCTGGCAATAGGGCAAAAACGCAAAAACGGCGGTGCTGGTGCCAATCTCGATTAGCTCGATATCGCCGGCGATGGGGCTCGATAAAAATGCCCGCCCGAAAATGCTGGTGGTGGTCATGATCGCCATCAAGCCAACCACGGCGCCGCCGAACAGCGCCAGCGCCTTGGTCAACGCAAATAGAACCCGGCCCACCTTATCGGTGGGCCGGTAGGATTGTTCTAGTCCTTCACTCATTTCCGTTTTCCAATCTCAACGGAAGGAAGAAAGAAACGGCTTAATTGGAATATTTCTCGATCAAGCCACGGGCGTCGGACAGCAACGCCGGGCCGTCGACACCGGCTTTCTTGACCGTTTCAAACCAGCGCGAGAGGACCTTTTTCGAGGCCGCCTTGATGCGGTTGGTTTCCGCCATATTGATGGTGTTGAAATGGTTTTTGGACTTCGACCGCATGACTTTTTCGCCGGGTTTTTCAATTTTTTCCCAGGTGATCCCAGTCTTGCGGGCAATGTGCCAGCCGGAATTGTCGTCGATGACCTTTTTCAGATCGGGCGGCAGTTTCGCGTAGGATTTTTTGTTCATCATAAAGGTGAACACCGCCGTCGAGATGCGCTTTTGATCGCCCGACAATTGGGTGAAATAGGAGGTCAGCTCGTGCATCTTGACGGCCGGCGAAATCTCGAACGGCAAGAGGCTGCCTTGAATGACGCCCTTAGACAGCATCGACGGGATGCGCCCCAACGGCGTCGCGATGCCGGCGGTGCCGAGGGACTGCAGGAACCAGACGCCGATGCGGTTGTGGCCGCGCAGCGTCATGCCCTTGAGGTCTTCCATCTTCATCACCGGCCGCGTCGTCATGAACATGGCGCCGGCATGGGCGTGCGCTAGAAGAACGTGATAATCCTTCATTTCCTCGACTAGGTGCGTTTCCCGAAATTCCTGCAAGGCCATGGTGGTCGAGACCGCGTCCCGGTGGACAAACGGCAATTCGAACACTTCGACCCTCGGCATGCGGCCGGCGGTGAAGCCGGGCAGCGTCCAGACGATGTCGACAACGCCGTCGCGTACCTGATCGATCAATTGCGGCGCCTTGCCACCAAGGGCCATCGCCCAAAACGGTTTAACTTCGATGCGGCCCTTTGACGCCTTGCCGATTTTCTTGGCCCACGGCGCCAGAAAATGTTTGGCCGGATTGGCGACCGGCGGGATGAAGGTCTGCATCCGCAAGGTAAATTCCGCAGATATTGCCGGCGCCGGTGCAAGCATCACCGCGACCGCCGCAACAGAAACAGCGCTCAGAATATATTTATGCATAATAATAACCCCAGTAATTTTTGTTAGAGGGTGAATTTATACCACAATCAAATAATGCACAATTCTGGAGTTCTGTTTGATGGGTTTGTCGTTGCCGTGGACGCTACATATGGCATGAAAGCGATACGCGAGCCGTTCGTGGCTTCAAAGGCAAGATAGCTGGGCTTATCCTGCTGCGCCCCGGAGAATGCGCCGGACGAATGGGAGCGCCAGCAAAACGGTCACCATTGGATATCCGGCTGACCGGGTGCTTGGCCGAGAAAAGTCGGCTATAACTGATACCAGACCGCAAACCATATCCGGGAGACCCTTGATGATTTACGAAATTCGAACCTATGATCTTAAGGTACGCAGCCAGACCGAAGTGCTGAAGCGCTTCGCGGGCGCCATCGATAAGCGCCAGGCGCTTTCCCCCCTGGTCGGTTTTTTCCACACCGATATCGGTATGCTCAACCAGATCGTTCATATCTGGTCCTACGACGACGCCGATCACCGGGAACGGGTGCGTGAAGAAGCCGCCGCCACCGATTGGTGGCCGCCCAAGGTCGGTGAATTCATAATCAAACAAACCAACGAGATTTTTACACCATGGCCCGGCGCACCCAAGTTGAGCCCGGGCACCCACGGCCCATTTTATGAGATGCGCAACTATCACATTCAGAAGGGCCGCATGGATCAGACTCGCGCACGCTGGGACGGGGCCTTGGCCGAGCGGACCAGCCGCTCGCCGCTCTTGAGCATTATGGAGTGCGAATTGGAAAGCAGTCACAAGCTGGTTCACTTCTGGCCCTACAAAAGCCTGGATGAACGCTGGGCGGTTCGCTCCAAGGCGGTTGCGGACGGCATCTGGCCGCCCAAGGGTGGCGATAGTGAAGAGGTGATCAGCCAGGAGAATAAAATCCTGATCCCGGCAAGCTTTTCGCCGCTGCAGTAAGCGGCACTATTTATTTCGAAACTGTGATTTCCTTCGGCCTCGAAGGTCGGTCGATTGGCGGCAAGACCGTGTTCGTGAAATCGACGCGCCTCGGCCGGACGGCTACCTCTTTTGAATTGCCCCGCTTCGGGATTCCCACCCGCGCTGAGATCTGTGATGATAAGTCTCAATGTCGTCGCCGCCAATATTCTGCACCATCTTTGAGGCCCAATACGACTGCTAAGCCTATTGCCGTGCATGGGGGCCCGTGAGGTGTTAGCCATTGCCATTGCAATAGAAATGGCACTTCGATGAATAAATCCGGATTTGCGCAAACCCATCCCCGCTGGACCGGCGTAATTCTTGCGGCGGCGGTGCTGGTGGCCGGGACTTTGGGCACCGAAATTGTGCTCCGCCTGTTCTTCCCCTACAGCATCTATTCCGCTGGCTTTGTGCATACCGGTAATGGCAAGCATTACGGCTGGGGGTTCGATCCCGGCCAGGCCATTCTGGTCATCGATCCTGATACCGGCGCCCGCCATGTGAGCCGCGCCAACCAAAAAGGCTGGCGTGACCGGGAGCGCACATTCGAAAACCCGGAGGCGCGCTACCGCATCTTGGTGATGGGTGATTCGCAAACCTTCGGCTATACGGTGCCTGCCGACGCCCAGTTCACCCGGCGCCTGGAAGACCGCCTCATCGCCGATGGGCGCCACGCCGAAGTCATCAATATCAGCTATCCCGGCTGGTCGATCGATCAGCAGCTTGTGGCCTTCCGCCGCGAAGGCATTCGCTACCGCTCCGATATGGTTATCCTGCATTTCTCGATCAACGATCTGTGGGAGCTGCATTGGTATGAGGATTCCGGCAAGTTCGCGCGGCGCAAGCCGTTCTATTTCCTGCGCGGCCCGAACGGCGATGTCAGCCAGCGCGACAATCCCAAATTCCAGCGCGAATGGAACGCCTGGACGCGGCGCCGGATTATCGCCACGTCGGAAATTTTAAAACATGCCTGGGTGATTTATGATCAGGCCAAGGCGCGCCGCGCGACGGTGCTCAATCTGGACGAGAAGCACCTGCAATTGGTCTTTCATTTGTTCGGCGCCAAAGCTTCAGAGCCGGTAAAATCGGACTTCCGCGCGCTGGCAAAATTGGCGAAGTTTGAGGCAGCCGATCTCGACGCCTTGCTCG
>JABHAA010000006.1 GCA_018674495.1 Rhodospirillaceae bacterium | reverse complement strand
ATGGGTAAGCTTGGCCGCGTCTGGCATGGGCAGTTAACGCAATCCTGAGCTGGCCCGGAAAAAGCCGTTGCCGTCAGGCCAGCGGAGCCGCCAATTTTCCTTGCACCCCGCAATATGGGTGGTTTTCAAATTCACGTTCCAACCGCTTGTCTTTAACAAATCCGCCCACCAGTCCAACGACTTGGCAATCACATGAGTGGCATCCTGATCGTAATCGGGGACGATGTAATGGCCGCATTTATCGTCGGCTGCCAGCGGCACGACCACGAACAGATTGTCCGCATTCAACGCCGCCAATCTAAGAAACAGGCGGAGATCGTTTTCCGGTACATGTTCGAGGACATCCTTGGCAATGATCCAATCATAGCGTTCGGGGAACAAGGCCACATCGCCGACGCCTTCGATACGGCGGCAGAAATCGCGCACTTCGGTGTCGCAATTGTCGATGGCGTAGGGTGATATGTCGGCGCCGTAGGCTTCGAAATCAAAGATGCGCAAGGCCTTTACGAGGTACCCCTTGGCGCAGCCGAAATCCAAGATGCTTTGCCCAGCCTCGATCGGAAGCTGGCGCACCAGATGGTAGGCCATGCGCAAGGTCAGCTCCGGCATCCAGCGATAGTTGGTGTAACCGGACACGCCGGTGACGGCGCCGAACTCGAAATATTCCCGGTCGAACGGAACCTGTTTATAGAGTTGATCCATGGCGTTTTGCCTTATTTTTAGGGAAAATTGATGTGCTCGGGCGGCTCTCCCGGCGTGAAATCCAACCCGCCGGCGCTGCTCAATTCCTTGACCATGCGATTGTTGCGCATGAACAGACAGGCGGCGCAATTCTGGCGGGGATCGAAAAATGGGCGCACATGTTCGGTGTACAGCTTTGCAACGTCGGTATTGGAATGGGTGCCCCAGCGCTCTGCATCGAAGCGGCGCTCAGGCTCTTCGTCGCCAGCCAGCACGGTGACCGAATCGCACGGGTAACAGGCGGAATGGCCGTTCGCCTCATGCCCGGTTGTATCCCAAAAGGTGTTATAGACCTGCAAAAAACACTGCCCGCCGTCCCAAAGCTCTTCCGCCTCTGTCCCCTCGCCGTGATATTTCAACTGGTGGAAGATGCGCTTCAAAGGTTGGCCGTCCACATCGATAAAGCCGAGCTGGAACAAGCGCTCCGCCAGCGCCCCATGGGCCGCCAGTTGGGCGCTCCTGCTCAAATTGCAATCGGCCAGCACGCGGCAGTAATCGAAGCCGTTGTCCTCTAATGCCCCATCGATGCGAGCCAGGATATCGTCATCGGTCCAGGGGCCGTGGACATAAGATAAACCCACCGTGAGGGCGTCATTGTGGCGGATCGTCTCCGGCATGTACTGGGCATCAAAGCGCTGGCCTGGATAATGGGGCGAAGCGTCTTCCGGTGTGATCGACAGGCGAATCCATTGGAAATGGCGGTAGATGTCTTCGTCGATATGGGGCGGGAAGCCGTTGGTGATCAGGCCGAGATCCATATCTAAACCGGCCAGCCAATCGACAAACTCTGCGAAATGGGGCCAGAGGTTGGGCTGACCACCGCCCGATAATATCAGCCCGCGAAGGCCGATATCCGCGCCAGTGGCTTCCCGGTAGCGGTCGTTATATACCGCGAAGTTATCCCGGTTGTAGCGCGCCTGATCCTCGCCCAGCGCAGTCACGAACGCCTTCGCCTCATCAAGCGTGATGGCGTCGGCCCTATTGCGCCGGATGGTCGAACAATAAGGGCATTTGGAGGCGCACACCTGGTGCAGGGTCATGGTGGCGCGGATGATGCTGGCAAACCCGGTTTCGCGGTATTTGTCGAAGATCGGCTGGTGATAGGCCAGCTTGGTGCCGGTGGCGGTATAGCTTTGCTCGGACCCGGTAAGCTGGTGGCGGATGCTTTTTGGATCGGTTGCAACCGGCTCGCGCTCCCGCATCCCCGATCCGGTCAGATCGCTTGCAAAAATATCGAACGATGCGGTGTCGCCGCGGGCCTCGAAGTTATCGATAATGAAGCGCGCCGCCTGGGCGTCCAGGGGCCTGCGTTCAATCAAATCACCCGAATCGGCAACCAGATTAAAATGCGTATGGACCGCATGGTTGCGCCCGCCCTGGCGCGAACGGAGGCGGATTTCGTACCCCCCAGCCCCGGCCCGAAGCCTACCGCTGATATCAAATCGCTCGGTCTGGCGGCGAAGAGGCGCAGCGCCGCCGGGCTCGGCATTGGCATGGAAGATCGTCATTGGATCGGCCTTCGAATTTTTCACGCGCGTTATCATAGTATTTATTGAGTATCATAGTACCCAAGAGAACTTTAAGAGCGGTAAACAAGCCAAATCCTCGCTAGCTTTTTCGCTCTCGGCGCGTCATATAAGTGGATGGCCAAAAGCAACGGAAAAAAAGCTCCGAAAAGCGATGCGCGCTCCGTTATCGCGGTGCGCGGCGCGCGCCAGCACAATCTTAGAAATATCGATGTTGATATTCCCCGCGACACCTTGACCGTGATCACCGGCCTGTCCGGGTCGGGCAAATCGTCGCTAGCCTTCGATACCATCTATGCGGAAGGCCAGCGCCGTTATGTGGAAAGCCTGTCGGCCTATGCCCGCCAGTTCCTGGAGCTGATGCAAAAGCCGGATGTAGATTCCATCGACGGTTTGTCGCCAGCGATCTCCATCGAGCAAAAGACTACGTCCCGCAATCCCCGCTCCACGGTCGGCACGGTGACCGAGATTTGGGACTATATGCGCCTCATGTTCGCGCGCATTGGCGTGCCCTATTCGCCGGCCACCGGCCTGCCCATCGAAGCGCAGACCGTCTCGCAGATGGTCGATCGGGTGATGGAGATGAAGGATGGCGCGCGGCTGTACCTGATGGCGCCCATCGCGCGCGGGCGCAAGGGCGAGTACCGGCGCGAATTGGCCGAGCTGGCCCGGAAGGGTTTCCAGCGGGTCAAGGTGGACGGCGAGCATTACGAGATCGACGAAGCGCCGACCCTGGAGAAAAATTTCAAGCACGATATCGAAGTGGTGGTCGATAGGCTGGTTGTCCGCGAAGGCCTGGAGCAACGCCTCGCCGATTCATTCGAGACGGCGTTGGAGCTGGCCGACGGTCTGGCCATCACCGAAGACGCCGACGACGGCGCCCGGGTCACGTTTTCGGCCAAGTTCGCCTGCCCGGTGTCCGGCTTCACCATCGAAGAGATCGAGCCGCGCCTGTTTTCCTTTAACAATCCATTCGGCGCCTGCCCGTCGTGTGACGGGCTCGGCACACAGATGTTTTTCGATCCCGGCCTGGTAGTCCCCGACGACCGCCTCAGCCTGACCGAGGACGCCGTCGGGCCGTGGGCCAATTCGGGCTCTCAGTATTACCGCCAAACCCTCGACAGCCTCGCGGCCCATTTCAAGATTGATCTCAATGCGCCCTGGTCGAAGCTCAGGAAAAAGCACCGGGAAGTCATATTGTTTGGCACCGGGAAAACCGCCGTCACCATGCGCTACAACGACGGCAAGCAGGCCTACGACATCAAAAAGCCATTCGAAGGCGTGGTCCCCAATATGGAGCGGCGTTGGAAGGAAACTGACAGTGCCTGGGTGCGCGACGAGCTATCGCGCTATCAAACCGTCTCCGGTTGCGAGATCTGCGAAGGCTACCGGCTGAAACCGGAAGCGCTGGCGGTCAAGATCGACGGGTTGCACGCCGGTCAAGTGGCGCGCATGTCCATCGACGAAAGCCAGCTTTGGTTCGCCGGGCTGCACGAGCGCCTGACCGACAAGCAGAACGAGATCGCTCTCCGCATCTTGAAGGAAATTAACGAGCGGCTTGGGTTCTTGAAAAACGTCGGGCTTGAATACCTTACGCTGGCCCGGGCATCGCGCACATTATCGGGGGGCGAAAGCCAACGTATCCGCCTTGCCTCGCAGATCGGATCGGGGTTGACCGGCGTCCTTTATGTGCTCGACGAGCCGTCCATTGGCCTGCATCAACGGGACAACGAGCGCTTGCTGGCGACTTTGGTACGGCTTCGCGATCTCGGCAATTCGGTGGTCGTGGTCGAACATGACGAAGACGCCATCCGCGCCGCCGATCATGTCATCGACATGGGCCCTGGCGCCGGTATCCATGGCGGACTGATGGTCGCGTCCGGCACGCCCGAAGAAATCATGGCGTCCTCGGAAAGCCTCACCGGTCAATATATGACCGGCTTCCGCCAGATCGAAATCCCCAAGGAACGCCGCCCCGGCCACAAGGGGCAAATATTGACGGTCGCCGGCGCCAGCGAAAACAACCTAGACAACATCACCGCCGAATTTCCCCTCGGCACCTTCACCTGCATCACCGGCGTATCGGGGGGCGGCAAATCGACCCTTGTGGTCGAGACATTATATAAGGCGCTGGCGCGCCGCCTGAACGGCACCCGCGTCCATCCGGGCGCCCACGACCATATCGCCGGCATCGAATTTCTCGATAAGGTGGTCGATATCGACCAAAGCCCCATCGGGCGGACGCCGCGCTCCAACCCGGCCACCTACACCGGCGCCTTTACGCCGATCCGGGATTGGTTTGCGGGGCTGCCCGAAGCCAAGACCCGCGGCTACAAGCCCGGGCGCTTTTCCTTCAACGTCAAGGGTGGGCGCTGCGAGGCCTGCCAGGGCGACGGGCTAATCAAGATCGAAATGCATTTCCTGCCCGACGTTTATGTTCAGTGCGATCAATGCAAGGGCAAACGCTACAACCGGGAAACCTTGGAGATCGCGTTTCGCGGCAAATCCATCGCCGACGTGCTCGACATGACCGTCGAGGAAGGCTTGGAATATTTCAAGGCGGTGCCCTCGATCCGCGACAAGATGCTGACCCTCAACCGGGTGGGCTTGGGATACATCCATTTGGGCCAGCAGGCGACGACTTTGTCGGGCGGCGAGGCGCAACGGGTCAAGCTGGCCAAGGAGCTTTCCCGCCGTTCCACCGGCAAGACATTATATATACTGGACGAGCCGACCACCGGGCTACATTTCGAAGACGTGAAAAAGCTGATCGAGGTGCTGCAGGCCTTGGTTGATCAGGGCAACACCATCATCGTCATCGAGCACAATCTGGAAGTCATCAAGACGGCAGACTGGATCCTCGACCTCGGCCCCGAGGGAGGCCACAAGGGCGGCCGCATCATCGCCGCCGGCACCCCAGAAGACGTCGCCGAAACGGAGGGAAGTTTCACGGGCGCGTATCTGGCGCAATATCTGGGGCGCAAACGAAAGAAGCGGAAGCGGGCGTAATCCCTTCCATACCCGCTCTGTTATTGTTGTGATAGCTCATCAGCATCACCCGGTGAAGATCAAAGGCGTAGAGGCGCGCGCCACGCATTCGAGCGTTACCCCCTTCAAGAACCGCTCCAACTCCGCTTTGGTTTCGGCCAGACCTACCTGCTCGCCTTCGCTTTCGCTGAGGGTGATGCCTTGTAGGCGAGCGCCGGCCTCCATCATGGCGGCGGCCGCCGTGAGTGTGTGGCTGATAGCGCCAAGATAGGTGCCGGCGACCAGCAACGCCGGGATGTCCAGCGCCCCGATCCAATCGAGGTTGGTGGCCTGGTCGGAAACCGGCGACATGACGCCGCCGACGCCCTCAATAAATAAGTCGGCGCCATCGGCGTCTGCGCGCGCCATTTCGGCGCGGCAGAATTCAACGACCGCATCCATATCCACACTGGCGCCCTCGGCGCGAGCCGCCATATTGGGGGCCAGCGGCGCCCGATAGCGCCACGGGGTGATGAGGCTGATATTGCCGATGCTCGGCTCCCGCCCCATGGCCGCCAGCAAAATCGCACTGTCGCAGCCTTCGGGCGCCAACGCATCGAACCCCGACAGCATTGGTTTGAGGGCACGCACCGCACGGCCCTGGCCGCGCGAGTCTTCGATCAGGCGGGCGGTGACGTAAGTCTTGCCGATATCCGTGCCGGTGCCGGTGACGAACAGGGCTGTCATTATGTCATCCCGGCCAATCCGGCGCGCACCGCGTTCGCCAGCGCCCGCACCTGCTCTTCGGAATGCCCGGCGCTGAATGTGAAGCGGAGGCGCGCGGTGCCTTCCGGCACCGTCGGCGGGCGTATGGCGGCAACCAAAAAGCCCGCCGCCTCCAGCTCTTCCGACAACGCCAGCGCCCGCTCCGCATCGCCGAGCACCAGCGGCACGATCGGGCTGGCGGCTTCGTCCAGCTCCATTAACTGAGTGAACAGGCGTGCGTTGGCCAGGGGCCGTTCGGTCAATTCGCCGCCCTTGGCGATAATGTCGAGGGCCGCCAGCGACGCGCCGGCATCGGCGGGCGACAGGCCGGTGGAATAGATCAGGCTGCGCGCCCGGTTGACCAACAAATCGATCACCGGGCGCGACGCACACAAATAGCCGCCATAAGCGCCGACCGCCTTGGAAAGGGTGCCCATCTGCAACGGCGCCCGCGCCGCCGCCGGATCGGGCGTAACCACGCCGAAACCGTGCGCATCGTCGGTCATCAGCCAGGCGTCATGGGCCTCGGCCAGATCAGCCGCTGCGCCAAGCGGCGCTCGGTCGCCGTCCATGGAAAAAACGCTTTCGGTCAGGATCAGGCAGTTTCTGGCACCCGCCCGCTCCCCCACCAAGGCCGCCGCCAAGGCGTCCGCGTCGTTGTGGGCAAAGCGCACCACCTTGGCCCCGGAAAGGGCAGCGCCCACATGCATGCAGGAATGCACCAGCTTGTCCGCCAAGATCAGATCGCCATCCCCGGCGAGAGCCGGAATAATGCCGATATTAGCAAGGTACCCGCTGCCGAATATAAGCGCCGCCTCGGTGCCCTTGATTTGGGCGAGCCTTGCCTCAAGCGCGCCGAACAAAGGATGATTGCCAGTCACCAGACGCGACGCGCCGGATCCGGCGCCGTGGGTGTCGATGGCGTCCTTGGCGGCTAGCATGACATCGGGATGGCGGCTCAAATTCAGATAATCGTTGCAGCTGAACGAGATCAATTTGCGCCCGGCGCGCATTACTTCTAGGACGCCGGTGCGTTGGGTTTCGGCGAGGCTCCGGCGCAGGCGATATTCCTGCAATTGATCTAGCTTGGCCTTCGCGTGGGCATCCAGCGATGCCCGCGCCCCCGGATGCGGGCTTTGATCCATGTCTGCTCCCAACGCCGGACCTTGTGCCCGGCCTTCGGCAACCCTAAAACAAGACAGGTGGAATGGAAACTCTAGCGGAATAGGCAACAGAAATGAATTTGCAAACCGTAGCATCGTCCGGCTCCGGCGAAACCACGTCATTACCAAGCGCGTGGACCCAGGAAAGTGCCTTGAGCCTGTTCGAAAGCCCACTCAACGATCTTTTGTTCCAGGCGCAGACCGTGCATCGGCGCCATTTCGATGCCAACAAAATACAGGCCAGCGCCCTCCTCAACGTCAAGACCGGCGGCTGCTCCGAAGACTGCGCCTATTGCAGCCAGAGCATCCATCACGGCGTCGAATTGGAGCGCGAAAGCCTGTTGGACATTGCCGAAGTGACCAAGGCCGCGCGCCAGGCCAAAGACGAAGGCGCCACCCGTTTCTGCATGGGCGCCGCGTGGCGCAGCCCGAACGCATCGCAAATGGATTTGATCGCCGCCATGATCGGCGCCGTCAAAGAAGAGGGGATGGAGGCTTGCGTCACCCTCGGCATGCTTAACGATGGTCAGGCGGAGCGGCTGAAAGAGGCCGGGCTCGACTACTACAATCATAATATCGACACCTCCGAAGATTTCTACGGCAAGATTATTTCGACGCGCAGCTTCGATGACCGGCTGGATACCCTGGCCCGGGTGCGCGAAGCCGGCATTAATGTCTGCGCCGGCGGTATCATCGGCATGGGCGAGGCCCGCGCCGACCGGGTGGGCATGCTGCTCACGCTCGCAAGCCTGCCGGAGCCGCCCGAAAGCGTGCCCATAAATCTGTTGATCCCGATTGCCGGCACGCCGCTTGAAAATGCCGCGCCGCCGGACATATTCGAGATCGTGCGCACCATTGCGGCGGCGCGCATCATGATGCCGGCCTCCTACGTGCGTCTGTCTGCGGGCCGCGAAAGCATGAGCGACGAACTGCATGCCCTTTGTTTCATGGCCGGCGCCAATTCCATGTTCATCGGCGACAAATTGCTGACCGCCGCCAACCCCGCCGGCGCGCACGACCGGGATTTGTTGGAGCGCCTCGGCCTCAGCTTGGAAGCCGACGAAGGGGAATGAGCGCGGCGCCCACTTGGCTAAATGAAGGCTGGCCCCACGTCTGGCTACCCTATACCCAAATGCAAGGCGCCGACTTGCCGCTGGCCGCCGCCACCACCCAGGGCAGCCGCATCACCCTCTCGGACGGGCGCGAATTGATTGACGGCATCGCGTCCTGGTGGACCGCCTGTCACGGCTATAACCATCCCCATATCACAGCCGCTCTCCATGATCAGTTGGACAAGATGGCGCATGTGATGTTCGGCGGCCTCGGCCATCAGCCGGCCTTTGATCTGGCGCGCCGGCTGGCCGCCACGTTGCCCGGTGATTTGTCTCATGTGTTTTTTACCGATTCGGGCTCGGTCGCCGTGGAAGTCGCCATGAAGATGGCGCTTCAATATTGGATCAACAAGGGCCAAGCTCATAAGCGCCGGTTCTTGAGTTTTGGCGGCGCCTATCACGGCGACACCACCGGCGCCATGTCGGTAACCGACCCCGATGAGGGCATGCACGCCCTGTTCGCCGGCATATTGCCAAAGCATTATTTCACCGATATTCCTACCAATGATGACGGGCTGGCGGCATTCGATGAGTATCTCACACAAAACAAATCAACCATCGCCGCCATTATTATCGAGCCCCTACTCCAGGGCGCGGGCGGCATGCGGTTTCATACGCCGGATATTCTGGCCGCCATCCACGCTGCCACCAAACGCCATGGCTTGCTGTTCATCGCCGACGAGATTTTTACCGGTTTCGGACGCACCGGTTCGATGTTCGCTTGTGATCAGGCAGACATCGCGCCGGACATCATGTGCCTCGGCAAGGGGCTGACCGGCGGCGCCCTGTCGTTGGCCGCCACCGTGGCCAGCAACGAAGTGTATGACAGCTTTCTTTCCGATGACTCGGCCACGGCGCTGATGCACGGGCCCACCTTCATGGCCAACCCGCTGGCCTGCGCCGCCGCCAATGCGTCGCTGGATTTGTTCGAACGCGAAGACCGCGCTGCCGAAGCACGGGCTATTGAGACGGTATTGGCGGTAGCGTTGGAGCCTTGCCGAAGCCTGCCCGGCGTCGTTGATGTACGCACGAAGGGCGCCATCGGCGTGGTCGAGCTTGCAGAAATTTACAACGTCACTTGGTTCCGCCGCCGCTTTATCGAGCTCGGCGTCTGGCTGCGCCCATTCGGCAAGATCGTGTACATGACACCTGCACTCAATATCAGCGCCGATGACCTAGCGGCCCTCACTGATGCTATTCTGACGGTGGTAATGGAATGGGCGGAGACGCGTTAATCGCGCGGGAAGCCCTTGGCGCCGCGCAAATCGGCGGTCTTCAGTTTGGCGCCGGCCAGTTCGGCATTGGTGAAATCCGCGTCCACCAGCTTGGCGCCGCGCAAGTCAGCCAGCCGCAAATCCGAATTTGACAGATCAGCGCCTTCCAGATTGGCGTTGGAAAAATCGACGCCGCTAAGGGACGCGCCGCGCAGCTTGGCGAATTGCAAATTGGCCGGCCACATGCCGCCGCCGCCGGAGCCTACCGGCAAGCCGTCAAAGCGGGCACCGGCCAGTTTGGCGCCGGACAGGTTGGCGCGCTGTAATTTGGCGCCGCGAAAATCCGATCCGGTCAGATCGACGCTGCGCATATCGGCAAAACAGAAATCGCACATCATGAAATTGCCCGAGGACAAATCGGCGTCTTTCAATATCGCGTATGAAAAATCCGCCGCCGCCAGATTGACATCGCGCAAATCATAACCGGCCATGTTCACTTCGGTGAAATTTGCCTGAATGCCTTCGGAGCCGTTCGAGTTCATCCATTCGACGTGATCGGCGAGGATATCGCGCAATTCCCGATCCAGCTTGGCGACATGCTTGGGCAGGTGGGCGGTGGCGGTATCGACATTTTCGAAATCCACCGATTCCATAATCGCGCCAGTCAAATTGGCGTCGGTCAGATTGGCGTTATCGAGGATCGTCCGCGACAAAACAGCGCCGTGAAAAATGGCGCCGGTGAGGTTCGCATCAGTGAAATCGGCACCGTCCAGTATGGCGCCTGTAAAATTGGCGAAGGAAAGATCGGCGCGCACAAAGCGAGCGTTGCGAAGATTGGCATCCGACAGATCGGTTTGCACGACAAAGGCGTTGGACATCTTGGCGCCAGACATATCGGCGCCCTTTAAAATTGCCCGGTCAATGGTGGCGCTTTCCGATTCTGCCATGATCGGCATAATTTCGCCGCGCTCCACCGACTTCATCAAAAGTCCGTCGCGCATATCCGCCTCGGTCAGGTTGGCGTTTGTGAAATCGACGCCCCGCAGGCACGCGCCGCGCAAATCGGCGCGGCTCAGATCGGCGCCGATGAACGACACGAAGCGGAGATCGGCCGCATACAGGTTGGTGGCCCGCAATATGGTCTCTTCCATGGTCGCGTGCTCGCAGCGGGCGCCGGTGCAATCGGCCTGGGTCAGATTGCGCCCGGAAAGATCCAGATAGGACATATCAAGGAACTTCAGGCTGGCGCGCTTCGATCCCAGAAATCCTTCCAGGTAATTGTCGTGGTCTTTCAGCAATTCTTCCAGACGCGGCTGGGTGATCTTGGTCCACAAGGAATTTTCGTCGGCCATTATCTGTTCGAGGGTCTGGATAGCATCGCCTACCGCGACCGGGGCATCGTCGTCGTCGCTGATTTCTGAATTCACAAATACTCTCCGAAAACGCGGAATCCCAGGGGCCTGGCGGCGCGGGTCGTCTTGGGGGGCGCCGGGGGGAACTATAACACAGTTTCATAACAGAAAATTACCGGCGCCGGAAGCTTGCCAGCCAGCCTAAGCGGTTCTATCAGTGGGCGATCATGGCGGACGCGGACAAATCCATTCATATTATCGGCGGCGGGCTGGCCGGCTCGGAAGCGGCCTGGCAGGCGGCGAAGGCCGGCGCAATTGTCACTTTGCACGAAATGCGCCCCATTTTGGGCACCGAGGCCCACCAAACCGATCAGTTGGCGGAACTGGTCTGCTCCAACTCGTTCCGCTCGGACGATCACTTAAATAACGCGGTTGGCCTGCTGCACGAAGAGATGCGCCGTTGCGCTTCGCTGATCATGGAATGCGCCGACGCCAACCGGGTGCCTGCCGGCGGCGCCCTGGCGGTGGACCGGATTGGCTTTTCCAGCGCCGTACAGGCGGCCATCGAGTCCAATCCGTCGATTACAATTTTGCGCGGCGAGGTGACCGAATTGCCGGCGCCCGGCGCGGCGGCGACCATCATTGCCACTGGCCCGCTAACCTCATCCGCCCTTGCCACCGAAATCCAGAAGCGCACTGGCGAAGACGCCCTCGCCTTTTTTGACGCCATCGCCCCCATCGTCCACCGGGACAGCATCGATTTCGACAAAGCCTGGTTCCAAAGCCGCTACGACAAAAGCACCACCGGCGGCGACGGCAAGGACTACATCAATTGCCCCCTGGATGCGGATCAGTATGCGGCATTTGTCGAAGCGCTGATCGCCGCCGACCAAGTCGCCTTCCACGAATGGGAGGCATCGACCCCCTATTTCGAAGGCTGCCTGCCAATCGAGGTAATGGCCGGGCGTGGGCCCCAGACCTTGGCCTTCGGTCCGATGAAACCGGTAGGCCTGACCAACCCGCACGCACCGGACCAAAAACCCAAGGCGGTGGTCCAACTACGCCAGGACAATGCCCTTGGCAGCCTTTACAATCTGGTTGGATTTCAGACCAAAATGCGGCACGGCGAGCAGGTGCGCATCCTGCGTATGATCCCCGGATTGGAGGCCGCCGAGTTTGCCCGCCTCGGCGGGCTGCACCGCAACACCTTCATTAACGGCCCGAAGCTTCTGGACCCCAGCCTGCACCTTAAATCCGATCCCCGGCTCTTATTCGCCGGCCAGATCACCGGTTGTGAGGGATATGTGGAAAGCGCCGCCGTCGGATTGCTGGCCGGGCGATTCGCCGCATCTGACGTTTTTGGCAGGGTTTTGGCGCCGCCACCACCAATTACAGCCCTCGGCGCCTTGCTCGGACACATCACCGGTGGCGGCGATGCGAACAACTATCAACCGATGAATGTAAACTTCGGCCTGTTCCCCCCTATCGAGACCCAAGTGGACCCCGAAAAACCCAAAGTTAACAAAAAGTTAAGGGGTAAGTTGCGCAAGACTGCAATCGCCGAACGAGCCCTAGAAGCGCTCGCGGAATGGCTGCCCGGATAGCCAGGCAGGGCATTATTTCCACAGGATAATGTGGGTTTTCCACAGGCAATTTCATTCCCTGCATCGACAGGCGCTCCAATAAGCGGCAAATTCAACCCAGGGAGACCTGATTTAAGACATGGCTGGCAGGCACGTCATCAGAGAGCTTTAAGCTGCTGATAGGAGTGTGTGGCATTGTTGTTTAGGTGGCTGAGCCCGGTTTTCCGGTCCGGCCTTTTCAGGTACGCCTTCGTGGCAGGCTGGTTGTTGACCGGCGCGGCCTCGATCGCGTCGGCGCAAAGCTCATCCAATACCAGGCAGCTGTTGTTGTTCGACGCCGTGCGCCAGAACAATCTGGAACAGGTGCGCTCGATCATATCGGCTGGGATCGATGTGGCGCGGCCCAACGCCGGCGGCACCACAGCGGTGGATCTGGCGGTGCAAAACGGCCATTTCGGTATCGCCCAGCATTTGATTCTAACGCGCCGCCTGCAACAGCAAAGCCTGACCGAGACCGTAACCGAACCGGCGGCGGCGCCCCGGTTTGCGCCGCCGCCGCCCGACCCGGTGTAAAGTCCCCCCGTGTTGGCTGTCGCGCCCATCGATAAACTGCTGGAGGCAACCAGCAATCTGACGCGGGCCGCCGAACAAATTGCCGCCGCCGCGGACTTCAGCCGGCAGCCGCGCGCCCCGGCCAAATCGATCCCCAGAATTCCCGCCGCGCTTCGCGATCTGAACAAAGCCAAGATCACACCGCCGGAGCGTCAAGTCTCGCAGCGGCGCGCGCGGCCAGTGCCCAAAAAGGCCACCGGCGATCTCGTGAGCATCGGCAATGACGGATCGTTGCAAGCCATCGGCGATGATGCCTTCAAGACTATGCTGACCGAGGCGGCGCTGGCGCAAAAATCGGCGGAAGAAATTTCCGCCGGCGGAGCCTTGGCGGCCGGCGCACCGCCGTTCTGGCCGCAGCCTGGGCGCAAGCCTTCCTTTGCCGTGGCGGACGCCGATGCAGGAAACAAGCGAGCCGGAGCCGCAAATCGGGCGCCCCTCAAAACGGTCACCGATAAGCCCGCGCAAGCGGCCGCGCCGCAGCCGCCTTCGGACATCCGGCGCCCGGCGGGCCCGGGCCTGGAACGTCTGCGCCGGCGCCTGAAAACTATGTCCCGCAGCGAATTGAAAAAACAGACAGAGAGCAAAAAGAAGCTATCCGAAAAGAAGGCGGAGAAGCGGCAAGTCTCGGCGAACAAAACTGAGCCGCTGTTTTTGAACAAGATCGTCAACTCCATCGGCGGTCTGCTCGGCATCGATAGCTCCGCCGAGGAGAGAAGCCGGGAAGAAACCAGGAATTCCGGCGGCGCGGAGGCCCAGGCCGAACAGGCAGAAAACCTTACCGGCACCGCCCCGCCGCCCGCCGCCAAGGACCTCAATCCGTTCGATCCGGCGGCGGTTCCGATGGATGCGCGCTTGCCCGACGCCTACGCGGCGCCGCCGCCCAAACGGCGCCCGGTGCAGCCGGTCAAGATCGCCGAAATCAAACGCGCGCCTACCACACAATCAACGCCGGCTGCCCACCGCATAAACATCACGGCGCGCCGCGTGGCGGGCGCCAGCGACACGCCGCCCGATCTGGCCGAGCCGCTCACCCGCCTGGAGGAGCAGGCAAAACCTGCCGATGCAAAACCGGCGCTGCCGATGCCGGCTGTCGAGCAGCAATTGGCACGCATTTCCGCCGAGACCCGGCCCGAGGCCCAGTTGCGTACCTATACGCCGAGGCCCGATGGCGCCGTGCCGCTCAAACGCCTGCGTCGGCCGTTGACCGATATCCAGCTCAGCCTGGGTGATTCTGTTTCCACCGGCCAACCACAATTGCCGCGCGGGCTGGCCGAGCCGCAGGCCTGCATCACCAAACAACAGGGCAAGGTTCAATTCTGCGTCGTTCCGGTGGATTGGCCGGTGGCTATGGAAGAGGCGTTTTCGGTCAACACGCTTCTCTATCAGGGCACCCGCGCCATCGCCCGCTATGATGCGGGCAAGACCTCGCATCTGCACACTTTGTTTGATGCCCAATATTACGAAGACGTCCGCGCCCACCTGATGCGCCGATTTGGCCCGCCCACCGACCGCTGGGAGCGCACCATCGCGCCATTCAATCAGCCGCGCCAGCCGAACCCGACTTTGGTCTGGCGCAGCCGCGATACGCGCACCGACAAGGTCACCATTCTGGAATTGCGGCGCTTCGATGATACCCGCTCGGTGTTTCCCGATACCGAGCACGGCGCCCTGCGCCTGTATACCGCCGGTGCGCCCAAGGTGTTTCCGGTTGTCACCGCCCTCGACATCATGTCCATCGAATGGACGGCGCGCTCCGATCATCTGGATGGCGTCTCCCCGGTAACCGCCTCGACCCTCGCTGTCGGGCGCTAGAAGCGACCAGTTACCGCACCCCACAAAACACCCAATTGGGAGACCCAACGGCTACCCTCGAGCACGCCGCCGGCCGGGTTATAGTGGACCCGGCGAAGCCGTTGCAGATAGCGCCACGCCATGCCCGCCGGCAGAAACGCAGGGATGGCGGCTTTCGGCAACTGGCCGCGCAACCCCTGGCAATCCAGAATATATTGGCTAGCGATCCCCGATATCAGTTGCAGGGCATTGCCCAAAGACTCGGTGAACTCCCCGGCGATAACGCTTTCCGGGCTCAGCCCGGCTTGTTCCAATTGCCGCCTGGGAACGAACGTGCGGCCCTCCCCGGCCAGCGCATCGGAGGCCCGGATTAGACCGATCAGCGCCCAGGCGGCGCCCAGCTGCGCCCCGGTGCGGCGGATGACGTCTTGGGCTTCGGCACTGGCGCCCTCGTACGCGCCGAGAGCATGCAGGGTCAGCTCCGTAACGCCCCCGGAGGTGGCGCCAGCGTAGGCCAGCAAGGCCTCCAAATCCTCGTGCGGAGCGTCTTCGAGATCTTTTTCGCGGGCATCGATCATGCCTAAGATCACCGGGCGCGGTAGATCATATTGGTGAATGGCGGCGGCCATGCCAGCCAGCAGCGGATTGCCGACGGGCACGTTGGCGGCATCGTCGAAGACCCGGTCCAGTGCGTCGCGCCACCATTGCAGACGCATTTCTCCCAATATCGGCTCGGTAACCACGCTCCTGGTGCGTGCCAGCTCGGCATTGAAGGCAAGGATCGCGAAGACCGCCTGGCGCCGCTCGGCGGGCGCGAACAGAGCGCAGATAAAGCGCTCCCAATCCCGGCTGCGCGCCTGTTGGCCGACTTCGGAGAGGGTCTCGCTCATAACGGCCCCGGATGGTGCTTGGCTGGCGGCTGTGTCATACAGGCTGGTATAGATTGCGGGCGTTTGGGGACGCAAGGTGGAATGACGGAAATCGGCAAAACGGCTATGGAGACCCGGCCATCGGTCTATATATTGGGCGCCGGCATGGCCGGACTGGCAGCCGCAGTGCGCGCCGATAAGCTTGGCCTGCGCCCGCATCTGTTCGAAGCCACGTCCCACGCCGGTGGGCGCTGCCGCTCATTCTTTGAGCCCGGCCTGGATCGGACCATCGACAACGGCGCTCATCTTTTGCTCGGCGGCAACACCGGTCTGTTCACGTATTTGTCCGAAGTGGGCGCACAGGACAGCCTCAAACCAATGGACCCGGTGCAATTCCCGTTTCTGGACGTGGCCAGCGGCTTGCGCTGGAACCTGCAACCTTCGGCGGGCCGCCTGCCCTGGTGGCTGTTGGTGCCGGGCCGGCGGGTGCCGGGCGGACGGCTGAGCGATTACCTGGCGATGGCGCGGCTGGCGCGGCTGGATCCAAATGCGACGGATTCCCCCCTCACCGATTTCCTCGACCGGAGCGCGCCCATGTTCGCGCGCTTCTGGCAGCCCTTGGCCCGCGCCGTACTTAATACCGAGGCGGAAGACGCCAGCGCCGCCCTGATCGGGCGCATGCTCGGTGAAACATTCCTGAAGGGTGCAGAGGCGTCGCGTCCCTACCTTGCGCCGGCGGGCCTAAGCCAGGCCCTGGTCGATCCCGGCGTCACCCATCTGGCCGCCATCGGCCAGCCGCCCAGCTTCGCCGCCCGCATCAAGGCGTTGATTTTTGACGGCACCTGCGTCTCAGGCATCGAAACCGATAGCGGTACGGTGGCGATAGCCGACGGCGCCGTTATCTCCGCCCTACCGCCGGGGGAAGCCCAGCGACTCATTCCGGGGCTAGAGGCGCCCGACCAATTCAACGCCATCGTCAATGTCCATTACCGGCTGGAGCAGGCCGACAATGCGCACCGTTTCTTAGGGCTGATCGGTTCAGCCGCGCACTGGGTATTCACGAAAGGCGACGTGGTTTCGGTGACAGTCAGCGCCGCCGGCACCCTGGCGGACGAACCGGCGGAGCGAATCGCTTCGCGAATTTGGGCCGATGTGGCCGCTCCGTTGGGCCAAAAGGTTGAACAAATACCGGCATTTCACGTGATCAAGGAAAAGCGCGCGACCATGGCCCAGACGCCCGCCCAGAACGCCCACCGGCCCGGGCCAAAAACCGGCTTCGACAACCTGTTTTTGGCCGGAGACTGGACCAAAACCGGGCTTCCGGCGACCATCGAGGGAGCAGTCCGCTCCGGCCAAGAGGCCGCTTTGCTGGCCGCCGAATGCACGGCAAGACGTGCGATTTGAACCTTTGTCCAAGGCAAAAATGAAACTACGCCTATACTTCGCCTGTGATTTAGAATTAAAATAGTCGGGCTAGGCGCTTCGCCCGGCATCCGTGGATCGTGCTCGCAGTTGCGGGTTTTGTATCCGGCAAGTCAAATTGGGGGTTTAAGAGGGAGTATCATGGGAAATCCACTCGACACTAGAACCGGTACCGTAATTCTCGGTCTCATCATCACCGTCATCATGGTCTTCGTCGTGGCCGCGATCGGCGGCGGCGCATAATTGAAATAGGGGAAGGAGACTAACAATGGAATTTGGTCCAGAATTTTGGGAGTTTTTCGTTCGCTGGCTGCATGTGGCAAGCGGCGTCATGTGGATCGGACTGCTCTGGTATTTTAATTTCGTACAAACACCGACGGTACCGACCATACCGGAGGAACTGCGTCCGGCTATTCCGAAGCACATCATGCCGGTGGCGCTGTTCTGGTTCCGCTGGGCGGCTTTATCGACCCTGGTCTTTGGCTTGGTATTGTCCTGGCAGAACGGCTATATCGGTGATGCCTTGGCTATCGGCCTGACCAGCGGCAGTGAGCGCGATGCCATGATCGGCATCGGCATGTGGTTCGGTATCATCATGGCCTTCAATGTCTGGTTCATCATTTGGCCGAACCAGCAAAAGGTCATCGGTCTGGTGGAAGCCAGCGCCGAAGAGAAGCCGAAAGCGGCGCGTGCCGCGGGGCTTGCATCGCGGGTTAACACCATGCTGTCGATTCCGATGCTCTATGCCATGGTATCGGCACAGAACCTTTATGGTTAGACGGTAAGACTTGTTAACGGAAAACGGGGCCTTCGGGCTCCGTTTTTTGTTGCAAATACCGCGCCTGTGACCGAAGTCATATCCCACGGAAGGCGGTACCGGCGATACTGACCAGGTTATGAATACGGTATCCGCATGAGCATCGGCAACGCCATGGCGACGGCGGTTTCGGGGCTGAACAACGCTGCCCTTACCTACCGGACCGCCGCCCACAATGTGGTCAATGTACGCACCGAAGGCTTTAAAGCCCTGGAAGTGCGCACCGAAACACATGTGGCCGGGGCGGCGACCGTGGTGCGCCGCCATGTCGTCGAAACCGAGCGACCCGCCGATTACGCCCGCGAGGCCATCACCATGATCCAGGCCCGCATATCCTACAGCGCCAACGCTCAGGTCATTACCTCCCTCGGCAAATTGTCGGGAGCCCTTTTCGATATCAAATCCTAATTTGCGGCCTCTTCCAACGCCTTGGTTAGCGACGCGACCTGAGCTTCGAGCCCGGCGACGCGTTCCGCTACTTGCGCTTCCGTATAGCGGGGCATGATGTGTTGCGGGCAGTTGCGGTCCCAGGCTTTCACGTTAAAGACCACCGCCTGTTCCGGCTTGGCCCGGTAACCATCGCCCGTGAGGGAGGCGAGCAGGTCCGGATCATCATCTATAATACGCGCGGTGCCCCAGATTTTGATCCGATAGCGGTTCGGATATTCCATTAGGAACAAATAGGCCTTGTCGTTCTCGGCCAGATTGCCGGTGGAGATATATTGCTGGTTGCCTTGGAAATCGGCGAAGGCCAGGTTTTTATCGTCGATCACCTTCAAGAACCCGGCGGGCCCGCCCCGATGCTGGATGTAAGGCTGGCCGTCCTTGGCCGCAGTGCCCATGTAAAACGAATCCTGGGCGCCGATAAAGGCAGCCAGATCATCAGTGATCACATCGGTCCAGCCGCCACGCGCCTCCATCCCGGCATAAGCCGCGCGGGAACCTTTCCGCTCCTGCGCTGCTTTAACCGACGCGGTGAAGGCAATGTCGCTGACTAATCCGCTCATGATGCGTTTCCAATTCCTAAGTGCTGAACATGGCTGATTATGGCAATACATATAATTTGAATAAATACCTAATATTTTAATATACTATTCAAATATACTGAGCAATAATATTTTATGGATAAGCTCAATGCCATCGCCTCCTTTGTCCAGATTGTTGAGGGGGGCAGCCTAACCGCCGCCGCCGAGGCCATGAACAAGTCACTGCCGTCGGTGGTTCGCACCCTGGCCATGCTGGAGGATTCGCTACAGGTCCGCCTCCTCAACCGTACCACACGGCGCATCTCGCTAACCGATGAGGGCCAGACCTATCTTCAACATTGCCGCAAAATTTTGGCGGACGTGGAAGATGCGGAGCAATCGCTCTCGGCTAGCCAGGTAGAGCCCGCCGGATCGCTGACCATCACCGCGCCGGTATTGTTTGGCCAGATGCATGTGGCGCCGCTGATTGCGGAGTTCCTGGAACATCATCCCCAAGTAGAGGTCGATATTCTGCTCCTCGACCGGGTGGCCAATCTGGTGGAGGAAGGCATTGATGTTGGCTTTCGAATCGCGCGGCTGGAAGACTCCTCGATGTATGCGACCCAGGTTGGCGCCATGCGCCGCGTCGTCTGCGCAGCACCAGAACTTTTGCAAAAGACCGGCGTGCCGGAGCATCCAAACGCCCTATCGGAATTCCCATGCGTCCGTATTTCCGGGCCCGTCTTCGGCGATGACTGGAACTTTTATGGAAACGGTAAAAAATTTACCGTTCCGGTGAGCGGTCGCCTCAGATGCAATCAGATCGCCGCCGCCGTGGACGCTTGTGCCCGCGGCATCGGATTTGGCCTGTATTTTGGCTATCAGGCGGCACCGCTAATCGCTGAAGGGAAATTGCAGGTGGTGCTGGCGGACTTCGAGCCGCCGCAAACGCCGGTGAGCCTGATCTACCCCCACGCCAAATTGATCGCCACCCGCACAAGGGTTTTCCTGGACTGGATGGCGCCTAGATTGCGCACCGCGCTGGATCAAATAAAACTCTAGCTCTTAAACCTTTGCCACCTGACAGAGGCTCGATTTGAACGGCGGGTAGCCGGTGATCGGATCGAGGGCGGCTTCTTCGTCCGGGATCAGCGCATTGATGTTGGCGCCGGGCCAGCCGTGCGGCGCATGGGCGACGCCGGGCATCACGATATCGGTCACCCAGGCGCGCATTTCAATCTCGGCCAAGGGCGAGGAAACCGCCACCGCATCGCCGTCTTCAATGCCGCGCGCGTCCGCGTCGGCGGGGCTGATCTGAATGCGCGGGTTGGGCTCCAGCACCCGTAAGGTATCCAAATTGCGCCCTTGGGAATGGGTGAAATTCGGGCTGCGCCCTCCAGACGTAAGCACCAACGGGAAATCCTTCGCCACTTCGGGTGACGCCGCCGGCGACCACATGGGCTCGGCATGGGTGGGCAATGCGTCATGTCCTGCTTCGGCGAGGCGGATACTGGCGAATTCCACCTTGCCACTGGGCGTTTTAAAGCCGGTTTCTTCATAGCCCCGGTCGGGCAGGTTTTCGAGCTCGATCGACTGGCTTTTGCCATTTTCCGGCAAATCGGCAAAATCGAGGCGGAGCGGCGTCATGCGCTCATCGTAACTGGCATGGATATCACCGCCCCAGAATTGCTCCTTGAAGCCGAGGGCGTCGGCCATGTCGAACAGCATTTCAGTATCGCCGTGGGCGTCGCCGCGCGGGGCAACGGCGGCGGGCCGGTACTGGACCCGACCATTTAGCGCCGCGATCAAGGTCTGGCGTTCCAAATGAGTCGCCGCAGGCAGGAATACAGTGGCCAAATCGGTTGTCGGCGTTTCGAAAAAATCGCTGACCACGAACAAATCCAGCGTCGCCAGCGCCTTTTTGAGCCGCTCCGAATTGGGCCACATCAGGACGTTGGTGCCCATAGAGAACACCGCTTTGATACGGCCCGTTTCGATATACTCGGCCAGCATCATGGCTTGGCCTTCGTTGTAGATTTCCGGGAACAAAGGATAGCGCTCTTCGCCCATGGGCGCCCCGGCGGGTTTTTGGGTGCCGGCGGGAACAGCGACCGGTTTTTGCTTGAGCCGGGTGGTCCAGGGCCGATTGCCGCCTCTGATATCCAGATTGCCGGTCAACGCCGCCAATAGCATAACGGCGCGGTGGTTTTGCAGACCATTGCGGTGCTGCACCAGGGCTTCTTGGCTGACCGTGATCTGCGCTGGGCGAGCGCGCCCGTAAAGGCGGGCGGCATCAATGATCAAATTTTCCGGCACCCAGGTAATTTCCCGGGTCCGCTCGGGCGTGAATTCCTTGACGTATTCCCGGTATTCCTCAAATCCGTGGGCGTGGCGGGCCAGGAAATCGGCATCCTCCAACCCTTCTTCCAAGATCACATGGGCCAGGCCGAGGGCCAGCGCACCGTCGGTTCCGGGACGCGGCTGCAAATGAATTTGCGCGGCCTCGGCGATGGAGGTGCGGCGTGGATCGACGGCGATGGTCGGCACCTTGTCCGCCTCGGCCAACAGATAATGACGCTCATATGGGATCAGACTGTCTTTTGGGTTGTTGGACCAGACGATCCGGCATTGGGTTTCTTCCTGGCGAAAGCGGCTAGCCTGGAAAAAATGATTGTAGTCTTCACCGAATGTCAGAGTAGACGCCACATAGGTGGCGCCAAAACAGCAACTGGATTCAGTGATATAATGGGGCGATCCATAAAGGGTCTGCAGGCGCCTCAAATAGGGGCGCGCCTCCTTGGTATAACCAACGAAAAAAGCCACCGCTTCGGGACCGTGGCTTTCCCGGATTTCAAGCATCTTATCGGCGGCATGTCGAATGGCGCCGTCCCAGCCACTGTCCTGCCATGGCTCAGCCGCGCCGCCGCGAATACGCGCGCCGAGCAACCGCTTCGGGCTTTCGCGCTGCTCCAGCATGGCGGTTGCGCGGATGCAATCGGGATGAGAGATATTAATGATCTCGTCGCCCTGGCTTTCCACCGTTATGGGGCAATCGGAGGTACACATATAGCAGCTCGAATAGGTGGTCTTGACGCTGTTATCGCCGGTGCCGCGATCAGCGGTTGCAAGTTCATCCATGGGTCCAACTCCATCCAGAGGCGCAGATAACTCCTGATTTCACCATAAATCAATTTTCGGTACAACAGTGGGCGCGCGATCTCGCCTTCGATCAAATTTCCGTTTAATCGGCTCGGGAAACTTGGAAACGCCGGTTGTTGGCGACTACTATCCACCCATGACCTTAACCACGCTTCTCAAAACCAACAAAATCATTTCCCGCGTCACATGGATATTGCTGACCATCGGGCTGATCGATCATTTCAGTTGCGAGTTGGAGGTGACATCGTTTGCCTGTGAATTTTTGCCGCACCGGGTGGCCACCAACAACCTCACCATCCTTTGGATATTGATTGGCATCGTGTTTCTTGGCGAATTTCTGGCATGGGCCTGGAAACGCAAACTCGCCGCCGCGACCAGCGAATGAATCAGATATCTCCAGCCAAGCCGCGCGCCAAACCGAGGCTGGCGACGCGCGCGCGACCGCTCCTCAACTTGATTGCCGGCAAGCCGGTGGCCGCCATATTTGAGATTACGCTGCTGTGTAATTCTACCTGCGGCTATTGCGATTTGCCCCTGAACCAGGGCCGGCGGGAATTGAGCCGGCACGAAATTCGCCGCATCTTTGGCGATCTCTACCGGGACGGCATCCGCTTTTTATTCATCCAGGGCGGCGAGCCTTTGGCGCGAACCGATCTGATCGAGGTGCTTGAAGATCTGGCCGCCATCGGCTTCTCCATGACGCTGGTTACCAACGGCACCCGCCTGACGCCGGGCTTTATCGCCCGTTTGGGACAATTGCCGATCTCCATTTCGGTCAGCCTGGACACATTGGATAGGGATACCTACCGGCGCATCCGAGGGCGCGATCAATTACCGAGGGTGCTGGCCGGCATCAAACTGCTGGCTGAATTTTCAGGGCCCAAATACCTCACCTGTATCGTCTCCGAAGCCAACCGGGGCGACGCTTTGAGCATCGCCGAATTTGCCCGCGAAATCGGGTTCCTTCCGATCTTCGGCGCCTACCATTGGAACGTGAAAGCCTACGGCAAGGCGAACGCCGAACTGAACTATGCGCGCCAAGACGCCATGGCGGTATTTGAGCAAATCGCGGCGTCGAACCTGGTGCCGAAAGGCTATTTCCGCGCATACCTGAAAGACAATTTACGCTGGTTGGCCGGCAAGAAGCTGGACGCCTGCGATGCCGGGCGCCATTCAATCGCAATCGACGCATCGGGCAATGTGACGCCCTGTCTGGCGCAGGCTCAATCGGGCAATCTCAGAATTCAGAGCCTGACGGAAATACTGGCGTCCATCGACAGGGCCGGGATCAAGTCTTGTTCCGATCAATCCACCTGTAATCTTTTATGCAGCCGCATCGTCGGCACGGCCTTGCGCCGCCCGCTAAAGGGCCTCAAGGGTTTCGCCCGCCGCTAATCAAATCCGGCGCCCGATATCCGCCAGCCTTGCCGCCAGCTGATCGGCGTCCATGGCGCTCAAGGGTATTTTACGGAAATTGGCGATGGCTTTGGCGAGGCGGTCAAAGGCGTTTTGAAATGCTACGCGGATTTCATCCTCGCTGCCTGCCGCGTCTGCCGGATCGGGAATGCCCCAATGGGCGGAACTCGGATGGCCGGGCCAGACCGGGCAGGTTTTCGCGGCAGCATCGCTGCAAACCGTGATCACGAAATCCATAACCGGCGCGCCGGGGCTCGCAAATTCGTCCCAGCTTTTGGAGGCCGCGAAACCAGTGTCGAAGCTATGGGATTGCAACAAGGCCAGCGCGTGGACGTTGACCTGGCCGGTGGGGTGCGAGCCGGCCGAATAGCCCTTGAAGCGCCCGCCGCCGAGCCGGTCCATCAACGCCTCGGCCATGATCGAGCGGGCCGAATTGCCGGTGCACAGGAACAATACGTTGGTTATTTTATCGCTCATTCCATGAAGTCCATCATGGGCCCAACGATGGCACCCGCAGAAATTCCGGTCAATGCATTTGCAACGCCGTGATTGGGTATTGCAAATTCCTGGTCTAGGATAGCCTCATTGCGGCTCAACATATTGCAGACAGGGAATCCCAAATCATGACCCAGACCGCCCTCCCCTTATCGCGCTTCAAGGTGCTCGATCTGACGCGCGCCCGTTCGGGGCCAACTTGCGTGCGCCAGCTCGCCGATTGGGGCGCCGACGTGATCAAGATCGAAGAGCCCGCCGGCGCCACCGACGGCTTTACCGGCAGCCGCGATTCCTCGGATTTCCAGAACCTGCACCGCAACAAGCGTTGCATGACCCTCAATCTGAAGGCGCCAGAGGGCAAGGAAATTTTTATGAAACTGGCGGCAAGCGCCGATGTGGTTGTCGAAAACTACCGGCCCGACGTGAAGAACCGGCTGGGTATCGATTATGAAAGTTTGCGCGCCGTCAATAAGGGCATCGTGCTCGGCTCGATCTCCGGCTTCGGCCAGGACGGCCCATACGCCAACCGGCCCGGCTTCGATCAAATCGCACAAGGCATGGGCGGGCTGATGTCGGTCACCGGATTGCCGGGACAAGGGCCAGTGCGCGCCGGTTTCGCCATCACCGACACCTGTTCCGGTCTATTTTGCTCCATGGGTATCCTGGCGGCGCTTTTGGAGCGCGAGGTTTCCGGCGAAGGCCAATGGGTGGATTCCTCGCTGCTCGCCGCGTCCATCGCCATTTTGGATTTTCAGGCCGCGCGCTGGACCGTCGATGGCGTTGTACCGCCGCAAGCCGGCAACAACCACCCCACCGGCATGCCCACCGGCATGTTCGAAACCGCCGACGGTTACATGAATATCGCGGCGTCGGGAAACGTCATGTACAAGCGCATGTGCGAGGCGCTCGGCGCCGACGACATCTTCGCCGATGAACGCTTTGCCAAGGCAAAGGGGCGCTCCGAACACCGGGACGCTTTGCACGATGCCATCAGTGTCTATACGCGCACCCGCCCGAGGGAGGAATGGATCGCGGCACTCAACAAAGCCGGTGTTCCTTGCGGGCCGGTTTACAATATCGATGAGACCTTTGCCGATCCTCAGGTCAAACACCTGGGCATGGCCGCCAAGGTCGATCATCCAACCCGCGGCGAAATGGAGCTGGTCGGCCAGCCGGTGCGCTTCCATAGAACGCCTTGGCAGTTGCGCTCCGCAACGCCGGAAATGGGCGAGCATACTGAATCAATCCTGACCGAGCTTGGCTATTCCGAGGCCGATATCAAAAACCTGGGCGAAAGCGGCGTCTATTAAAGGGGGCTATTATGGTGGAAATTGCGAAATTCGAGGCGGGCGGCTACCGCTATATCAGGGGGCCGTTCCAATATTCCGGCGGCGTCGCCGCCGAGCCGGGCTTTGCCATCGAGCGCGTGCGCTTTCGGGGCCGCCCGGCCATCGAGGCCGGCTTTGCGGCGATCGAAGCCTACCTCATCCGCATCGGGCGTCCGTTGACGGCGTTCTGCGCCTGCGAATTGCGCTCCCCGGCGCCGTTTACCGAAGAAGGCTTCATCGCTTTCAACCGGGTCTATGTAGGAACCTTGGAACGCTGGGGGATATTTAAAGACGACGAAAACCCGGTGGCCCGCTCCAACGTCTGTCCAGAGACCGATCCGCCGGCGGAACCCGTGTTCCACGCATTTTCCTACACCGTTCCGGCGGAGGCTGGCGCGCCCGTCACGTTCGTCAATGCCGGCAGCGCCGATGCGCGCGAAACTGCACCCGAAGGCGAAAGCCGCGTCATAAGGGCGGGGGAGACCTCGGCGGACGCCATGCGCGCCAAGGGAGCGCATGTGCTCGATACCCAAGGCGGGCGCCTTACCGCCCTCGGCACCGGCTGGGCAGATGCCACGGCGACGCAGGTTTATTCGGTGCACGATATTCACCCGGTTCTGGAGAACGAAATTCAGCCCAGGGGCGCAGCGCCGGCCGGGCTCACCTGGTTCCATGCGCGCCCGCCGGTCGAAGGATTGGATTATGAAATGGACGTTCGCAGCGTAAGCGTCGAACGGATTTTGGGTTAGTGTAGCGGGAGCGGTTTTTGGGCGATCAACCCACCCAGCGTAGACTGGCGGCAATTCTAGCCGCCGATGTGGCCGATTATTCGCGCCTCATGAACGAAGATGAAGCGGCGACCATCGAAGCCTGGCACGCGGCCAGAGCGCTGATCGATCCCACCATCGCCGATTTTGGCGGCCGCATAGTCAAACATACCGGCGACGGGTTTCTGGCCGAGTTTGCCACCGCGACCCAGGCTGTCGAAAGCGCCATCCGCATGCAGGACGATCTTGCCGGGCGCAACCGGGGTACGCCTGAAGCCCGGCGCATGCAGTTCCGCATCGGCATCAATCTTGGCGAGATCACCGCCGATGCCGAAGATATCCACGGCGACGGCGTCAATATCGCGGCCCGGCTAGAAGGCATTGCGGAGCCCGGCGGCATCATGATTTCCGCCAATGTGTTCGAGCAGGTGCACAAGAAAATCAGCCGCGACTGCGACGATATGGGCGCCGCCGCATTAAAGAATATCGCAGAGCCGGTGCATCATTACCGCGTGCGCCTGGACGGCAGCGAGCCAGTTGCCGCGCAAACGTCCGCTCACCCTGTTGCGCGCCGCCGTCATAAGCGCACCGGCGCATGGCTGATCGCACTCATTCTAGCGGTTGGTCTTGGCATTGCCGGCTGGCGGGCGGCAGCGCCGGAAAACCCGCGCCCGTCCGGACCACCGTCCCTTGCAGTGCTGCCATTCACCGCCATCGGCGGCGGTGCTGCGCAAAAGGCATTCGGTGCCGGGCTGTCCGCTGATTTGATCACATCGCTGTCATCAAAACCGGGCATTCGTGTGCTCACCGGCGGCAAGACGGACGCAAAGACCAGCGCCCAGTATCTGTTCGAAGGCTCGGTCCGGGGAACGGATAAAATTCGCATCACCGCCCAATTGATCGATGCAAAAACCGGATTTCATCTTTGGGGCGGGCGCTACGACCGGGTGCTGAGCGATCCGTTGGAACAGCAGGCCGAGGTCAGCGCCAAAATCGTCGCCACCTTGGACGAGAAACTAACCGCCATGCGCCGCGCCCAAGCCGGCGGCGAAACCGACGACGGCGGCGGAGGCGGCGTTTTGATGACCAGCCTCGCCTTTATCGGGCGCGTAGCAGAAGAAGCAATCGGCCTTTTGGCCGGTCTATTTGGTTGAAGGAATTGAGCGATGTGTGAAGCAGTTCACAGTGCAATTGACGGAGCCAGGCTATGATTAAGACTGCAACAAGAATAGGTAAGAATATGAACATAGTCCGGCACGGCCTGTTTCTTTCTGCCCTGGCACTCACCTTCCTCTTCGGCGGTGCACCCACACTAGCCCAATTGCACGGCGACGACGTACTCCGCACCGGCACCTTCAACGATGATGTGTTTGTGTCCGGCGGTCACGTCACCATCCGTGCCACGGTCAATGCCGGCGTCATTGCCATGGGCCGAGAAGTGATGATCCGCTCCAATATAACCGGCGACGTGGTCACATCCGGCGCCACAGTAACCGTCGGCGATCAGATTGGCGGCGACGTTCTGGCCGCCGCCGGCGCCATCCGCGCGAAGGGAAAAATCGGCGGTGAAATGACCGCCGTCGGCGGCGATATAGAATTGAACGCCGCCATCACCGGCGATTTGCTGGCCTTGGGCGGTCGGCTCGAAGCGGCGGGCCGTATTGATGGCGATGCCAAGCTGGCCGGCGGGCGGGTGGAAGCCAAAGCCCAAATTGGCGGCAATTTGATGATGGCGGGCGGTCGCCTGATCTTAGAGCCGGACGCCGTGGTAAAAGGCAAAGCCTGGGTCGTGGGCGGGCGCATCGAGATTGATGGCCGCATCGAAAAGGAGCTGCGCGCCGCTGGCCGGCGGGTGATCATCGCCGGCGAGGTGCTGGGCAATGTACATGTGGATGCCATCGAGTTGGAGATATTGTCCGGAGCGAAAATTCACGGCAAGCTTTTCTACCGGTCACCGCACAAGGCGGAAATACATGAGGGCGCCACGATATTGGGCGACGTCGCCTTCGTGCAATCCGAACAACCGTCCCATATGGTCGGCTCGGCGCTGGCCGCCGCCGGCGGTATCGTGCTGCTCCTGCTGGTGGCGTTGACCATATTGGGGGCCGCCCAGGTCTTGGCGTTCCCGGAACATTCGATCAAGTCGGCACGCTTGGGCCGGTCCAGCCCGTGGCGCACATTCGGCATCGGCTTCGCCGTGCTGGTAGCAACGCCCATCGCAGCCGTCATTCTGTTATCGACAGTGATCGGCATCCCCCTTGGCCTGGTATTGCTGGCTGCCTATGTGGTGCTGGCGTCTTTAGGACTAGGCAACGCGGCGCTGCTGGTCGGCCGCCAAAGCCTGGCCTGGATGGGGCGCAACTGGGACTCTGGCGCCTGGGGCCGCATCGGGCTGGTGGTTATCGGTCTGTTGATTATCGCCATTGTCGGCTTGATCCCGATCCTCGGCGCCATCGCGGTGCTGGCGGCGATATCCATCGGCATTGGTGCATCCGCCGTGCAACTCGCCCGCCACCGCACCGCTTAATTTTTATTGAAAATCAGTCGGTCCGGATAAATCCCTTGCGCGATGATTTCATATTTGATGAGAAGACCCTTGTGGTTTTCGATCTCGAATGGACCGCCTGGCCAGGCTCGTTCGAGCACGATTGGACCGGCCCCGGCGAGATGCGCGAGATTATCCAGTTCGGCGCGGTAAAGGCCGACGTCGCATCCGGTCTTACCGAGATTGGCCATTTCGAATGCTTCGCCCGGCCCACGGTCAACCCTGTTTTAAGCGATTACATCACCGCTCTGACCGGCATCAGGCAGCCCGATGTGGATGGCGCCCTGCCCTTTGCCGAGACATGGCCGGCTTTCCGAGAATTTATCAACGATGGAGAACCGCTGATCTGCTGCAACGGCTACGATCCCATGGTGCTTGGCGAGAACTGTGCTTTCAATGACATCGACGATGACATGCTGGATCTTAAATTTCACAATCTGAGGCCGATGATTATTGAAGCCCTCGGCCCGGGTGGTGAAGCGCCGGTCAGCGCCGATCTGGCGAGCCTGTTTGGCCTAGCGGTAACCCACCAGAGCCACACGGCACTCGGCGACAGCCGCACCATCCTGGATGCGCTTCGCCACTTACAAAGTTTACGCTAGAGCATTGTCCTGACATCGACCACGGCAACGTGGCCGGCGACCACCTCGGCGACGGCGCGGCGGAATACATCGGCGAGCGCGCCGGGGTCTTCGACCGGACCCTCGGCCCAGGCGCCGTAGCCCCTGGCCAGGGCAGCGAAATCGATATCGGGCTCGGACATGCGCTGGCCGATCCAGGCGTTTTCGGGCGGCCGCGAGCGGGCATCGGCAATGCGTATCTGGTGATGCTCGTCGTTGCCCCAACTGTTGTTGTTGTTGATCCCCATCAGGGTCGGGATCTGATAATGGACGGCGGTCCAGACCGCGCTGGCGCCCATCAGGAAATCGCCGTCGCCGGTGATGCCGACGGGGAAGCGGCCCATCCCTTTTAAAGCAAGCGACGCGCCAACCATGCCGCCCGGCCCATAGCCGACGCCGCCGCCGCCATCGCCGCCGAGATAATCACCGGCGCCGGCGAAATCCCACAAGCCTTCGGGGAACGAGCGGTTGTTGCGCAAGGTCATGGTCCAGGGTTTGTCCTTCACCGCCTGATACAATTCGTGCACCATGCGCCCGGTGCCGATGGGTGATGCGTCCCAGTTTGCGCGCCAGCGCTCGTTCTGTGCGGCGCGCAAGGCATCGTGGCGCGCCGCGATGTCCCCGCGCCGGGCTTCAGCGCGCTTGGCCGCATCGCTGTCGCCGGCCAGGCGCACCTTCACTGCATCGATAAGCTGCGCCAGGCCCAGGTGCGGGTCGCAATCAATCTGCAAATCTGTGGCCGATTGGGGACCGCCAAAATGGGACCAGCTATTGTTCTGGGTATGCTCCATTGTCATTTCGATAAGCCGCTGGCCATCCTGGCCGCGCACACCCTTGAAATAGCCGTCGTAGGTTTCCGTCGCATCGACGCAATCGATGGCCAGGATGACATCGGCTTCCGCCCGGATTTCCATATCGCCGGTCAGGTTCTGGGGATGCGACGTCGGGAAGGCAACCAAATGATGATCGTCATGCATGACCGCACCGGTCAGTTCGGCCAATTCCACCAGCGGCTCCCGCGCGCGCAATTCCCGGCCCATTCGCCCGGCAACGATCATCGGCATCGCCGCGCCAAGCAGCATATCGGCGGCGTCATGCAGAGCGCCCGGATTGGCGGCCATGGGCGGCGCCGGGCGAAAGCGCGGCAAATTGACATCGGGGCGCACCAGTTTATCCGGAATAGCGCCTTCCTGGACGCCCAGATCGGTGCACACATAGGTCGGGCCCTTGGGCGCCGTCGCCGAAATTTTACCGGCCCTCAATAAACTGTCGATGGTCGATTGCAAGGTCAGCGGCTCATCGGTCCATTTGGCGAAAGGCTTGATCAAATCGCTCTGCATGGACGCCGTATGCACCCAATCGATATAGCGGCGTTTTTCCGGATCGAACGGGCCCGAGCCGCCCAGGATCAGCACCGGCGCGCGGTCGCACCAAGCGTCATAAACGCCCACCGAGCCGGTCATCAGCCCGACCAGATCGTGGACAATGGCCAGCGCCGTTTGCCCCGACGCCTTGGCATAGCCGTGCGCCATGGACATGACGATGGCCTCGTGGGTGCACATGATCATTTCGGGGTCTTGGTTGCGGGTATGGTTGACCAGGGAATCATGAAGCCCCCGAAACGATGATCCGGGTAGCAAAAACACATGTTTGAAACCCATTTCCTGAAGGGTTTCGGCGAGGATATCAGAGCCGAATTCCGCCTTCGGCTGGTTGGCTTGCAGATTAACCGGCGTTTCCGGATATTTCATGCTGCCGTAGTTGACGGGCTTGGCCATGGAACTTTCTCCCCGATTTGGTTTTGTCGAACGCCGGCAATGTCTATCCAAATATTGTACGCCCCGCAATATTGGCCTAAAATTTGGACCAACAATGAGAGGGACGACATCATGAGCGAACCTGTATGGAACAAATTCCTGACCGAACGTGACAAGGCGGTGTTTGGCGATGCCGGGTATGGCGCCCGCGCCGGGTTCGGCAAAAAACCGGCATTGCTGGTCATCGACGTTAATTACAATTTCTGTGGTGATACGCGCGAGCCGATCCTCGAATCCATCAAAAAATACCGCAATTCATGCGGCGAAGACGCCTGGGACGCGCTGCCGGTGATCGCCAAATTGGCCGATGCGTCGCGCGCCAAGGGTATTCCGGTGATCTATTCCACCGGCGACGGTCGGGGTGACGGCTGGGACCGGGGCGGCTGGGCCTGGAAAAACACCCGCCAATCCGAAGACCGGGAGCCGCCGCAGGCGCGCACCTCCAACCGCAACGGCAACGACATCATGGACGAGATCGCGCCCGGCCCCAAAGACATTGTCATCGAGAAGCTGAAACCCAGCGTCTTTAACGGCACCGCGCTGATGGGTCATATCAACAATCTCGGCGCCGACAGCCTGATCGTCACCGGCACCACCACGTCGGGCTGTGTGCGCGCCACGGTGATCGATGCATTCTCGCTCAACCTTCGCGTCACCATCGCCGAAGAAGGCTGCTTCGACCGCTCACAAGCGTCGCACGCCATCAATCTGTGCGACATGAACGCCAAATATGCGGACGTGATCGGCGCCGACGAGGTGCTCGAACATATCAACGGGCTCGGCGATCTGGACTACAACCTGCCGTCGGGCACGCCGGGCGGCGCATAGCTTGGCGCCCGATACGGCAAAATTTCAAACATCGCCTTTGCTACCCTGTGCCTCGCGGTCTTAATCATCTACTGGATTTGAACGAGGCTAGACTCTAAGATAATTTCTCAATCGTCAGGTAATTTTTTATTCCCGGCATTTAGATTATATTGGAAATAAGAGAAATAATAAGTTAGACAATGACATCATATTATAGATGTTGGTTGAGCTTTCTTTGATGATGAAAATTGAAATCAAATCATTTCGAGCCGTTGTTTCAGTTTTTGTAACGGTTGCGGTTTTTCTGACGTGGTTTTCTCATGCTGCTCCTGTGAATTCTACGGATGAAAGTTTGAACGTCGTTAAAATTGTTATGCCGGCTGTTATAGACTCTCATGGTCATAGCCATGATGGCGATTCACCTGTCGACAAGAAATTGAACCACAATCAAGAGCATAACGCGGTCGACCATTCGCACGAGATTCCGGGCCTTTCGGTATCCGGGCTTCATTTCGTATATTTTGAAAGAGGCTCTTGGTCTCCAGCGCCAAAATTAAGGCTCTCGACTGGCCTCAATTCTGGTAGAGATCGGCCCCCCCGGCATTTGATATCGCTAACGTAAATTGTTCGTAAGCCTTGCAAGGCTTTCAATGCGATTTCAATAACGGGTCAAAATTATGAATCTACCATCCACCAAAAATGGAGGAGGGATATGGGGAACGTGCTCACGGCTTCTCCTCCTTACGGTTATCGCCGCATCAATTATTCTTGCATTTTCCAATGGTGCGATTGCGCATGCAGTTGCGGAAGGTGACAAAGGCTATATCCAAGAAATTTATGGCACGCATCTCATTCCATTCACCTATTTAGGTGCCAAACATATGGTGACGGGATTTGATCACATCCTATTTCTATTCGGTGTGATCTTCTTCCTGTATCGGATGAAACACGTCGCCATTTACGTCAGTCTGTTTGCGCTCGGTCATTCCAGCACCATGTTGTTGGGTGTTCTTTTAGACTTCGGAATTAACAGCTACATCATTGATGCAATTATCGGCTTTTCAATCGTGTACAAATCTCTCGACAATTTGGGAGCATACCAGCGCTGGTTTGGTATTCAGCCAAGTATAAAACTTGCGACATTGGTATTCGGTTTCTTCCATGGCTTTGGCCTTGCTTCTAAGATTATAGACTACGAAATCGCGGAAAACGGCTTAATACCGAACTTATTGGCATTCAATGTCGGTGTAGAACTGGGGCAAATGCTTGCTCTTGGTGCAATCCTTCTTGCCATGAGTTGGTGGCGTCTTCGGCCCAGTTTTCTAAAACACGCCTATACCGCAAATGTAATCGTGATGGCGGCTGGGTTTACTCTGATTGGATATCAGCTAACCGGCTATGCCGTGTCCTAGTAGGAAAGGAACTTCAAATATGTATAATTCAGACCTCCCCAAACGAGCAGCGCTGCCCTCGTCGCGCCAACTGTTTCGCTCAACCATACTAGCAGTCCTGTCTGCCATAGTTATCCTGATCACTATAGTCCTTCCTTCGGAGCATGGCATCGATCCGACCGGTGCTGGCCGAGCTCTTGGCCTCACTGAAATGGGAGAGATTAAAATTCAGCTGGAAAAAGAGGCGGATGCCGATAGAAAACAGCAGCTTCAAAAACCAGGGCCGACCAAAGCCGAGGAACAGTCGGGCCTGCTTAAATCCATTTTGTCTGTGTTTCTTCCTCGCACAGCCTCGGCTCAAACCGCCGCGTCCGATTGGAAAGATGAAATCTCAATTTCATTAAAACCTGGTCAAGGAACCGAGGTTAAGTTGATTATGAAAAAAGGTGCTGAGGCCGAGTTCTCCTGGTCCGTTGATCAAGGCGTCGCCAATTATGATCTTCACGGCGACGGCGCTGGTAAATCCATCAGCTACAAGAAAGGACGAGGCGTGCCAGGGGACAAAGGTAGTCTAAAAGCAGCTTTTGACGGGAATCATGGTTGGTTTTGGAGAAATCGTACAAGAAAGAACATCACAGTGAAGCTTCAAGTGAAAGGAGACTATACCAGAATCAAACGTAATCTTTGAAAATGTATAGAGTTGAAAAAATCTGCGGCGGTCCTGAATAACGCCAATCATCCGGAACCGCGCTAGCACCCAAGTGTCTCTGACAGCATTCTCTTTATCGTAATCACCAACCCAGATACCATTCTACCATGGACGCTAAAACCACGCCCAAACGCGGTTACGCCGACTTTGCCGAACATTTAGACCGCCTTGACGGGTTGGGGCTGGTGCGGCGCATCGATGCGGAAGTCAATAAGGATACCGAACTGCATCCGCTGGTGCGCTGGCAGTATCGGGGCGGTATCCCGGACGAAGAGCGCAAAGCCTTCGTCTTTTCCAACGTCACCGATGCCAAGGGGCGCAAATTTGATATGCCGGTGGTGGTCGGCGCTATGGCAGGCAGCCGCGCCATCTACCGGGCCGGATTGGGCGTCGATGCAGATGGGGTCGGTCCCATCTGGGCCCGCGCCATTGATAAGCCGATCCCGCCAGTGGAGGTCTCAGGAGCGCCAGCCCAAGAAATTATCTTGGAAGGCGATGATCTTAAGGGGCCCGGCAAGGGGTTGGATGCTTTGCCGGTACCGATCTCGACGCCCGGCTATGACAGCGCCCCCTATATCACCGCCGGCAATTTCGCCACTCGCGATCCCGACACCGGCGTGCAGAACCTTGGCACCTACCGGGGCGGGCTGAAGGCCGCCGACCGCATTGGCGTGCGCATGTCGACTCGCTCCGGGGGCGCCGGCGGCTATCCCCATTGGCTGAAATACCAGGCACGCGGTGAGAAGATGCCCTGCGCTATCGTTCTTGGGTGTCCGCCCGTGGTCGCCTATACAGGGCCGCAGAAACTGCCCATGGGCATCGACGAGTTGGCCGTCGCCGGCGGCCTGGCCGGCGAGCCAATCCGCGTCACCCGCTGCCACAGCATCGATCTGTTGGTGCCGGCGGAAGCGGAGATCATCATCGAAGGGCTGATCGATACGGAATATCTGGAACCGGAAGCGCCGTTCGGCGAATCCCACGGCCATATTGCCCTCGAAGATTTCAACATGATCTTCGACGTCACCGCCATCACCCGCAAGAAAGACGCCCTGTTCGCGTCGATTATCTCCCAGGTAACCCCGTCTGAATCCAGCGCCATCAAGCGCGACGCCTATGAGCAGATGTTTCTTTCCCATTTGCGGAACAGCCTCGGCATCCGGGGCGTGCAGAACGTCGTCATGCACGAGCCCTTGTCCAATATCCGCCGGGTGATCTTTCTGGTGATGGCACCGGGTACGCCGAAGACCGAGGTTTGGCGCGCCCTTTATGGTGCCTCCAGTTTGCGCGCCGATTGCGGAAAATACGTGATGGCAGTGAGCGAGGATATCAATCCCGACAACGGCGATGCCGTGTTCTGGTCCCTCGCCTACCGGGCCAACCCGGCCGAGGACGTGGTTATCCTTGGGCATAGGGACGGTGGCCACGGACCGAAAGGCGGCGACCGTGGGTCCGACGGCACCATGCTGGTGGATGCGACGCTAAAGCATGTATCGGCGCCACTGGCGTTGCCGAAGAAACCTTATATGGAGCACGCCAAGGAGATTTGGGAGCGCCTGCAATTACCGCCGCTCTCGCCAGAAACACCATGGCACGGCTATTCCCTCGGCGACTGGTCCGACGAATGGGACGCCTTGGCGGCACGCGCCACCGATGGCGATTATTTGAGCAATGGCGAGCGTTCCAAGCAAATGCGAGCCAAGGGAATCAAACCCAACACCCCGGTTCGTGATGTATTGAAGGCGCCATGACCGGCGCCATCGGTAAACCGGTTCTCCGCAAAGAGGATGCGCGCCTGCTTACCGGAAAGGGCCAGTTCACCGACGATGCCAATGCACCGGGCCAGGTGCACAGCGTCATGGTCCGCTCGCCCCACAGCCACGCCCGCATCCTTGGCATCGATACCGCCGCCGCCATGGCAATGCCAGGGACGCTGGCGGTCTATTCCGGTATTGATTGCGCCGCCGATGGGCTGGGCGCGATCCCGCACAGCCCCTTGCCCAAGACCCAGCATGATCTGAAGCTGACCGGCCCAGGCGGCAGCCACGTCTTTATCGGCCCGCACATGGCACTGCCCGCCGACAAGGCCCGTCATGTGGGCGAGGCGGTCGCCATGGTCATCGCCGAAACCAAATCACAAGCCTTGGACGCCGCAGAATTGGTGCGCGTCGATTACGAGCCCCTGCCCCACAATAGCGATGCCCTGGCCGCCGCCCAATCCGCGCAACCAAGCGTCTGGGACGAATTGCCCGGCAACGTCTGTGTCGACAGCGTCTTCGGCGATGTGGCCGCTACCGATGCCGCCTTCGCCGCCGCCAAGCATGTGGTGTCGGCTGCGTTCCATATCGGCCGGGTTACCGGTGTGCCCATCGAGCCGCGCGCGGCGCTGGCCATCTATGACAAAGGCTCCGGGCGCACGACAATCCATGCGGGTTCCGGCGGCGCTGTCCGGCAAAAGCACGAGATCGCAGAAGTGCTCGGCGAGGACCCAGCCAATATCCGGGTCTTGTCTTTCGACGTGGGCGGCAATTTCGGCACCCGCAACCGGGTCTATGTGGAGGTGGTGCTGGTGGCCTGGGCGGCAAAAAAATTGGGTCGCCCGGTGAAATTCACCGCCGAGCGCACCGAAAGCTTCCTCAGCGATTACCAGGGCCGGGATTTGTACACATCTGTTCAGCTGGCGCTGGATGCACGGGGCCAGTTTTTAGGAATGCGCGCCGACAATATTTCCAACCAGGGTGCCCGCGCCGTTTCCTTCTCGCCGATCGCCAAGGGCTCCAACCTGATCACTGGCAATTACCGCATACCGGTGGCCACCATCCGGGCGCGCGCCGTGTTTACCAACACCATGCCGACGCAAGCCTACAGATCGTCCGGCCGGCCCGAAGTTACCTACGCCATGGAACGGCTGGTGGAACTTGCGGCACAGAAACTGGACATGGACCCGGTCGAGCTGCGCCGCCGCAACCTGATCGCCGAGGACGAGATGCCATACGCCAATCCCCTCGGCATGATTTACGATTCAGGCGATTACCGAAAATGCATCACCATGGCCCTGGCTCGGGCCGACTGGAGCGGCATCGATGCGCGCCGCGCCGAGGCAGAGGCGTGCGGCCAATTGCTGGGCGTCGGCTTCGCATCATACGTGGAATCCTCCATCGGCACGCCATTAGAACAGGCGCGCATCACGGTGACAGAGGAAGACCGCATTGATGTGGTGATCGGCACGCAACCATCCGGCCAGGGGCACGAGACCAGCTTCGCCCAGGTCGCCGCCGAATGGCTGGGCGTGCCGGTGGAAAACGTCGCGATCCGCATCGGCGATACCGATGTGGTTCAGGTGGGCGGCGGCAGCCATTCTGGGCGCTCCATGCGCATGGCCGGAACGGTGATCGTCCTGGCCGCCGACGATCTGATCAAAAAAGGCAAAACCGTTGCCGCCGATGTGCTGGAAGTGGCGGAGAGCGATGTGGAATTCTTGGATGGTCAATTCCGGGTCATCGGAACCGACCGAAGCATTGATTGGTTCGAGCTGGCCGGGCGCACCGATGCGGGTACCCTGGAAGTGATCCGGGCCAACGAGATGCAAACGCCGGTATTCCCCAACGGCTGTCATATTTGCGAGGTAGAGCTGGACCCGGAGACCGGCGCCACCAAACTGACGCGCTACACTGCCATCGACGATGTGGGCCGCGCCATCAACCCGATGATCGTGCACGGCCAGACCCATGGTGCCGTGGCGCAGGGGCTGGGCCAAGCAATGCTGGAATCTTGTGTTGTCGATCCCGGGACCGGCCAGGTCTTAACCGGCTCACTGATGGATTACGGCCTGCCCCGCGCCGCCGACGTGCCCAGCTTTAACGTCGCCCTCAACGAGGTGCTCTCGCCCACCAATCCACTGGGCATCAAGGCCGGCGGTGAAGGCGGCACCACCGTTTCGCCGGTCGCCTACACCAACGCGGTCCTGGATGCGCTAAAGGATTTCGGTGTCAGCGACATCCCCATGCCGCTAACTCCGCACCGCATCTGGCGGGCGATCCGGGGCACGGCGTAACGCGAGCCGGCCTCCAAATAGTGCTGCGTTAGTCAGCCGTTTCGGAAATCGGCGCGCAGGGAATAGTCACCGTTACTGTGGTGCCAAGACCTTTCTCGCTCTTAATTTCCATGGTTCCATCATGCAGATCGACCAGCCCCTTGGTTAGGGGCAGCCCCAGCCCGGTGCCTTCCGTCTGGCGGTCAAGACCGCGGGCCACCCGCCCGAATACGCTCATGGCTTCGCTTAACTCATCCGCATCCATGCCGATACCAGTATCACTGACCTCAATGATAAGGACGCCGCCTTTATTCATGGACATGTTTACGGCAACGTCCCCTCCTTCCGGCGTATACTTGACCGCGTTGCCGAGCAAATTGAGAAGAATTTGCTTTACGCGTCGCTCATCAGCGTAAATTTCCGTAATCTCCGCAGCAACAGAGGACGTGACGGTTAACCCGTTTTCTTCGGCTCGGGGCCGGATGATGCGAATAATACCGGCAACGAGATCGGGCAGATTGATATTTTCTCTATGCAATTTCAAAGAGCCCGCTTCAACGGCGGAAACATCAAGAATATCCGCGATAAGTTCCAACAGATGCTGCCCCGAACTATGGATATCCCCCAAATATTCCCGATATTTCTCGTTGTCGATGGGACCGAATGCTTCAGCCATCATAGTGCCCGAGAATCCGATGATAGCATTGAGCGGGGTGCGCAATTCGTGGCTCATGTTCGCCATCAACTCAGACTTGGCGCGGCTGGCTGCCAAGGCGGCGATTTCGGCTTCCTTGCGTTCGCTGATATCCGAGCGAATGGACACATATCTGAGCGGCTTTCCGTCATTGTCCAAGGCAGGTACGATAGTGGACATGATCCAATAATATTCGCCGTCTTTTCTGTAATTTTTGATCTCGCCTTGCCATACCTTACCGGCCGAAATGGTATCCCAAATATCTGAATAGAATGCGGGAGAATGCTCGTTGGATTTTAGTATGCGGTGATTTTGGCCGAGTAACTCCTGGCGGGTATATCCGCTGATTTCACAAAATTTGTCGTTGGCGTAGATGATGTCCCCGTCAGCATCCGCAATACTCACAATGGCATGTTTATCAATCGCGGACTTCTGGAAGTCCAATTCCTCGAACAATTCTAGTTTTTCGCTCTCCAAGCGGTCCTGCTCCAAAGCGTTCTCTTTGAAAACCTGGACAGCCCCAGCCATATCACCAATCTCGTCATTGCGATCTTGGTCGGGGATTTCAAAATTCATTTCACCATCAGCCAAACACAGCATGGCGGAGGTCATATTTTTCACCGGCGCTACGATGGAACGCGCAGTGAAATACGCGATCAACGTCGCCAAAGAGGCGCCGGCCAACAACAGCAGCCATTGCAGCAGCAACAATCTGCGGGCCGCAGCCGCGCTATGTCTTACATCGATTTCGAGAAGGTTTTGCTGGCTGCCAGTCATGCCCCCATCGCGCGAGCCATCTTTCTGGATGGCCCCCAATAGCAACTCCAAAATTTTGTCGGCACGCGGTATGGCTTCCGTGGCAAGTAGGTAATTTGCCATGTTCCATTTTTCTGAAGAACGGATTTCAAACATCTTGGCCGGAAGCGGCGCAAAACTGGCACGCGCAACCTTGAATTCTTCAAACAAAGCGATCTGCGGCGGCGACAATAGTCGCGCAGACTTGCGCAATTCCAAAAAATGCTGCTCGTTCCTGGCCCACAGTGCGCCATATTCATCGGCGGAATATTTTTCGCCAGTAAGCAAGTAGGCTCTGATACTGGTAAGACTCAATCTCAATGTGCCGCGAATATTGGCCATCACGCCCAACAATTGGTGGCGATCTCCTTTACGGCTTGAATT
>JABHAA010000023.1 GCA_018674495.1 Rhodospirillaceae bacterium | reverse complement strand
CGGGTTGGCGAGGTCCTGCCCGGCGCCTTCAAGGGCGCGCAAAATTTGCCCGGTTAGATCGTCGGAGCCGTAATGGGATTGCACCGAAGATACCGTGTCTGCCATTGTTCGTTCCCATTGGTTTCGATTTTTATGATGCCATTATGAATTTGGACACAAGCATAACGATTTTGCAAGATGGCCGCGTCCGCCGGATGGCTCTGCTCGGCGATGGCAAAGTCCTTAGCTTTGATGATGTACTGACCGGATGGCGCAGCGGCGAAGATTTCCGCCGTTTCTTTATCGGCGTGCTGGCGGACGCGCCGTATGATGCTTATTTCTGGGAGACGCCGCCGGCGACGGAGGCGAGCCGGGGCGCGCCTTTCGAATGCATCCTCAGCCACAGTCCAACCCTGGCCGCCATGCCAGCCGACCGCAACGCGTTTTCGGAACATTTTGGCAGCGGCGAAGCGGTTGCGGGGTTCTGGAACCTGGGCCGCGACGCCTACCTGGTTACACCGGCGCATGCCTATCCGCATCTGGCCGCCTTCGCGCGCGCCGCGCCGATGGATATCCAGCATCAATTCTGGGCCGCCGTCGGTGATGCTGTTTCGGCGCAGCTTTCGGAGCGCCCCTTATGGCTCTCGACCAGCGGTCTCGGCATCGCCTGGCTGCATGTGCGCCTCGACGCTGCGCCCAAATATTATACCCATGGGCCGTATCGGCAGGCGGGTTGAAATTCCTTGACATTGTTCTATTTATGTTCTAATATATGGTTTCAATTCTCAACACTATGAATTTTTGAATTTGCGGGGGCCACATCCTGGTGGGGCTTCCCTTTTGGCTGTAACGATTGTGACCAAATCACCCCCATTTACCCCCACTAAACCACACCAATCCATACCAATCCCTACCGCCAATTTTTCGAAAATATGTCGCACCGGCGAAGTCGGCTAAGTAATTCGGAACCGTTATAAACCGTTAGGAACCGTTAGGAATGCTCGTGAACCGGTATGGTCGATTTACCGAAAATGTGTCGCACACAGCCATGCAACCGCTGCCCATCCGCACAAGCCGGTGCGCGGGCATGGACTTAATGGGCGGCGTTTTCTATGCTTTCAGCTTGAAATCAATAACCAATCGGAACCATTCTCCATGACCGCCATTCCCAACACGGTGGACGAAGCCGAAGCGCTGTTGCGTAGCGGCGACTATCTTCCCAACCGCAGCCTGGCGACGGCGCTATACCTGTCGCTTAGCCTCGGCCGGCCTTTGTTCCTGGAGGGCGAGGCCGGCGTCGGCAAGACCGAGATTGCCAAGGTTCTGTCGGAAACCTTGGGCCGGCGTCTGTTGCGTCTGCAATGCTATGAGGGTCTTGATGTCACCACCGCCGTCTATGAATGGAACTATCCCCGCCAGATGGTCGAAATTCGCATGTCGGAGGCTGCCGGCGACCGTGATCGCGGTGCATTGGAGGCCGATCTTTTCAGCGATAATTTCCTCATCAAGCGGCCCTTGTTGCAGGCCTTGGAGCCAGATGAAGCCGGCGCGCCGGTGTTGCTGATTGATGAGCTGGACCGCACCGACGAGCCGTTCGAGGCGTTTTTGCTGGAAGTGCTGTCCGATTTCCAGGTGACCATTCCCGAGCTTGGCACCATCACCGCCGAGACGCCGCCCTTGGTGATCATCACATCCAACCGAACCCGCGAAATTCACGACGCCCTCAAGCGACGCTGTTTCTACCATTGGGTCGATTATCCCAGCGCCGAGCGGGAGTTGGAGATTTTGAAAGTGAAGGCGCCGGGCACCGCCGAGGCCCTGTCCGAAGAAGTGGTTGGCTTCGTCCACAAGCTGCGCGATATGGATTTGTTCAAGCTGCCCGGCGTTGCCGAGACCATTGATTGGGCGCATGCCTTAACGCAGCTCGATTGTTTGTCGCTGGACCCGGAAATGGTCAACGACACGTTGGGTACATTGCTCAAATATCAAGACGATATCCAGAAGATCGAGGGCTCGGAGGCCAGCCGCCTGTTGAACGAGGTCAAATCCCAGATCGCCGCCGCCGGAGCAGCTTAAGTGGCCAAGACGCCGATCCCAGATGTGCCGCCCGAGGCGGCCGGGCCGGGCGGGCTGTTGAGCGAAAATATCATGCATTTCGGGCGCGTTCTCCGGCGCGCTGGCCTGCCCATCGGCCCGGGACAGGTGCTGGCCGCGCTCAACGCTGTCGAAGCCGTGGGCCTTGGTAGCCGGGTTGATTTTTACTGGACCCTCTATTCGGTTTTCGTCAACCGGCGCGACCAGCGGGATCTGTTCGATCAGGCCTTCCACATATTTTGGCGCAACCCGGATATCTTGGAGCGCATGATGCAGATCATGCTGCCCGACGCCGGCGGCGCCCAACAATCTGCCGAGGATGCCGAAGAGATTTCCCGCCGCCTGGCCGAAGCACTGAACCCGAACCAGGATGGCGGCGACGACAACGAAGAGGGCGAAGAGGAAATCACCTTCGATGCGACCCTCACCTGGAGCGCTGGTGAAGTTCTCGGCGACAAGGATTTCGAAAAAATGTCATCCGAGGAAATCCGCGATGCCCTGGATGCCATCCGGCGCATGCGCCTGCCTATCATGGAGGTGCCGACGCGCCGCTTTCGTGCGCACCCTTCGGGCGGGCGCATCGATATGCGCCGCTCTTTGCGAGCCGCCTTGCGCTCGGGCAGCGATTATATTCCGCTGATGAAACGCAAACGCCGCACCCGGCATCCGCCGCTGGTCATCATCTGTGATATATCGGGCTCCATGGAACGCTATTCGCGCATGATGCTGCATTTCATGCACGCCATCACCAACGACCGCGACCGGGTGCACACCTTTTTGTTCGGAACGCGCCTGACCAACGTCACGCGTTATTTGCGCTATAAGGATGTGGACGCGGCGCTGGAACGGGTCGGCGAGGCGGTGGTGGATTGGTCGGGCGGCACCCGCATCGGCCATTCCGTGCACGAGTTCAATCAGAACTGGTCGCGCCGGGTGCTGACCCAAGGCGCCGTCACGGTGCTGATCTCCGACGGGCTCGACCGGGACGAAGGCACTGGCCTCGCATTGGAAATGGAGCGGCTGCACAAATCTTGCCGGCGGCTGATCTGGCTCAACCCGCTGTTGCGTTATGAAGGCTTTGAGCCGAAATCGGTGGGCATCCGCGCCATCTTGCCGCACGTGGACGAATTTCGCACCATTCACAATCTGGACAGCATGCGCGATTTGACCCGGGTGCTCGGCGCCGAGACGCCGCGCAATATGGAAAGCATGGCCCGCTGGCGCAGCGCGGCGGCCTGAACGGGGTAAATTTCAGGAACAGGGAGACGTAACGCTTATGAAAAAAATCGCCATCGAAGAAGCCTTCGCCACCGAAAATCTAGTCACCGCATGGCGTGCCATGCTCGCCGACGGCGCACCCGGAGAGCCGGGTATGGCCCAGCATCTCGGCCGGCTCATAAACACCAACCGGGGCTGGGGCGCCCAGGTGGCCGAACGGCTGGTCGATCTTGGCCCCATCCGCCTTGCCGAGATGGATGCCAACGGCATTGATATGCAGGTCATCGCCATCACCTCGCCGGGGGTCCAATGCCTGGATGCCGATACTGGCAGCGCCCTGGCATTGGAGGCCAACGATATTTTGGCCGACGCCGTTGCCGCCCATCCAACACGGTTCACCGGCCTCACTGCGGTCCAGCCGCTTGCACCGAAGACGGCGGCGCGGGAGATCGAGCGGGGCGCAGAGTTAGGCCTTAAGGGCATCATGATCAACTCCCATACCAAGGGCGAATATCTGGACGCGGCGTCTTATTGGCCCATATTGGAAGCCGCCGAAGCCCTCGATACGCCCCTATATATTCACCCCCGGCCTGCGTCACCGGCCATGATGGCGCCCATGTTCGAGCGCCATCTGGAAGGCTCCATGTTTGGCTTTCAGACGGAAACCGCCGTCTGTGCCTTGCGTATGATCGTTGCCGGTATTTTCGATCGGTTTCCGAAACTGCGCGTTGTGCTCGGCCATCTGGGCGAAGGACTGCCGTTCTGGCTGGACCGTATGGACCGCATCTATTCCAGGGGCAAGAACGCCACCGATGCCTATCCGTTCTGGACCGCCAAGCGCTTGCCATCCGAATATTTCCTCGAAAATATTTGGATGTCGTCGTCGGGCCACAATTGGGATCCCGCTGTCCGCTTTGTCGAAGAGGTGGCCGGCGAGGACCGGCTTATGTTCGCCGTCGACTACCCGTACGAAGATTGCAAGCAGCAGGTCGATCAGGCCGAGGGCGTCACCGCCCGCAACCCGGAGAAGTTCTACGAATTGACCGCCAGGAAGGTTTTCAATATCACCGCTTAGAATTGGGGAGGGCCGTACCATGCCGGGACAAAACATTGAAATTGAGTGCGAAGGCGGCGCTATGCCTGCTTACTACGACGCGCCCGGCGCCGGGGCCGGTGTTATTGTGATCAGCACGATTTTTGGCGTTGATGATGAAACCAGGGGTGTGGTTTCCGATTTGAACAATGCCGGCTTTGCCGCCATGGCGCCCGATATGTTTTGGCGTATCGATCCCGGCGCGGTCCCGGTTTCGGACATGCAGCGCGCTCAGGTCCGCAACCAAGCCTTCAATTCTGAAGACGGAGTGCGCTATGTCGGCGCCGCCGTAGCCCATATGAAAGCCCGCCCCGAATGCAACGGCAAGGTCGCCGTCATGGGATTTTGCTTCGGCGGGCCTTACGCGCTGATGGGCGCATCCCGGCTCGGCTGCGATGCCGGCATCTCCTTTCACGGCTCCCACGTGGGCAATTTCTTAAGCGAGTTTGCCGCCGTCCAATGCCCCTTAAGTTTCCATTACGGCGACAACGACGCTGTCGCGCCGATGACCGAAATTACCGAAATCAAGGCCGCCATCGATGCGCTGGGCGGCTCCGAGCTGTTCATTTATCCGGGCGCCGAGCATGGCTATATGTTCCCGTCCCGGGGCGACGGCTACGATGTGGCCGCCCGCGATGTCTCCTGGGAGCGGGCCTTGGCGGTGCTTAATCGAATGTAGAAGTTAGTCGTCCACGTAGGGGTTGTTGCCGGTGCGCACATTGAGGCGCAACGGGATGCCGGACAGATCGAACGTGTCGCGGAGGCCGTTCATCAGATAGCGCTTGTAGTCTTCCGGGATTTCCGAGCCGCGGCTTGAAAACAGAACGAAGGTAGGCGGCCGCGACTTGGCCTGGGTCATGTAGCGTAGCCGGATGCGCCGCCCGCGTACCAGCGGCGGCGGGTGCATTTGCTCCACATCTTCGAGCCAGCGATTGAGCTTGGAGGTGGACACCCGCTGGTTCCATACATCGAAAAAGCGGAACGCGGTGGGTAGCAATTTGCCGATGCCCTTTCCGGTCAGCGCCGAAAATGTGACCACTGGCACGCCGCGGACTTGCGGTAGGGATTTTTCCAACCGGTCTTCCAATTTTTGCCGTTGCGCTTTTTTGTCTTTGACCGTGTCCCATTTGTTGACGGCGATGATGAGCACGCGGCCCTCGTCGATGACGCGCCTTGCGATGGTCAGATCCTGACGCTCCAGCATCACGTCGCCGTCCAGCACCAGGACCACAAGCTGGGCGTATTGAATAGCGCGAAGGGAATCGGTGGTCGACAGTTTCTCCACCTTGCCCGTAACCCGGGCCTGGCGGCGAAGCCCGGCGGTATCGATCAGCCTTATGGGGCGGCCATCGAATGACCATTCGACGGCGATGGCATCGCGGGTGATGCCTGCTTCCGGTCCGGTGAGCATGCGGTCTTCGCCAACCAGCCGGTTGAGGAGGGTGGATTTGCCCACATTGGGGCGCCCGACAATGGCCAATTGCATGGCCGGTCCCGGATCGTCTCCGGCCTCCGCGTCTTCCAGCCCATCAGCCACCGACGCATAGGCCCAGGCGTCGGCGAAGGGCTGGATGGCGCCATATAGCTCGGCCAGGCCCTCGCCGTGTTCGGCGGACAATGCGATGGGCTCGCCAAGTCCGAGGCCGAAGGCTTCCAATAGCCCGGCCTCGCCGGTTTTACCTTCATATTTGTTGGCGACGAGCAGCACCGGCTGGTCTTGGCTGCGCAGCCAATTGGCGAAATGTTCATCCAGCGGCGTGACGCCGGCGCGGGCGTCGATCAGGAACAGGGCCAGATCCGCATCGCCGACGGCGCGGTTGGTTTGCTCGCGCATGCGAGCTTCCAGGGAATCGTCATTGGCTTCTTCAAAGCCGGCGGTGTCGAATATATCCAGGTCCAAATCGCCCAACCGGCCCGCGCCCTCGCGCCGGTCGCGGGTGATGCCGGGGGTATCATCGACAATCGCCAGCTTCTTGCCGGCAAGCCGGTTAAAGAGGGTGGATTTGCCCACATTGGGGCGCCCGACGATGGCGATGGTGAAGCGCTTGCCCATGAGGCTAACTATCGATAGGCGACGAGCTCAGCGTCGTCGGTCAGAAAGTAAAGGGTATTCTGGGCGACGATCGGCGTGATCGATACCCCGTCCGGGACATCCACCTTGCCGAGGATACGCCCGGTGTAGGGTGACACCGCATAGGCTTCGCCCAGCGTGTTGGCCAGGATCAGCCGGTCGCTGGCCAGGATCGGGCCGGTCCAGTCGATACGTCCGTCTTTGTCTTCGGGGTCTTCCCACTGGGGCATACCGGTCACCCAGTTGATCTGGCCGTTGCGGCGGTTGACGGCGATCAGTTCAGAATCATCGCTCAATACATAAAGATAGTCGCCGGCGATCCAGGGGCTTTCGATGCTACCCACATTGCGGTCCCACAGGCGCCGCCCGGTGCGCAGGTTAATGGCCACCAATAGCCCGGAATTTGAGACCGCGAACACAAGCCCCCGGTCGATGATCGACCGGCCCCGGATGGCGGAAATTGAAATGGCGCCCTGCACGCGGCGCGCGTCGCTGAGCGAATCGTTCCAAAGCTCCAGGCCGTTTTCGACGCGCAAGGCAAACACCTCGCCGGACGAATAGGGCACCACAATGACGCCGCCATCCACCGCCGGGCTGCCGCCGCCGAGCAGGTTGGTGGCTTCCTCGATCCCGGAATGGCTCCAAATGGTCTCGCCGGTATCGCCGTTGAGGGCAAACAGCTTGTTGGTCGCGGTCACCGCATAGACCCGGTTTTCGCGCACCGTCGGGGCGCTGCGCATAGGCGCCGCCAGATTGCGCCGCCAAAAGATTTTGCCGGTCTTGGCCTCCAGTGCGATCACCTCGCCGAAGCCGGTGGTGGCATAGACGCGCCCCGCTTCATAGGCCAGACCGCCGCCGAAGAAACCGTCATCCTCTTCTTCCGGTGGCAGATCCACTTCCCAGAGATCATCGCCGGTCTTGGCATCGAACGCGCCGAGCCGGGATTCGGAATCGATCACAAAAGCCATGCCGCCACCGATGATTGGCTGCGATGTGATTTTTTCAGAATCGGTATTGCCTTCGCCCACCGAAACGGTCCAGGCGCGTTGCAAATCCTTACCCACCTGCAAATGGTGCATGGCATGGTTGGCAAAGCCGCCGGCCTGTGGCCAGGATGCGTTTGGCTGCGGCGCCGGCAGTTGAATATTTTGGCTTTGGGCGGCGGCATCGGCGCTTAATGTTTGTTGGTGCAAAAGGATGGAGATGCGCTCACCTGGCAGCGGCGGCTTTTCCGGCGCGCCGAGGAAGGTATCGCAAGCGGCCAGGGCGAACGTCAGAACCAGCACCGAGGCCGCCCGGTGGGCCGAATTTGATGGCAACAATTTCATTCTCTAACGGCCCAGTATCGCCGACATTTCTGCCGCCCGGGCCCGAATACCCTGGGGCGCTGAGCCGTCGTCGGTCAATTCTCGAAACAATTCCTTGGCGCGCTTTATGTCGCCCGATTTGCGCGCCAATAAAGCGGTGAGTTCCTTGGCGCTGTGCCGCCACGGGCTCGCCGTTTCCAGCAAGGGCGCCAGGCGTCCGGTCAATTGTCCGGCATCGCCCGTGTCCAAATCGTGGAGTACCGAAAGCACCGTCGCCAGGCCGCGAAACAAGGGATCGATATCGGTGTCGGCGGATAATTTCAAATAGGCATCGGCGCCGGCGCCGGTGTCCGATGATTTGGCTAGCAACGCGGCCTGATTGAAACGCGCAAGGAGGGCGTAGCCGGCGCTGCCGTCTTCGGCCAGTTTCGCCAGGATTGCGTCGGCCTCGCCGGTCTTGCCTGCGGCCACGGCGCGGAGCGCGCCCGATAGCTGGGCGCTGCTTGTGGTGCGCTGGTTGAGGCTATAGGCGTTCCACGCCTGTTGGCCGCCAACGCCCGCGACGAACAGAACGGCGATGGCGATGATGATGGAGCCGTACTTCTTCCAAAGCTTGGCGTAATGTTCCTGGCGCAGATCCTCATCTATTTCTTTGAATAGACTGTCCTGTTCCAGATCGCGTTCGGCCATGTGGGTTCCTTGGGTTCTGGTCTCGCTTAGGCTACGCCGACGCAAGGCCTTAAAAATGCGCGCTAAAATAGCCCGGCGCATGGGACATGGCAAATCCAACCGGCTCTTTTTTGCGTTAATGGTGATGAATTCGCGTAGTACCGCCGGCCACCTTGTAGCGCCCCGCCGCCCCTCCTGGCAAGCCGAGCCGCCCGGCTTTGCCAGAGTAGCCGGAGCTGATCCTGACAAGCCATTGGGATCGGCGTTTGAAAATTCCATAACACATTGAAATAATTAAATTAATTCATTAATTCCTTCTTAAATAAGATACGCCTATAGTAAAGTTCAATAATTGCCGTAGCGCCATGCTCTGCGCCACGGCTGCAATAACGGAGTTGGGCGCTTGCGGATTTTGCCATTGCTTATGGTGTTGACGGTGCTGGCCGGGTGCACGGCGGTTGCCAGCGCGCCGGGCGCGGTGCCGCCTTTGGCCGGCCTCGAGGGCCTTACCGTGATAGGCACCGACAAGACCCTTGCTGATCACTATGTGTCATTTGCCACCGGCAAGAATTGTTCGACGGTGCGCAAAAATATCGGCCTGACTTATTGCGAGGAAGACGAGGTCGGCGTTCAGGATGAGGTGTTCTGTTATCGGACCTTGGGCCGGGTGAATTGTTACACGGTGCCGGCGCCGCACGGCGAGAGCCAGCCCAGCGTCGGTCATATTCCGGCCTCCGCGCCGCCGCCGCGCTAGGCCGTCGGCCAGCCCCGCCGGCTTCAATTATGCGATTTTGGCTGATCGTCATATGGCGCGCCATCCCCAACAGATGGAAGATCGTGGCAGCACCGCTGGTGCTGGTGATTGCCACATTTTTTGGCTGGTTCCTGTTCGCCGGCTTACTTTTAGAACCAGTTGACCTGGTTCAGGCGGTTCACGCGGAAAGGCTCGAAACCTTGCGGCCCGAGGCCGAATCGGGCGGCGCCGGCGCCCAATACCAGGTCGGCATCATCTACCGGGACGGGCTGGCCGGCACGACTAGTCCGGCTATTGCTGCAAAATGGCTTGGCTGGGCCGCAGCGCAAGGGCACTCAGACGCCCAGGTGGCCGCCGGGCGGCTCTATGCGGCCGGATCGGGAGTGCGCCAGAATTACGGACGGGCGGCGCAATATTATCGCACCGCCGCCGTCAGGGGCGCCAACGCCGAAGCGCAGTATGCCCTCGGTGTCCTCTATTTCGATGGGCGCGGCGTCGACAACGATTTCCGCACTGCCGCCGATTGGTTCAGAAAAGCCGGGCTCCAGGGGCATGGAGGGGCGCAAAGCGTGCTCGGCGCCATGTACCAGAAAGGCTGGGGGATCGACATCGATGTTGGCGAAGCCTTTGTCTGGTTCTCGCTCGCCAACCGCCAGCGGAAAAAAGCCATGGGCTATCGGGGCGACATCGATCCCGAAAAAGAGCTGCAAAAAATCACCGCCCGTATCAGCCGGCTGCAACGCCAAAAAGCCGAACGACGGCTGCGTGCGATGGGGCAAAAAAAGCCCAAGCGATAAGGGTTTAATCCAATTGGAAGCCGGTCAGCAGGAAAGATTCCATGGGGCTGACGATGCCCGCCGGCGGATGGCGTCCGCCCGCTTCCAATTCCTCTGCGGTCCGTTTCCGGATAACGAACTCGATGCCGCATTCTCCGATCGGGGTCATGGTCTGATCGAAGCGGGGCAGGGTGTGGCGGAAGCCTTCGTCGAGAATGTTGAGCCGCACCAATTCGGCGGCCGGCCCAAGCGCCTGGATCAAGTCCAACAGGTTGATCGAATTTGACGACCAGGATTTCGATTTCATGATTGTGAAGGAATGCTTGTGATCACCGTTCCAGGTGCTCGGAAAGCGGCCCTGTTCGTACATATCCTCGTCCGGCACGGTGACGATCAAATGACCGCCTTCCTTGACGCTGCGGAACCAGTTGGTCAGCGCTTCGGCGGGATCGATCATATGTTCCAGGCAATGGCTGGAATGAACGAATTCCATGGAGCCGTCTTCGATGCCTTCCAGATGCTGGGCATCGCCGTCTTCTTTATCAAAGGTGGCGACACCGCGCAGGCGCGGAAACAATTCCACATATAGTCCCAACGGATCAGGCGCGCCGCCAATATCGAGACCGCTGCCGACGAAATAGCGGTTGGCGAAGTTGGGATCGCGCAACCGCCGCATGATCGATTTCGAACATTCCTTCATCGCCTCGTCTCCTGGACAATCTCCCGGTTAGTCTCGGGTTTCTCCTGGCTCCAGCGCCTCGATGATCTCGCCATGCATGGTGCAGGACGGCGCCACCAGCTCGATGATCTGTTCGGCGACAAATTCCGGTGTTTTCAGCGTGTCCGGGTCTTCGCCCGGCACCGCTTCGGCGCGCATCACGGTACGCGTCTTGCCTGGATCGAACAAATTGACCCGGATTGGAGTGTTTTTGGTTTCCTCGGCATAGATGCCTACGGTCATTTCCAGCGCCGCCTTGGATACCGCATAGACGCTCCAATAGGCGCGCGGGCCACGGGCCGCGGTAGACGAAAAATACAGCGCGCGCCCCGCATCCGATTGGCGGAGCAGGGGATCGAAACTGCGGATCATGCGCCAGTTGGCGGACACGTTGACGGTCATCACCTCTTCCCAAACCTTGGGTTCCAGATGGGTGATCGGGCCCATGGTGCCGAGCAATCCGGCGTTGCCGATAACGATGTCGAGCCGGCCGAAGCGCTCATAGAGGGCGGCGCCGAGCTGGTCGATCTTGTCCATATCGGCCAAATCCAGCGGCGTCAGGGTGGCCTGGCCGCCGGCTGCGCGGATTGCGTCGTCGACCTCTTCCAACCCGCCCTGGGTGCGGGCCACCAAGATGACATGGGCGCCCTCGGCGGCAACGCGCTTGGCCATGGCCGCCCCGATGCCACGGGATGCGCCGGTAATCAGCGCAATGCGATCCTTTAAAATTCCACTTGGGCCTTGGTCTGCCATGCTCAGTCGGTCTCCGTCAGAAGTGATAATTGCGCCGGGATCGGGCCGCCGTTCTGGTCGGTCAACTCAATCGGATAATCGCCCGAGAAGCAGGCGTCGCAGTAAAGTCGGTCCTCACCGTTGCGTGCTTCCTCGCCGACTGCCCGGTACAACCCATCCATGGAGATGAAGGCCAGGGAATCGGCGCCGATATGGCGGGCCATGGCAGCCACATCCATGTTCGCTGCCAATAGGTCCTCCCGCTTCGGCGTGTCGATACCGTAGAAACAGGAATTGCTGGTTGGCGGCGAGGAAATGCGCATATGCACTTCGGCGGCGCCGGCGCCGCGCACCATTTCGACAATTTTCTCCGATGTCGTGCCGCGTACGATGGAATCGTCCACCAAGATCACCCGCTTGCCCTCCAACCGGCCGCGGTTGGCGTTGTGCTTGAGCTTGACCCCCAGATGGCGGATCTGGTCCGCCGGCTCGATAAAGGTGCGGCCAACATAATGATTGCGGATGATGCCCAACTCGAACGGCACGTCCACTTCGCTGGCATAGCCGATTGCCGCGGGAACCCCGGAATCGGGGACCGGCACGATCACATCCGCATCCACGTGGGCCTCGCGCGCCAATTCGGCGCCGATCTTGACGCGCACGTCATAGACATTGCGGTTCTCGACCATGCTGTCGGGGCGGGCGAAATAGATATATTCGAAAATGCAAAACCGTTGCGGTTGCTTGGTAAAGGGCTTGATCGAGCGCACGCCGTCGCCGTCGATGACGATGATCTCGCCGGGGTCCACGTTGCGCACGAACTCGGCGCCGATAATATCCAGGGCGCAGGTTTCCGAGGCGAGAATATAAGCGCCATCGATGCGCCCGAGGACCAGCGGACGAACGCCGATGGGATCGCGTACCCCGATCAGCCCTTCGTTGGTCAGCGCCACCAGCGAATAGGCGCCTTCCACCTGGCGCAGCGCATCGATCATGCGGTCAACGACGGTGGAATATTCGGAAATGGCGATCAGGTGGACGATAATCTCGGTGTCCATAGTCGACTGGAAGATGCAGCCGCGCTGGACCAATTTTTTGCGCAGGGAATAAGCGTTGGTCAGATTGCCGTTGTGGCCGATGGCCAGGCCGCCGAATTCGAAATCGGCGAACAATGGCTGCACGTTGCGCAACACTGTTTCGCCGGCGGTCGAATAGCGATTGTGGCCGATAGCCATGGGGCCTTGCAAGCGCTCGATTACCGTCTGCGACGAGAAATTGTCGCCGACCAGCCCGAGCGAGCGGTGGTTGTGAAAATGGGTGCCGTCGCAGGTGACGATGCCGGCTGCTTCCTGGCCCCGGTGTTGCAGGGCATGCAGACCCAGCGCCGTGTGCGCTGCCGCGTCTTCGTGGCCGAACACGCCGAACACGCCGCATTCATCGTGGAAATGGTCATCGTCGTAGAGGGAAGGTGATGTGCTCATAGGGAAATGGGTGCTCACTGAGGTATGATGCGATCAAGGGCGCGCCGTGCCCGCTTGTCGTAGCCGGGCGCTTGGTTGCTGGTTTCACCCTCGCTGGCCGGGCGCACCAGCTTTTGAAAGCGCTGCAAATCCCGCGCCTTGTCGGAAACATCGTCCACCGCCGCTTTGCCCATCAGCTTGAATTCGTCGGGCAGTATTTCGTTCAACGATAGCGCCGCCGACTTGATCAGCGGGATCGAGCGCGCGTCCCGCACCCACCCCGGCTGCTTCGACGGCGGCCAGACCTGCTCCATGGCGATATAGGCAACCGCCAATATGAGCGCCATGGTGGCCAGCCCCGATACCATGCCGAGCGATCGGTCGAGCGCGTTAAGGCGGGAGTTGCGCACCCAGCCACCCAACAGCGAAGAGACCAAAAACAAGATCACCAGCGTGACCGCGAACAAAATCGCGCCGCCGGCCAAATCAGCAAACAGCTCGTTGTCGATATATTGGCGCGCATAGGGCCTGGCCAGCGGGAAGGCGAAGATGGTGGCGATGGCGGCGCCCAGCCAGGAAAGCACGAACAATCCGCCGCGCACGAAGCCGACCGCAAGGCCGATCAACGCGCCTACGAACAAAACGGCGATGACGCCGATATCCAATCCATTGATGGGAAGATTTTCCATTTTATCCACTCGCCGTCCGGACGCGCTGATTCTGCCCCTGCGGCGGCAATAAGTCCATCAGCTCGTTCAAGTGGGAAATCTCGGTGACCGGCAATGTGTCGCCGGCCTTGGCAGATTTTTTGCGGGTGTTCCGGGTCTTGGGAACGATGGCCCGGGTGAAGCCCAGCTTTTTTGCTTCGCGCAAGCGGACGTCGGCCTGGCCCACGGGCCGCACTTCGCCCGACAATCCGATCTCGCCGAAGACCACCGTATCGGCCGGCACCAGTGAGCCCGACAGCGACGAGACCAGCGCCGCTGCTACCGCCAGATCGGCTGCCGGCTCGGTGATACGCAAACCCCCAGCCACATTCAGATAAACATCGTTAAGCCCGGCGCTTAGTCCGCAACGGGTCTCCATGACCGCCAGCACCATGTTGAGGCGCCCCGAATCCCAACCGACGACTGCGCGCCGGGGTGTGCCGAACGTGGTCGGCGCGGTCAGGGCTTGGATTTCAACCAGCATCGGGCGGGTGCCTTCGATCCCGGCAAAGACGGAGGCGCCGGACACCTCGGTATCGCGCTCGGCAAGGAACAGGGCAGACGGATTGGCCACTTCAATTAGCCCCTTGTCGGTCATTTCGAAGACGCCGATTTCGTCGGCAGGGCCGAATCGATTCTTAACGGCGCGCATGATGCGGAACTGGTGGCCGCGCTCGCCTTCGAAATAAAGCACCGTATCGACCATATGTTCGAGCACCTTGGGCCCGGCGATCATGCCGTCTTTGGTGACGTGGCCGACCAGGAACAAGGCAAAGTTCGAGCGTTTCGCAAGGCGGATCAATTCCTGGGCGGAGGCGCGAACCTGGGCGACGGTGCCGGGCGCCGAATCAAGGCTATCGACGAACATCGTTTGCACCGAATCGGTGATCACCACCTGCACATCGCCGCCGCTCTCCAACGAGGTAACGATATCGCGCACATTGGTGGCCGAGGCCAGCTCCACCGGCGTATGGGCCAGGTCCAGCCGTTCGGCGCGCAGGCGCACCTGATCGATGGCTTCTTCGCCCGAAATATAAATGCAGCGACCGGCCCCCGGCGCCGCAGCAAGGGCCGCGCACACCTGCAGCAAAAGCGTCGATTTGCCGATGCCCGGATCGCCGCCCACCAACAGCGCCGAGCCAGCCACCAGTCCGCCGCCGCAGACCCGGTCAAATTCGTCGATGTTGGTTTTCTTGCGCGCCGGCACCTCCGATTTTCCCTTGAGGCCGACAAACTCGATGTTGCGGCCGCGCCCGGCGCTCAGGCCTTTGGGCGTCGCTTCGCGGCGGGCTTCCTCGGTAATTGTATTCCAGGCGCCGCAATCGTCGCAGCGCCCGCTCCACTTCGAGTGGGTGGCGCCGCATTCCTGGCAGCTATAGCTGTTGGTGGCTCGGGCCATCCTTAACCCTTATACCAAGGAGCACTGGTATTAGTCACGAACGGCCATCTGGATAGGTCCATCGGTGCGCCCGTTGATGAACTGTTGCACATATTCGTTGTCGCAATCGTCAATATCGCCGGTCGGTCCGGCCCAGATAATCTTGCCCCCATAAATCATGGAGATGCGATCACCGATTTTGCGGGCCGACAGCATATCGTGGGTGATGGTTAGCGTGGTGGCGCCGGTCTCCTCGACGCAATGGACGATCAAATCGTTGATGATATCGCCCATTAGCGGATCCAGCCCGGTGGTCGGCTCATCGAAGAATATGATTTCGGGATCGGCGGCAATGGCGCGCGCCAGCCCGACGCGCTTTTTCATGCCGCCCGACAATTCCGACGGAAAAGTCTCGGCAATCTCCGGCTTGAGGCCGACCATGGCGATTTTCTGCATGGCGATCTCGCGCGCCTCTTCGCGCGGAACTTTGCGCGCCGTCAGCCCGAAGGCGACGTTTTCCCAGACGGTTTGGCTGTCGAACAAGGCGGCGCCCTGGAACAGCATGCCGAGCTTGGCGTTGACCCGGTCGCGCTCCGACGTGCCGATGCCAACCACATTATCACCATCGATGGTGATGGCGCCGCTTTCCGGCGTCAACACGCCGAGCAGGCATTTGAGCATCACCGATTTGCCGACGCCGGAGCCGCCGATCACGACCATGGATTCGCCGGTTTTGATGTCGAGATTGAAATCGTCCAGGATGACCTTCGGCCCAAAGGCCTTACGGACGCCCTTCATAAGGATTTTGGTTTCGGTTTCAGCCATCCGCAGCAAAGAATAATTGGGTTAAGATATAATCAGAACAGAGGATCAGGATCGATGCCGAAACCACGGCATTGGTGGTCGCCTGGCCAACGCCCTGGGCGCCGCCCTTGGAATGGTAGCCGTGGTAACAGCCCATCAGAGTGATGATAAAGCCGAACATGGCGGCCTTGATGAGCCCCGATACCACATCGAACACTTCCATAAAATCGTAGGTGTTCTGCAAATAATTGGACGGGTTGAAGCCGAGCGCAAAGACTCCCACCAGATAGCCGCCGAGGATGCCGATGATATCGGCGATGAGGACCAATATAGGCACCATGGTTATGCCGGCAATCAGGCGCGGCGCGACCAGATATTTGAACGGATTGGTCGACAGCGTCGTTAGCGCATCCACTTGTTCGGTCACCCGCATGGTGCCGATCTCGGCGGCCATGGAGGCGCCGATGCGTCCCGATACCATCAGCCCCGCCAGCACCGGGCCCAATTCGCGGGTGATCGACAGCACCACGACATTGGCGACAGCGCCCTCGGCGGAAAAACGGGAGAACCCGGTGAAACTTTGCAAGGCCAGCACCATGCCGGCGAAGACGGCGGTTAGGCCGACAACGGGTAGCGAGAAATAGCCGATCTCGATCATCTGCTTAAGGATGATGCGGGGATAATATGGTGGCCGGATGGCGTGCATCAAGGCGGTGCCGGTGAACAACGATATGCGCCCTGCGGTGGCCAGGAAGCCGAACGTAAAACGGCCTATTGATTGCAGAAAATTCATGCTGAATTGCCTTCCCCGCCAACGTAATGGCGCTGATAGCGCGTCCCGAGGCTGGTCAGAATTTCGTAGCCGATGGTGCCTGCCTGCTCGGCGATCCGGTCCACCGGATTTAGCGGCCCGGCGAAATCGACCGGCTGGCCCAGGGCTAATAGCCCATCGGGCACGTCCGTCACATCAAGCGTGGTTAAATCCATGGAAACGCGCCCCACCACCGGTACCTCGTGGCTATCGATAAAGACTGTTCCGGCATTGCTAAGGGCGCGGAGATATCCGTCGCCGTAACCAATGGCGACTGTTGCGATCTTGGCCGACCGGGTGGCCTGATGGCTGGCACCATAGCCAACGCTCCGATGAGTGTCAACGGAACGCACTTGTAGGATTTTTCCTTGAATTCGAATGACTTGCCGCATGGGGTTGGGGTTTCCGGGTACCGGATTCAGCCCAAATAAGGCGGCGCCGGCGCGCGCCATGTCGAAGTGATATTCGGTGCCCAAGAAGATGCCCGACGATGACGCCAGGCTATGCCGCGGCGCACCGATTGGGCCGGCGCCAGCTTCGAACGCGGCCAATTGCTCGTTATTCATGGCATGGTCCGGCTGATCGGCGCAGGCAAGATGGCTTAAGGCCAGATCCAGCGTGATCGATTGCAACAGTTCGGGCGACCCGGCCAGCCGCGCCACATCGCCCGCTTCGAGGCCGAGCCGGGACATGCCGGTATCGATTTGAATATCGGCTAGTCCCGGCGCGCCAATTCCGGTGCAATAGGCGGACCAGTTTTGCACTTGCTCCAGGCTGTTGAGCACCGGCACTAGCGCGTGTTCCAAGAACGCCGCCTCCTCGCCCGGGAGCGGGCCGTTGAAGACGTGGATATTGGCATCGCTCTCGGAGCCGCGTAGCTGAACTGCCTCGGCGGCGGTGGCCACGAAAAAGGTTTCGCAGCCGGTTTCGGTGAGGGCGCGCACCACCGGGCCCAAGCCCAATCCATAGGCGTCGGCTTTGACCACGGCGGCCAATTCGGCGCCGGCAAGATGCGATTGCAATGTCCGGTAGTTGGCCTGAACTGCGCCCAAGTCGATGGTCAATTCGGCGCCTGAGATTTCGGTCATGTCAGCTAAAAGAGAGGGGGTTAAAAGCTATCGGTATGCTGGGTGTCCAGATCCGCAAAGCGGGTATACATGCCGTCGAAATAGAGATCGACCTTGCCGGTCGGGCCGTGGCGTTGTTTGGCGATGATCAATTCGGCGCGGTTTTTCATTTCATCGGACAGGGTTTGCCAGCGGTCATGGCGCTCGGCGTATTTGTCGGGGGATTCGTCCTGGCGCTGGGTCGGCTCGCCGCGCTCAAGATAATAGGCCTCGCGGAATACGAAGCTGACCACGTCCGAATCCTGCTCGATGGATCCTGATTCGCGCAAATCCGATAATTGCGGGCGTTTGTCTTCGCGCTGCTCGACCGCGCGGCTCAACTGGGACAAGGCCAGGACCGGCACCTCTAACTCTTTGGCCAGGGTCTTTAGCCCGCGCGTAATCTCGCCGATTTCCAACACCCGGTTATCGGTGCGGCTGTTGCCTTGCATAAGCTGCAGATAATCAACAATCACCAGACCAAGATTGTGCTGGCTTTTTAAGCGCCGCGCTCGGGAGCGCAGCAAATTGACCGTCAGCGCTGGCGTATCATCAATGAAGATGGGCAAGTTTCTAAGCCCGGCAGCACAGGTTGCAAGTTTATCAAATTCATCGTTGGTCAGCTCGCCCCGGCGCATTTTGTCGGAAGCTATCTCGGTCTGTTCGGAAAGGATGCGCGCCGCCAATTGTTCCGCCGACATTTCCAGGGAGAAAAACCCGACAACAGCGCCGTTGATGGTGCGCTTGTTGCCGTTGGCGTCGATTTCCACCTCGTAGTCGGCGGCAGCATTGTAGGCGATATTGGTGGCCAGCGCGGTTTTGCCCATGGACGGGCGGCCGGCGAGAATTACCAGATCCGAAGGATGCAGCCCGCCCAGCAAGCGGTCGATATCGCGGAGCCCAGTGCCGACGCCAGCCAACTGGCCGTCGCGCTGGTGGGCAATCTCGGCCAGCTCTATCGCTTCTTTGATGGAAGTGTCGAAGGACTGAAAGCCGCCTTCCAGCTCGCCGGTCATGGCCAGATCGTAGAGCTGCTGCTCGGCGCTGCCGATCTGCTGCATGGCTGCGTCGTCGACTTCGGGGCTGAAGGCGCGGTTGACCACCTGCTCGCCGAAATCGATAAGCTGGCGCTTCAGGTGGAGATCGTAAATGATCTGGGCGTAATCACGGGCGTTGATGATCGAGACCATCGAGCCCGCCAGCTCGGCCAAGTAGTCGGAGCCGCCCACATCGGCGAGGCTGTCGTCTTGTTCGAAAAAATTCATCAAGGTGACCGGATCGGCGATTTGGCCGGCATCGAGCAACTTGGATATGGCCTCATAGATGCGGCCATGGATGGGATCGGCGAAATGATCAGGCCGCAGAAAATCGGAAACCCGGTCGTGGGCGTTGTTGTTGGCCATTAATGTGCCGAGCAGCGCCTTTTCGGCCTCGAAATTATGGGGCGGCGAGCGGAAGGTTGGCAGCACCCGCTGGGCATCCTCGGGCGGTGCCCCCAAAGATGTATCGGGGGAAGTTATGGGAAACGGTTGCTGTGCTGAAATTGCCATGGGGCAAATTACAGCCGGAAGCGAAGCGGGGGAAGGCGGAAACGATCAACAGCCTTGAGGATATCGGGGATAACTCAAAATATATTGGCTGGCGCGCCATTTGTGGGTTCGGTCAGGCGGCGCGCTGTCTTTCCGATCTCGGATTTTTCAGCTTCGCTTCGGTCTCGGCGATGTAATCGCGGGTCATCGGCACCGCATCCTGGCGCCGTGCCAATTGAATCTGGAATACCGTCAAGCCGAGATAGCGGAACGAAGCCTCTGCGCCGGCCAGATAGTATTCCCACATGCGGCAAAATCGTTCATCGTAGATATCGCGGACTTTGTTGCGGTTGGCCCGGAAGTTGATCTGCCAATGGCGTAAGGTTTCGGCGTAATGACGGCCCAAAAATTCGATGTCGGTGACCACCAAGCCGGCTTTTTCAATGGCCGGCGCAGTATCCGAGAGCGAAGGCATGGAGCCGCCGGGGAAAATGTATTTGCGGGTCCAGGCATCGGTCGACAAGGGCGGCCCGGAGCGCCCGATGGTGTGTAGCAGCGCCACGCCGTCCTCGGTCAGCAGGTTGCGGATTTTGTCGAAAAAGGCTTGGTAGTGGCCGGCGCCCACATGTTCGAACATGCCGACCGAAACGATGCGGTCAAACTCGCCCTCCAAGGTGCGGTAGTCATGCAGACGAAATTCGGCGCAGTCCTGAAGGTTGTTTTCCTGCGCTCGCTGGTTCGATATTTTGTGCTGCTCTTCGGACAAGGTGATGCCGGTTACACAGGCGCCGAACTGGTGCGCCAGGTATAAGCCCAGCCCACCCCAGCCCGATCCGATATCGAGAACCCGCAATCCTTTGTCCAGCAGCAGCTTGGCGGCAATATGATACTTTTTGTCTTCTTGCGCGGTTGCCAGATCGCTCTCCGGGGTATCGAAATAGGCGCAGGAATATTGCTTGTCCGGGTCCAGGAACAACTCGTACAGGCCGCCGGACAAATCGTAATGATGGGCCACATTGGCCTTGGAACGGCGGGCCGGATTGAACTGCTGAAGGCGGCGGAACATGGTGTCCAGGGCCATGAAGATACGATTGATCAAGGGATAATCGCCGCCCCCGACATTCATCAACAGGATTTCCAGAAAATTATAGATCGAGGCGTCATTGGTGAGCTTGAGGGTGCCGTCCATATAGCTTTCGCCGATGGTCACGGAGGGCGAAAGCGCCAGTTTGGTGGCGAACCACTTATCGGTGATGCGGATCGAGACTTTGGGATCGGTTCCATCGCCGATGACGTGACGCTGGCCACGATGATCGGTGACTTCGAGTGTTCCTTTTGCGATGATCCTGCGAAGCACAAAATCGATCGGCAACATGGCATTCCACCTCCCTCAAAGTGGTACCCTGCAAATTGGTGCAGGTATTATGCCTCGGCGTCGTCTCCCTCGTCCACTGGATTTTGCTCGTCGTCGGCGTCAGTTTCTGCTTCTGCAGTCACTTCTGCGTCAATTTCCGCATCTGCATCCACATCCGCATCGGTGTCTTCGGCGGGCTCATCGTCCGAAAGCGCCTCGGCGAGCAAATCGCGCTCGTCCGCGTCGTCTTCATCCGTTTTGATCACCGCTTCACCGGTACGCTCCTGGGTCTCGGCTTCCTCGGCGGAGCGGGCTACGTTGGCGGTCACGGTTACCTGCACTTCCGGATGCAGGCTGACGGTGACCGGGTGTAGCCCGAGTGTCTTGATTGGCCGCTCCAAGGTGATCTGGCGGCGTTCGATGTTGAAGCCCACCTCGGCGGCGCCGGCGGCGATATCGCGGGCATTGACCGAACCGTAAAGCTGGCCGGCATCACCGGCCTGGCGCACCATGGCGATGAAGATGCCCTCGATTTTTTCGGACAATTTCTCGGCCTCGGATTTATTCTCGAGGTTCGCGGCTTCCAATTGGGTCCGCTGGCTCTCGAAATAGGCCATGTTGCCGTCGGTTTTGGTTACCGCCTTTTTTTTCGGCAAAAGATAGTTGCGGGCGTATCCGGAGCGGACGTTCACCACGTCGCCCATCTGTCCCAACTTTTCAATCCGCTCTAAAAGTATGACTTCCATCACTCTTCCTCCGTATCGGTTCTGGGTGGTTGCTGTTTGGCAAAGCGTTCGCGCAGCCGCGCCCAGGGTTCCAAAAACCCGAGCCCGGCGACGAAAACTCCCGCCCAGGAAAATAAAATCAAGAAAACATAAAAGGCCGTCAGTGCCATGCCAGGCGCCGACACCCGGCGCGACAAGCTATGAAACACGCCAAGCCCGACGAACAAAAACGGCGCCGCAAATATGATCGCCAAATTGCGACTCAGATATTCGACCGAGCCCGAGGCCATAAGCGAGACAGCGGCGGCGGCAACGAACACCCAATAAAACCATTCGGGAATGGCAGTTTGCGCATAGCGTACCGCCGCCCGTTGGGTTTTCCCTATCCGTATCAAAAGCGATTGCGCCAAGGCAGCGTTGATGATCACCATGACCAGCCACGACAGCGCCGTGATCGCTGGGAACAGGGGCGTTAATCTATCGGCGAACAAGGTGCGCTCAGCGCCGCCGCTCGCCAACTGGGCGCCCAACATGCGTTCGATGAAAATCCCCACCCAGCCTTGCAAACCGCCTTCGGTATTGCTCGTCGCCAGCGCTCCAAGTAGCAGCAAAAGCCCGCCGCCAACAGCTATGCGCGCCAAAATATCACCGGGTGAATAGGCCGCTTGGGCGCCGCCGGGTAAAGTCCGCTGGGCGGTTGCGTAGCGGGTTATCAGCCAGGCCGGCAAAGCGATGGAGGCGGCAAAAATCGCCGCTTGGGCGCCGCCGGCCAGATTGACGACGACGATCAGGGCGGCGAATATCGCGGCGGAAACGCTTATCAGGCCAAAGGACAGGCCAATCAGCAATAGCGGCAGGGGCGCGAAATAGGCGAACAGCAGCGCGCCCGAGGAGCCGGTCAAGAGCCCAAGCGAAAGGATAGCGCTCACCAAGCCGCCGGCCGCCGCGATAATCAATTGCTTATACATGCGTGCCCCGCCCAGCCGTTCTGACGCGGGGTCCCTGGCCGCGTCCATCAATTGGTAACGTAAGGCAGCAACGCCAGATACCGGGCCCGCTTGATAGCCTTGGCGAGCAGACGCTGCTTTTTGGCTGAAACCGCTGTAATCCGGCTCGGCACGATCTTACCGCGCTCGGATACGTAGCGCGACAGGAGCTTGACGTCCTTGTAATCGATCTTGGGGGCGTTCTTGCCGGAAAAGGGACAGCTTTTGCGGCGCCGGAAAAAGGGCCTGCGCCCGCCGCCACCGCCACCGCCGCCACTGCGCGGGCGCTCGCCATCTTCGGAGGATCTTTCTCTGGTATCGCTCATGTCTTGTCTCCTTCGGGCGCGGCGGCCTCGGCCTCGGGCGCTTCGGCTTCGGCTTCGGGCGCTTCGGCTTCAGATTCGGGCGTTTCGGCCTCGGGCGCGTCGGCTTCGGCTTCTGGTTTTGCCGCATCTTCGGCGGCGGCCGCGGTAGAGGCCTGGGCTTCGCCGCCCTCATTGCTATCGCTTTTTGGGCCGTCGTCGCGGCGCGGCCTGTCGCGGTCTTCGTAGCGTCCTTCGCGGGCGCGGCTCTGCATTTGCGCAGACGGGTCTTCTTCCAACTCGTCAACGCGGATGGTTAGGATGCGCAAGATGTCCTCGTTGAGGCCCATCAGCCGTTCCATTTCCTGAACCGCCGCGGAAGGGCCATCGATGTTGAACATCAAATAGTGACCCTTGCGGTTTTTCTTGATGCGGTAGGCGAGCGTCTTCAGCCCCCAATTTTCTCGCTTGGTGACTTGACCGCCATTTTCTTCAATGACGCCGGCAAATGTGTCTGCAAGTGCGTCTGCTTGCTGCGCGGATACTTCTTGCCGCGCAATAAATACGCTTTCGTAATAAGCCATATGGTCCCCTTCCGGCTTGTCTCAACCCAGGTGGCGCTCATCGCCGGTCCAGGCATAGCCAGACACCGTCTGGCAAGGAGTTTGCGGGCGCGCACTATACACAATAGAATCTCAGTGGCAAGCGGCCTTGGGAACGCATGGCGGCAACGCCTTGGCGGCGCTTGACAGGCATATGCCCGCTTGCTTCAAAGGACTGGATACTTTCAACGACAAAAAAGGTGCCGGTCATGGCGCGAGCGTTTGTATTTCCCGGCCAAGGCGCCCAGGCGGTGGGCATGGGCAAGGAATTGGCGGCCGCCTTTCCCGCCGCCAAACATGTCTTCCAAGAAGTCGATGACGCGCTCGAGCAGCATCTCTCCAAGCTCATGTTCGGTGGCCCGGAAGAGGATCTGGTGCTGACCGAAAATGCCCAGCCGGCGCTGATGGCGATGAGCATGGCGATTATCCGTGTGCTTAGCGGCGAAGGCAATTTCGATCTTGCCGCCGCCGGCAAATATGTGGCCGGCCATTCGCTCGGCGAATATACGGCGCTGACGGCGGCGGGCGCATTCCAGATCGCCGACGCCGCCCGCATCCTTAAAATCCGCGGCCAGGCCATGCAGGCCGCGGTGCCGGTCGGCGAGGGCGCCATGGCGGCATTGCTCGGCGTCGAACTGGATCAGGCCCAGGAATTTGCCGCCCAGGGCGCCGAAGGGGCCGAGGGTGGTGTTTGCACCGCTGGCAACGACAACGCACCGGGCCAGGTGGTCATTTCGGGCGACACCGCCGCCGTCGAGCGGGCGTTGGAGATCGCCGTTGAAAATGGCGCCAAGCGTTCGATCATGCTGCAAGTCAGCGCGCCGTTCCATTGTGCCTTGATGTCTCCAGCTGCCGAGGTGATGGAAAAGGAATTGGCGGCGGCCCGGATCGAGCGGCCATCGCTGCCGGTGATCGCCAACGTCACGGCGGAAGAAGCCAGCGCGCCCGAGGATATTCGCCGCCTTTTGGTCGAGCAGGTCACATCGCTGGTGCGCTGGCGCGAATGCGTACTATATATGCGGGACCATGATGTCGATACGGTGGTCGAGATCGGCGCCGGCAAGGTATTGACCGGATTGAGCCGGCGTATTGATCGCGAGCTTACCGGGATCTCTGTGCAGACGCCGGACGATATCGAGGCTTTCGCCGCTACCCTTTAAGATGACCTAGACAAAAGGAGAATTTTCCATGTTCGATTTATCTGGAAAACGCGCCCTCGTGACCGGTGCTTCCGGCGGTATCGGCGGCGCCATCGCCAGGCAATTATATGGACAGGGTGCCCAGGTAACCCTGTCCGGTACGCGCCAGGACGCGCTGGACGCGCTGGCTGGGGAATTGGGGGATGGCGCTCATGTGGCGGCGGCCAATCTGGCCGAGGCGGATGCCGCCGGGACCCTGACGGCGGCGGCCGAGGATGCGATGGGCGGGCTCGACATCTTGGTTAACAATGCCGGGCTGACCCGCGATAATCTGACCATGCGGATGAAGGACGAGGACTGGCGGGATGTTCTCGATATCAATTTGGGGGCGGCGTTTCGGCTGTCGCGCGCCTGCCTCCGGGGCATGATGAAACAGCGCTGGGGGCGGATCATTTCGATCACTTCGGTGGTTGGTGTGACCGGCAATGCCGGCCAGGCCAATTACGCGGCCTCCAAGGCCGGCATGATCGGCCTGTCGAAATCCCTGGCCGCCGAGATCGGATCGCGCGGCATCACGGTCAATTGCGTGGCGCCGGGATTTATCGTCACCGCCATGACCGATGCCTTGAGCGATGACCAGCGGGATGCTCTTTTGCAATCGGTGCCGTCGGGGCGGCTCGGCGATGTGGCGGACGTGGCCGCCGGTGTGGTCTATCTGGCCAGCGACGAGGCCGCCTACGTCACCGGCCAAACTCTGCACATTAATGGTGGATTGGCGATGATCTAGGGCCGTTTCGGGTGCGGCTCGGCACCGCAAAAATTGGTCGGCGGGAAAGCTGGTCAAGGATTTCAAAGTGTGTTACGAACGCCGCAATGGAATTTGGAATGAACTGGACCGGCCAACAAGTTTGAACCGTGGCTTTGGTTGGAGCCAGATACGAAATTTGTATTTTTGTTGATAGATAGCCGAGGACTAAAAGTATGAGCGACACTGCGGAACGCGTAAGGGGAATTATCGTCGAACATCTGGGCGTTGATGAGGCGAAGGTCACCGATACGGCCAGCTTTATCGATGACTTGGGCGCCGACAGCCTGGATACGGTCGAATTGGTCATGGCCTTCGAGGAAGAATTCGGATGCGAGATTCCAGATGATGCCGCGGAAAAAATCCTCACCGTCAAGGATGCTGTGGATTTTCTGTCCTCACAGGCGCAGTAGCCAGTTGGGGCGCTGCCTCCGGGCGGTATTTTTCGAAACCGTTTTCAACTGTAAAATCGTGTGAGCCATGAGGCGTGTGGTCATCACAGGTATTGGTCTGGTAACACCGCTAGCATGCGGCACAGATGTTACGTGGCGGCGGCTGATCGAAGGCCATTCCGGCGTCGTGCCCATTGATGATTTCGATGTTTCCGATATAGCATCGAAAATCGCCGCTCGGGTGCCGAGGAGCGGCGAAAACGCCTTCATTGCGGATGACTGGATTTCGCCTAAAGAACAGCGGCGCATGGACACCTTTATCCAATTTGGCCTGGTCGCCGCCGAAATGGCGGTCAGGGATGCCGGCTGGACCCCAGATAACGAACAGGATTTAGAGCGCACCGGTGTCATGATCGGCGCCGGCATTGGCGGGCTGCCGGAGATTGAACGCAGCACCTTGGGCGTCGAAGGCTCATCGGCGCGCCGCCTCAGCCCGTTTTTCATTCCCGCCAGCCTGATCAATTTGGTGGCGGGGCAGGTGGCCATAAAATTCGGTTTCAAGGGACCCAACCACGCCGTTGTCACGGCGTGTTCATCGGGCGCCCACGCCATCGGTGATGCCGCTCGCATGATCCAGTTCGAAGACGCCGAAGTGATGGTCGCCGGCGGCGCCGAAGCCGCCATTTGCCGGATTGGGGTGGCCGGCTTTGCCCAGGCGCGGGCGCTTTCGACGGGATTTAACGATACCCCGGAAAAAGCGTCCAGACCTTGGGATCGGGACCGCGACGGTTTCGTTATCGGCGAAGGCGCCGGCGTTGTAGTGCTGGAAGAATTAGACCATGCCCGTGCCCGCGGCGCCGATATTTACGGTGAAATTGTGGGCTACGGCATGTCGGGCGATGCCCATCATATCACGGCGCCCGCCGCCGACGGCAATGGCGGCTTCCGCTCGATGACCGCAGCGTTGAAGCGTGCCGGCCTCAACCCCGAAGACGTCGATTACGTCAACGCCCACGGCACCTCGACGCCGCTCGGCGACGAGATCGAGTTGGGCGCGGTGAAGCGGTTGTTCGGCGATGCGGTCAATGACCTGGCAATGTCGTCCACCAAATCTTCGATCGGCCATTTGCTGGGCGCCGCAGGCGCCGTCGAAGCTATCTTCTCCACCCTCGCCATAAAACACGGCATCGTTCCGCCGACCATCAATCTCGACAACCCGTCCGAGGGTTGTGACATCAATCTTGTGGCGCACGTGGCGCAAGAGCGAAAGATCAAGACGGCGTTGTCCAATTCCTTCGGGTTCGGCGGCACCAACGCTTCGCTTGTGATCGCCGGCTTCGATTAAGGGACGATGGGCCGGCTCTTCCGCTGGTTTGCAGCTTTGGCCGTGCTGGCCATCATCATCGCATCGGGCGGCGGATTTTTCGCCTACGAAATGTTCCGCCAATCGGGTCCATCGGAAATCGAGCAGACGCTGGTAATCCCGAACGGGCATCGCATCGGTACGGTGGCCGAGATGCTCAGGCGCACCGGCATTATCAGCCACGAGATTGTATTGCGCATCGGCGCCCGTCTCTATCAGCCCGAATTCCCCTTAAAAGCTGGCGAATATTCTTTTCCAAAGGGCGCCAGCGCGCGCCAGGTTTTGGATATTCTTCGCCACGGTAAGACCGTGGTGCGCCGGCTGACCGTCGCCGAGGGGCTGACCACCTTTGATGTGCTGGCCCGCCTTGGCGCCACCGAGGGTCTTAAGGGCTCAGCGCCGCAAGGCCTTGGAGAGGGCCAGCTGCTGCCCGAAACCTATCATTTCTCCTATGGAGATGCGCGCGCCGATATCGTCCGGCGGATGCGCGCCGCGATGACCAGTGCTGTGGAAAGGCTATGGGCCGCGCGGGTGCCAGATTTGCCATTGAACAGCCCTGCCGAAGCCCTGATCCTCGCCTCAATCATTGAAAAGGAAACTGGCCTTGCCGAAGAGCGCGCCCGTGTTGCCAGTGTCTTCATCAATCGCCTTCGCGCCGGCATGCGCCTGCAATCGGATCCGACAGTGGTCTATGCACTGACCCATGGCCAGGGCAAACTGGGCCGCCGCCTGACGCGGACCGATCTCAGGGACCAGAGCCTCTATAATACCTATGTCCATAAAGGCTTGCCGCCGGGACCGATCGCCAATCCGGGCATTGCCGCCATTGCCGCGGCGCTCAATCCCGCGCGCTCCGGCGATCTTTATTTTGTCGCCGATGGCAGCGGCGGGCACGTCTTTGCGCGCACCCTGGCCGCCCACAACCGCAATGTGCGGCGTTGGCGGAAATTGCAGAAAGCGCGGCAAAAAAAGCATTAGCCTAGGCCGCTGGAGGCAGGCTCACTCCTTGTCGGGCATCTTGGCGAACAAAGGATCGGTCCAGCCGGGCGGCAGGATGCTAAGCAGCCACGCCAAAACATAGAGGGTTAGCGGGAAGGCGATGCGCGACCGGTTTTTGGCGAGGCCGCGCCTTATGATGCGCGCTGCTTTCGGGGCCTTCATGAATAGCGGCATGGGAAAGCGGTTGCCGGCGGTGATGCGGCTTTCAACGAAGCCCGGGCAGATCACCGAGACGCCCACATTGTGGCGACGCAAGCGGCCGCGAAGCCCCTCGCCATAGGATTTGCACCAAGCTTTGCTAGCTCCATAGGCGGGCGCGCCGGGCATGCCGTGAAAGGCGGCCATCGAACTCATGATAGCGATCTGCCCTTGGCGGCGTTCGGTCATCCGGTCCACAAGCGGCGCCACCGTATTCAAGGTGCCATCGATGTTGATCGCAGCAATAAGCCGGGCTGCGTCGTCACCTCCGCCGCCGCCGATGGTATTGGTGGACACTCCGGCATTGGCGATGATCAGATCAAGCGGTAGTACATCGTCCGCCTCTGTCATCCAGGCGTTCATAGCCTCCTTATCGCGGACATCGATAATATGCATCGTCACCTCGGCGCCGAGGCTGCGGCATCCATCAGCGGCGGCTTGCAGCCGGCCTTCATCGCGGCCCGACAGCACCAGACGCACGCCGGGGCTTGCGTAATTCAGTGCCAACGCGCGCCCGATGCCCGACGATGCGCCAGTAATCAAGATTGATGCATAGTCTTTTCTCGCCACCATTCTCTCCCAGGCGGATTTCCTGTTGGGGTTTACCGCTCTTTAACGGCGCCGGTCCATAGTGGTCTCGGAACCAAACCATGGGCATCATCGATAACATTGCACTGCCGGACGGCGCGAACCTAACCCAATTGCTGGCGTGCGCCAAAGAGCAATTTGAGCGGGACCGCCTGGACGCGGCGGAAAGCCTTTGCCGGGAAATCCTTGCCCAGGACGCGAACAACGCCGGCGCGCTGCAATATCTGGGATTGATCGCCTATAAAACCGGGCACGCCGCCGCCGCTGCCAAAATCCTGGCGCGCGCGGCAGCCGAAGATGGGGATAATTCGGAGCTGTTGTTTTATCTGGCAAACGCCCACTTCGCCGCCGGCGCACCGGGCCTTGCCGCCGATCACTACACAAGAGCCATCCAGATCAAACCGGATTTTTTCGCCGCAATTGTCAATCTGTCCAACACCCTGTTGCACCAGGGCGATCTTGCCGCCGCCGAAGATGCCGCCATCCGCGCCCTCGAGATCGCGCCGGACAATGCCGAAGCGCTTAGCAATTTGGGCCAGGTGCAATTGCGCGCCTTTCGCACCAGCGAAGCCATCGATAGTTTGACGCGCGCGTTGGAGCGCTCCCGGAACAAGGCGCAGGCGCTGACCAACCTGGGCGCCGCGATACAGGCGGTCGGTGATGTCGATGGCGCTATGGAATGCTTCGCCAAAGCTTTGCAATTGGATCCCGATTGCCATCTGGCCGAGCGCAATTCGCTGATGGCCATGCTCAATCAGCCCGATTTGACCGAGGCCGAGCGCTTTGGTGCCCACCGGCGCTATGGTGCCCGGCACCACAAACCGGCGGCACGGCGCTTGCGGTTTGAAAATACCAGCCCAGCACCGGCGCGCAAATTGAAGATTGGCTATGTGTCATCGGATTTCCGCGATCATCCGGTGGGACGCAATCTGTTGCCACTGATCGCAAATCATGATGCCAAGGCGTTCGAGATATTCCTCTATGCCGAGGAAGAATCCAATGACGCAATCTCAGCCCGGTTCCGCGCCCACGCCGATCACTGGATACCGGCGGTTGGCTTTGGTGATGCCGGGCTGGCCCAGCGCATGCGCCAGGACGGCATCGATATCGCGGTATTCCTGGCCGGACGCTTCAACCTTAACCGGCCCCAGGTGGCGGCGCACCGTGCGGCGCCGGTGCAAGTCAGTTATCACGATTGCGCCACCAGCGGGCTGGACGAAATGGATTATTGGCTAACTGATGATTTGCTGCATCCCGAAGATACGGCGGAGCAATTTACCGAACGGCTGTACCGGTTGCCTTCGTTCTACCAATTCACCTTGCCCGATGTTGGCCCCGGCGCAACGCCGCCGCCCATTTCAAAGAACGGCTATGTCACCTTTGGATGTTTCAACAAGCCGGAAAAAATTAGCGACCGGGTGTTTGCGGTCTGGGCGGATATCCTGGCCCAGGTCCCGGACGCGCGTTTGGCCCTCAAATACCGCAATCTTTATGCCGACCAAGGCCTCCGTGATGGTTGGCTGAGGCGCTTCATTGCCGCCGGGCTGGCGCCAGAGCGCTTGCAGTTTCTATACGGCGATGATGGTCTGGCCGACCATCTTGGGCTTTATGGCGGCATCGATATCGCGCTCGATCCGTTCCCGTTCAATGGAGCGACAACCACATTTGAGGCTTTGGCCGCCGGTGTGCCGGTGATTGCCCTTTGGGGCGACAACTTTGCCGGGCGGGTGGCGGGAACTTTGCTGAGCCAGATCGGGGCTGCTGATCTGGCGTCGGCCAGCGTCGAAGACTATATCCGCACTGCTTGCGCCCTGGCTGGGGATGAGGCCCGCATGGCTTCTTTGCGCAAAAACCTTGGCGGACAATTGCGGCGCTCTGATCTTTGCGACGGCGCCGCCTACGCCAAAAATGTCGAAGCCGCGTTGCGCGATATGTGGCGCCAATGGTGCCTGGTCCGGGGGTAGAATTTCATGGCGCAAGTCTTAAGATTTTCATAAACTCTGCGCCACGTTGCCAATCGGCGACAATAAACCAGGGGGCCGCCAAAAAAAATGTCTGAGCTGAATTCCATGACCGGCTTTGCGCGCACGGAAGGCGCTGAGGGATCGCACATTTGGAGCTGGGAAGTAAAAAGCGTCAACGGCAAGGGGCTCGATATGCGCTGCCGCATGCCGCACGGTTTCGATGAATTGGAACAAGCCGCCCGGGCCATGGTGTCGAAGCGCTTCAAGCGCGGCAATTTCAACCTCGCGCTGTCGCTGAGCCTGGAACAGGACGGCGTTCAATACCGCATCAACCGGGGTTTGCTGGAACAGTTGATCACGGCGGCCAAGGAATTCGAAGCTGGCGACAATGTGTTTGATCCGCCGCGCATCGATAATCTTCTCGGCGTTCGCGGCGTTGTCGAACAGGCGGACAGCCTCGCCAACGAAGCTGAGATGAAGGCCTTGAAGTCAACTATCCTCGGTAATTTTGGTGAGGCCATTGATGCGCTGGCTGAAATGCGCGCCGAAGAGGGCGGGCGTATGAAGACAGTGTTGGAAGCGCATTTGAAAAATATCGGCGAGCTATGCGCCGCCGCCAAGGAAACCGCCGAAGCCCAGCCCGAAGCCATCAAGCAAAAATTTTCGGCGCAGATATCCGAGTTGTTGGGAGCCGAGCCATCCTTGTCTGAGGACCGGATTCACCAGGAAACCGCCATTCTGATCACCAAGTCCGATGTGCGCGAAGAGCTGGACCGGCTGGAGGCCCATTTGCAGGCGGCGGACGCACTTTTGGAAGACGGCGACGGCGTCGGGCGCAAATTGGATTTTCTCTGTCAGGAATTTAACCGGGAAGCCAACACCCTCTGCTCGAAAGCCGCCGATGTGGAATTGTCGCGCATCGGGCTCGAATTGAAAGCGGTGGTCGAACAGTTCCGCGAGCAGGTACAGAACATTGAATAAGCAAAACGCCGCGCCTTATTTTGGCCGCCGGGGCTTGATCTTTGTGCTGTCGTCTCCGTCCGGCGCCGGCAAGACAACCATCTCACGCGAGCTGCTGCGCCTTGATGAAAATCTGGTCATGTCGGTGTCGACCACAACCCGGCCCATGCGCGCTGGCGAGACAGAGGGCGCCGATTACAACTTCGTCGATGAGGCGCATTTCGAACGCATGACCGAGGACGGCGCGTTTTTGGAGCATGCGCAAGTCTTTGGCTATCACTATGGAACGCCCCGCGCGCCCGTTGAAGCCGCGCTCCAGGCCGGCACCGATGTTCTCTTCGATATCGATTGGCAGGGCACCCAACAGCTTGCCACCGATGAGAAAATGGGCGCCGATCTAGTTAGCGTGTTTATCCTGCCGCCGAGCACGAAGGAGCTGGAATCCCGATTGAACAGCCGGGCACGGGACCCCGAGGAAGTTGTTCGCGAACGCATGGCCAAGGCGTCCGGAGAGATGAGCCATTTTCCCGAATATACGTACATCATAGTCAATGACGACATAGATCAAAGTGTTGACCGTGTCCAAGCGATCCTCGACGCCGAACGATTACGTATGAGCCGTCAGGTAGGCTTGCACGAATTTGTACAAGGGTTGCGGGGCGTGGATTAATTATCGGTAGACGCTTCAAGGGCGCGCGCCAGGCGGCAAAACTCAGGCACGCTCAGCTCTTCGGCCCGCGCTGTCGGCGCAATTTCTAGGGCTTCGAAATCAAACTTCATGGCTTTCAATGACGCCCGCAACATTTTGCGGCGCTGGTTGAAGGCGGCCGCCGTTACCGCTTCGAGGTGGCGCCAGCTTGCCGGCGCCAGTGGCTCGGGCCGGGGTTTCATTACCACCACGGACGAGACCACCTTGGGCGGCGGCGTGAAAGCGCGCGGGTCCACATTGAAAGCGATATCCACCTCGCACAGCCATTGGGTGATGACCGACAAGCGCCCATAGGTCTTGCCTCCCGCCGGCGCCGCCAGTCGGTCGGCAACTTCTTTTTGCACCATGATGACCAGCCGCTCCAAGCCTTTTATGGCGCCAAGCCATTTAATGATCAGCGGCGCCGAAATATTGTAGGGCAGGTTGGAGACAATCATGCGCGGGCCTGGAATACCGGTCACATCATAGCGAAGCGCGTCTGCCTCCTGCACGACCAGCCGGTCCGGGTAGGCGTCTGTCAGATGGGTAAGAGCATCGACGCAGCGCCGGTCTTTTTCGATGGCCGTCACACTTTTTGCGCCTTCGGCCAGGAGCGCCCGGGTCAGCCCTCCGGGGCCTGGGCCGATCTCGAGAATGTTCATGGTCTCGATGTTGCCGGCCTGGCGGGCAATGCGCGCCGTCAGGTTGCTGTCCAGAAGGAAATGCTGGCCGAGGGACTTTTGCGCCCGCAAATCATAGCGCTGGATGATATCGCGGAGGGGCGGCAGGTCGGCATCACGGTCCGAATTCCGGGGCTCAGCCATGGCGACTATTTCGCCGCTGCCCGCGCCCGGTTGACCGAAATGGTGTGGGCCAAATCGATGGCGGCGACGAGGCTACTTTCGCGGGCCGTTCCGGTGCCCGCGATATCGAGGGCGGTGCCGTGATCGGGCGAGGTGCGGATGAACGGCAGGCCCAATGTAATATTGACGGCGCGGTCGAAATCGATGGTCTTGATGGGGATCAGCGCCTGATCGTGATACATGCAGACTGCGGCGTCATATTCGGCTCGGGCTTTTTCGTGGAACAGGGTGTCGGCGGGGTGCGGGCCGGTAACGTTGAGCCCAAGCTCTTGTAAAATTTCGATGGCAGGCAGGATAATCTCGATCTCTTCCAGCCCCATGTTGCCGCCCTCGCCGGAATGAGGATTGAGGGCCGCCACCCGGATGCGGGGTTCCGCCACGGCAAAATCCTGGCTAAGCGAGCGATTCACCGTTTTGACCGTTTCGATAATCAATTCCGCCGACAAAAGCTTCAACGCGTTCGCCACACTGACATGGCGGGTAACGGTAACCACGCGCAAGGCATCGGAAGCCAGCATCATTACCGGCTCGCCCTTAAATCCGGCCAGCGCCGTCAGATATTCGGTGTGCCCCGGATAGGCGAAGCCGGCATTATAGAGGGATTCTTTATGGATCGGATTGGTAACCATGGCGGCGGCGGTTCCGTCTTCCATATGGTGGACCGCCATTTCGATCGAGGACTGCACGGCGCCGATATTATTCGTGTTCAATTGTCCCGGTACGACCGGTCCACCGAGCGCAACAGGTAGCACCGGGAGCCGTTCGTCAAACAATGTGGCGGCCTGGCCGGGCTCGGAAATGGCGGCGGTGGTGATCGGCGTGCCCATGGCTTCGGAAAGCGCTTCGATGCGATCCGGATCGTCGAGCAGATAAAAGGGCGGCAATTGCCGGTGATGGCGGTGCCAGGCTTTGATGCTCAGTTCGCCTCCGATACCAGCTGGCTCGCCCATGGTCAGGGCGATCGGCAAGGGCTTCGCGGTCATCGCCTGATATCTATGAAGGCGGCGCGCCTTAAATCGCGAAGCAAGCGCCTTGCCACCAGACCGGCGCGCTCTTGGAGCAACATGCGCTCAACCTGTTTGCGCACCTGTTCATCGACGAGATCACCGCGCCGGGCGCACATCATCAGCACAACGATGCCGCCGCCGGCCTTGATCGGCTGGCTCGCCTGGCCGGCTTCCAGGCTCTCGACGGCGTTCCGGATATTCGCGGGCAGATTGCTCAGCTTGATATTGTCCAGCTTGCCCGAGTTCTTAGATCCAAGCTCTTTGCCCAATTTTTCCAAGTCGCCGCAACTTTCCGCCGAGCCGGCGATTGTCTTGGCCAAGGCAAGTTGCGCGGTTTCTGTCTCTTTGCGCGCGCCCTTGGGCAAATTTAAGAACACCTGTTGTAAATCTACGCTGACATCGGACTGTGGCAGGCCGGCCGAAACCCGGCGGTCACGGACCACCAGAATGTAAAACCCGTCCTGTCCCTTGATCGGTTTGGAAACTGTGCCGCGGTTCATTTTGACGAGAACTTCAGACAACTGCGTGTCCAACTGGTCTTCCCTGATCCAGCCCAAGTTGCCGCCGCCGGCGGCGGTTGCGCTTTGCGAAAAGGCGCGCGCCAGCGCTGCGAAGTTCGCGCCCTGGCCGATTTGCTTGTATAGCCGCTCGGCAAGCTGGCGGGTCTCGGTAACTGGTTTTCCGGCTTCGAACGGAATATAGATTTCGGATACCAAAAATTCTGGTTTGCCCTTGTTCGCGGACATTCGGGCGATCGCCTTGTCGACGGCCTCGGCGCTGATATTCACCTTTCCGCGAACCTGCCGGCGGACGATTTTCTGCCACGATATGGCGGCTTCAATCTGGGAATTAAAGGTGACGCGGTCGATATTGTTGCGCTTCAAAAGTTCAGCCATGCCGCCCGGTTTCATGCGGTTGTTTTTCTCGATCCTCAGCACCGCGCCCAAAAATTCCTTCTCGTTAACGTTCAATTTCAAGCGGCGCGCTTCCTGCAGCCGGAGCTTGTCGTCGATCAGCCCGCGCAAAACTTGGGCCTGGATGCGCTTTCTGACCTGGGGCGTCTTCGGCAGTTGCGAAGACAGAACAATCAGATCGATCCTGGAGGAGAGATCGAAACCGGAAATGATTTCATCATTAACGATGGCGACAATGCGCTGGGAATCCTGCGCGCCGGCTTGGCTCCAGGGGAGCATGGTGGCCGCTGCGGCGGCGAACACCGCCATCCAGAGGGCGCGCACGCATCCGCTCCGTGGGGCGGAAGATTTAGATTCTGGTGTCACCGATTGCTTCATGCCTTGCCGCCCTACGTAGGGCTCAACTTCCGCTTTTGCTAATGCCGGTTTGAACTTCGCCCAGCGTCTTGAAGGTCAGCCGAAAAAATATGGAATCGTTGGGTTTTAAATCCCGATCTTCGTAAAACTGACGCTGTAGGGATATGTTGAAAGTGAAGCATTCACACTCATAGGTGAAATTTAGTCCAACGGAGCGCAAATCGCCATCGCCTTCGAGATTATAGCGGCTGGAAAATGCCGCCCGCCACATACGGCTCATTTTGGCCGTGACTTGACCCGACAATTCCTCACGGCCGCTAAATTCGGACCCTTCCTGGCGGTCAAAAAATACGTAATTGGTGCGCAAATTTAAGGCCGGCGCTCCCGCCGTCAGATTTAATTCGGTGCGCCTCGGCGACAGGTCTTCCTTGTCGACCCGGGTTTTGTAGGCGAGCGCCAAATTGCTGCTGGGCCGCACACGGACCCGGGCCACAATATCGGAGAAATGATCCTCCAGCCCCGATCCATCGGGAAAGGAATCATCTTTTCTGATCCGATAGCGTTGCCCGATGAAGAACGATGATGAGCCGCCATTGGCGCCGTGCACGCCCCAACGCAGCCCGTAGCTGATGCGGGTTGAGCTTTCGACCCGGTCGAGGCCGGTGAATTTGTTCGAGGAGAACAGATTGGTTTCATCGAATTCCTGTTCAATGCTGTCTTCGTTGGGGATGGTTGATGAATTTCCCATGTTGGGGCTGGCGAACACGGCGACGGCGGGCTCCAGAATTTCGGTGATATTGGTACCGTGGCGGCGGGTCAATGGCAGCCGCCAGGTGGCCGACAGTAAGGGATAAATGCGCCCGTCAAAGCCGGTGTCGAAGCCGCCTTCCTCACCCTCAATGGGATGACTTGCGTAGTGATACAAATCGCCCCGCAATGCCGCTGAAAGCTCGATCACATCACCGAACAATCCATAGAGCGGCTTGGCGACGCTGCCGCCAAGAGATAGTCGGCGGGTATCGGTTCCATCGGTGCGGGTCAGCACCAAAAGGCTGGCGTCAGCCGATGTTGTCTCGCCGAATTTACCCGGCTCGCCGACATGGTTCAGCTCCAACATTGGAAAGACAATCGGCGTCGTCCCCTGGTCATCGGATTCGCGCAAGCCCTGAAACAGATAGGCGTCGGCCGAGGCATAGTCGCGACCGCGAAAGGCTTCGGCGAACAATCTGGAATTCAAGGAGCTCTCCGAGCCGATCTGATAGCGCCGGAGGTAGGTGTCATCGGTGCTGCGCTTGATATCGGCGCCCCAGCGCCAAGTGTCGTTGACGTCCTGGCGAATGAAGGAATTTATATGGCCGCGCACCTCCTCTTGGGAATCGTAAGTGATCGAGCCGCGCGCCTCAAACAACCGGTCCGATTGCAGCTCCCGGTATTCGCCCTCCAAAAGCAAACCTTCCTTGGCCATCAATGTGGGCGTGATGGTCAAATCCCGGTTGGGCGAAATGGCGACGTAATAGGGCGTCGTGATGGAGGTTCCAAGGGAGGTGGAGCCGCCGACCCCGGGCGTTAAAAACCCGCTCTTGCGTTTGACCGTTGGGTCCGGGTGCGAAAAATATGGGGTATAGACGACCGGGATACCGGCAATCTCCATCCAGGCGTCGGTATATTCTATGATCTGCTCTTCCTGGTCGTGGACAATCCGCGCCGCCTTGATTTGCCACAAGGGCGGCTCGCCGGGATCCGACGCGCATTTGTCGCAAGGCGAATAGACGGCGTTGCGCATTTCGGTCCGAAGCCCCGCCGAGCGGCGCGCCCCCGATGCCGCGATGCGCGCATTATCCGACAATCGAATGCGCAGGCCGCGAATGATACCGTCCATAAAATCGCCGGTCAGTTCCATGAACTCGGCGAACAAGACATCGCCGCTCGGCTCCATCAGCGTTACATGGCCCGATGCCGATACGATATTTTCGCGCTCGTTATAGGATATCGTGTCGGCGAGCAGGGTGCGGTCTTTTTGCGTTACTTCTACATTGCCGGTGGCCGTGACGATCCCCAGCGCGCGGTCGTGGGTCAGCGTATCGGCGGTAAACAATAGCGGCACCGAAGTATCGATATTCTGCGCCGCCGCGCCGCCGGACCAGAGAGTCGCCATAGCCAGCAGAAATGATGCAGTCAAAAATTTGCGGAGATATTTCATCCGTCCTCCAGATGAAACATCATCGCCAGGCCGAGCAATGTCGAGATGCCCGATGGCGTCCAAGCGGCGAGGACCACGGGGATGCTTTCCCTTGTTCCAAGGGCAAACACGATATCGGAGAAGAAGAACAGCAAGAAACCCGTCAAGACGCCGCCGGCGACCACGTAGGTCACGTTGACGACCCGGGAATGGCGAAGGGTGAATGTTGCTGCGATTAAAACCATGGCGCAAAGGAGCAAGGGTGCGGCAAGCAAGGAGTGCCAATAAAGCCGATGACGGATCGCGCTGAAGCCGGCGCGGTCCAGATTGTCTATAAAACCGGGCAAATCCCAAAAAGACAAGGTTTCCGGCGGTGCAAAGCTGTCATTGATGTTATTGACGGTGATATCAGTGGCAAACCAATGCTCGGCCTTTTGCACCGGCAATTCTCGCTCCCGGTCGTGGATGGTAACGCCGCGCAAATGCCAGAACTGATCCTCCAACTCGCCGGTTTTCGCATCGATACGCTGGACGAATTTGTCGGAACCTTTGTAGACAAAGATGGTCACCTGATTGAGGGTGATATTTGCGCCGTCGATGCCGATCGACGCGGCATGGATGACCGATTGGTTTTTGTCATCGGCTTGGCGCAGCCACAAACCATTGGCCGAGACGCTTAATAAATTGCTTTGCCCCTTCAGGTAGGTCGCGTTCAGCCGGTCGAAGTTGGACAACAACGCCGAGGCGAGTGGATTAAGGGCCGCAATCTTGATCGTTCCCAAAAGGAAAGCGGTTACCAAAACCGGCAGCAGAAACTGCCATGCGGAGACGCCGGCGGCGCGCGCGACAATCAACTCGGAGTTGCGCGTCAGCCGCCAGAATGCGGCCATGCCGCCGAACAGCACAGCAAATGGGAAGGCCTGCTGGCCCATAAAGGGCAGCTTCATCAAGCCCATTTGCAGCACCAGCCCGGCGCCGACATTTTCGTGGCTAGAAGCCCGGCGCAGCAATTCGACAATGTCGAACATAAAGATCAGCCCCAGGAATATGGCGAAGATCACAGCGAAACTGGCCAAAAAATGCCGGCCGATATAGAGCGATAGTATGAGGGATAATCGCAAAGCGCGGGCCCCTCAAGCAGCCGCCGCCGGCGCGGGCAACTTGCCCCGCCGTGCAAACAGGCGCGGGCCCGGCTGCACAATCAGCAATAGGAACGCCAGCAATGCCGGCCCGGCGGCGGCGGCATAGATCGCCGGTATCAGGCCGAGATTTTTGGCGGTCAGGTTAATAAGGCTGAGATCCAACACCTGCAGACCCACAAACAGGGCGGACGCGCCGATCATTTTGGCCAATTGCCCGCGCCTGGAATAATCGCCGAACATGACGAACAAATAGGCGATAAGCGCAAAGCCGAGGGCATTGACCGGCAGCGCCATTCGTTGATGCGCCTCGGTGATGAATTTTCCATAATCCTTCGGGTTGCCTACATCCGATTTCTTCAGGTTGAGCAACTCCTCCACGGGGCGTTCGCGGGCTTCGCGAAAGCGCAGTTTGGGCTTGTTGACGGCGCCGCCGAGATCAAAGCTGTAGCGATCAAAATACAGGATCGAAAGTTTGCCGGTATTGCTATCAATCACCTGGCGGCTGCCATCGAACATAAGGACGCGGGCTCCTGACGGGGTCTGTACCATGGCGCCCCGCTCGGCGATGACCGTGGCTGGTTTTTGCTTGTCGCGGCTGTCATGGACCAGCAATCCGTTTAGCTCGGATTCGCCCGATCGTTCATGGATATAAACCGTGATTTTGTCGGAAATCGTGTTGAATACACCTTCTTTTAGCAGCACCTTGGATATCGAATAACGGATGTCCCACTGCATTTCGCGAAACATCTTATACGATTTCGGCGTCGCCCAAAGGGTCAGCACATAGCCGAACAGCGTAAAGGCGAGGCCCAGCACGATTACCGGCTTGGCCAGCGCTAACGGGCTCATCCCGGCGGCGCGCAGCACCGTAATTTCGCGGTCCGTATTCAACCGCCCATAGACAAACAACACCGCAATGAAAAAGGCGATGGGCACCACCTGAACCAGGAAATTCGGCAACTGCAGACCAGTCAAAATCATGAACAGTTTGAGCGACAGGCCCCGGTTGATGATCGATTCCACCGCCTTGACCGAGACGAACAGCCACAGCAATCCGGTCATCACCAGGGACACGATTACCGTCGACCAGAAGAGCTGGCGGGCAATATAGCGCGATACTTCGTTCATGGGCCGCGATTATACTCACCAAACCAGAGACGAACAGACAATTAGTCCAATGGCAGCAATATTTTATGGGCCGTGCGGGCGAATTCTATGCCGCGCGGCGCAACCCTCAACGGCGGGCGAAATGATCCGCCGATGCGTCTGCGGCGCCGTCGCCGCCGGCCATAATCCGCCCCG